>NZ_JBHZPI010000012.1:0-160820 GCF_042788025.1 Paenarthrobacter sp. YIM B13468 | reverse complement strand
TGTTGCTCCTTCTTTTGCCGAGAAAGGTGGTGGGTGGGGCGACCTGTGGTGACCGGCCAGCTTCCCCGTCCCTCCCGTTGTTTTTTGGCTGCTGGCGAAGCTTGCGGAGCTGTGACCGACGGAGGCCTGTCTACCCTTGGGCAAGGGGTGGGAAATTCCCGGAGGAAATAAGCGACGCAGGAGCGCCGCAGGGACATTTCCTGCCCCGCAGGCCCCGACGAAGGAGGGGCTAGACGGGCCGGAGCGGGCACGTACAATCCGAAGGACAGCAGCCAAAAAACGTCGTAGACACACAGGACCGGGCACGGCGGAGCTCTGCGAGGCCGGGACCGGGCCCAACAGCCGGCCACGGAGCGAAGCGGAGAGGACGCCCAAAAGGGTGCGAGCCCCGCGAGCACGCTCTTCCCTGGTCCCCGCGGATCCGCCCAGATCAGTCCCGGTCTGGGCTTGCCGCACGCACCAGGTGAGCACAGCCGGCCCCGTTGCGGGAACGGCGGTCCGTCGCCGGCAACCACCCACCAGGGCCGGCCACCTGCGGCGGACCGCCCGCCCACATGAGGCGAACGGCCCACCATCGCCTATGCGCCGCTGTCGGACATTGCCGGGATCGGGTGGGTGTTGAATCTACGGAAGTTGGCGGCGATTTCATGGGCAATGTCCGCTATCGGTGTTCCCGGCGTGATGGTCTTCTCGTCGTCGGCGGAGAACTCCACCGGTTCGCCGTCGTCGTCGTAATGGTCCGGGCCGTAGTAGAGCTCCGCCGTGGTGAACCTGGATTCCAGGGGGTTCTTCCAGCTGAATGATCCGGGGCCAATAGTGAATGTGTGGCTGCCTTCGCTCTGAAGGAAAAGGGTGGCGGTGCCTCCGCCGGTTTGGTCGACGTGAAGTTCCAGGCCTTCGGCTTTCATCGCGTCCACCAGTTCACGCGCGGGAAACCATGTGATCTCTTCGGTGGTCTGTCGGGTTTCGGGGCTTTCAGTCATGATCGTTCTTCCTTTACGAATGGGGTGGTGGCCGGGACGGGCGTCCCGGCCACCAGTGGGTTTAGCTGGCGAGTAGTTCGGCCAGTTCTGCGGCGTCGGAGACCAGGGCGGCCGCGCCTTCTTTCAGGAGCCTGTGGCAGCCTGCCGAGTTCGCGCTGTGCACGCTTCCGGGGACTGCCGCCACATGTCGGGCGATGGTTTCGGCGTGGTGCGCGGCGTTCAGCGCGCCGGAACGCCACCGGGCTTCGACAACACAGGTGACTCCGGCCAGGGCTGCGATGATGCGGTTCCGCTGCAGAAAGCGGTGACGCGTGGGCGCGTTTCCCGGGGGCTGCTCTGAGACGACCAAACCGTTGGCCCTGATCGCGGCCGCGAGGTCGGCGTTGCCGGACGGGTAAACCCGGTCAAGGCCTCCGGCGGCAACCGCGATGGTCGCCGGTCCGGTGCCGGTAAAGCCAGCAAGCGCGCCACGGTGGGCGTGGGCGTCGATGCCGTAGGCCAGGCCGGAGACGATGCAGATTCCACGCTGGGCCAGTCCATGGGCCATGTCACCGGTGACAGCTGCGCCGTAGCTGGTGGAATCGCGGGAACCGGTCAGCGCTGCCGCGCGCTGTACCGCGGGGATCCCCTGGGTGATGTTTCCGACGTACCAGAGCCCATACGGGGCATCAGGCAGATCATCGAGGCCGATGGGCCAATGTTCATCACCGGGGATAAGGAAACCTCCGCCCAGTCGTTCGATGGTGGCAAGGTCCCTTTCTGCGTCCACGTCCGGGATCCGCTGCGCCCAGCGGCGCAGCCCTTCGTTCAATTCCTCTTCGCCAATGCGGCGGAAGGTGTGGGGCGGTTGCGCCCCGGTGGCTACTCTCAGGGCCGCGTAGGCGCCCAAAGCGTGGACAAGCGCCCGGCCAGTGGAGTCCTGGGAGTCGAAAAGACGAGTCAGGGCGGCGCGTGCAATGCGGTCGTTCATGGTGTTGCTCCTTCTTTTGCCGAGAAAGGTGGTGGGTGGGGTGGCCTGTGGTGACCGGCCAGCTTCCCCGTCCCTCCCGTTGTTTTTTGGCTGCTGGCGAAGCTTGCGGAGCTGTGACCGACGGAGGCCTGTCTACCCTTGGGCAAGGGGTGGGAAATTCCCGGAGGAAATAAGCGACGCAGGAGCGCCGGAGGGACATTTCCTGCACCGCAGGCGCCGACGGAGGAGGGGCTAGACGGGCTGGAGCGGACACATAGAATCCGAAGGACAGCAGCCAAAAAACGTCGTAGACACAACAGGGCCAGGGTCTCCGGAGCTCTGCGACGGCGCGCCCTGGACCCAACAGCCGGCCACGGAGCGAAGCGGAGAGGACGCCCAATAGCTGGTTGGAGCGCAGCGGAGACCAGAGGTGTGCTCTGACGTTTCCCGATATGCTGCCGCAATGACAAACACTCAAGAAGCCAGATTCCTACCGCCTGCTTATCCCCGGAATGAATTCGTGCATTTGATGAAGAGCCCCGGTGAACCACAACACACGAAGGTTCTCTTGGATGAGGCCCGGATTCAGGTCCAGGAACAGCTGCGTGAGCACGAATTTGTAGAGGTGGAACCGACCAACCTCAACGGCGAGGACGTCGGAGACAATACTCGATGGACTGCAGTGTTTCAGGTCAATGTGAGGACAAATGAGCCTGAGAGCCTCTGATTGAAAACAGAAAGAGCCGACACATGGGTGCCGGCTCTTTCTGTTTTCTCTGCAAAAGAAATTTGTGGGGGCAGCGTGGTCGCTGCCGTGCTTTACAGCTCGTCTAGGCGGTGGTCTTCCAGGGGCCGGTCAACCGGTCCCGTGACTGGTCCGGCTGTGAGTAAGCGCAGCTCCAAGACGTCTTCAGCCGGGCTTGCGTCGGGGGCAATGGTGTCTGCCTCGGTCATGCGGATCTCATCGGCCACGGTGGGGTCCTGCCTTCGGGTGTTGGGCTGCTTGTCCTTTCACCGTATCGGCTGTTCCTGCGATTTGGCTGGATAGTGGCTACGCCCGCGACAGCGACATCGCGGCCGGCGGAGCGTAGCGGGGGAGGCCGCGCGCACCTAGGCGAGATCCCGTCGGGTAAGGCCGGACCCTTGGTGTGAGGTCCGGCCTCATCCGGTTAGCGGCCTATCTTGCGGGCATAGGCCTTTTTCGGATCACGCACGCAGTCAGCGATCAAGCCGCGGCTGACCAAATCGGTCATGAGTTCCGCGAACCGGTAACCCTCGACGTCCTCCAACGCGAGCTTGAAATACCGTCCCGCGAAGCTGGACTTTCCTTTCAGCCATTCCGTCCAGCCGATCACGCTCAGCATCGGGGCGCGTTGTCCTTCGGGGGTGACTTTCATCAGTTCAAAAACAAGTTCCTGGGCCGTATCCACGCGGTTCCAGTCGGGACGGGCAATGAACACACCCAGCAGCACGGAGGTGAACTGATCCGGGGCGTTGGTGATGATGTCCGCCATCAGGTAATCCCGGGTGATGGGGTGCTGCAACGCTCCTGCCAGTTCCAGCGCGGCCTCGTGGGTGAGTCCTTTGGGGCTTTCAAGGAGTTCAGCCCATTGGGTGCGGCGTGCTTCGGTGTCCTCGGGCCAGCCGTCGGGCTTGTGCGCGGCGATCGTTTCGCGCGCTGCATCTTCGCCGGTGAACGGCTCAGGGGCGGTGAAACCGGTGACGTTGCTTCCCCGGTAGATGAAGGCGGTGTTGCCGGTGCTGTTGGTGATCTCGTCCAGTGAGCGCTCGGTGCAGCAAGCGCTGTCCGTGCACAGGTAGTTGTTCCACACTTCCGAGGTCACCATCCATGCGTCTTTCAGGGGCATCCGGGCTGTCTCCAACTCGGTGCGCAACGCCTGAACGTGCTCGGAGAACGGGCGGGGTTCGGCCGTGGTGTTCTCGTCGGTGTAGATGACCAGCAGGGTCCCGGTTGCCGCCTCGTCGGCTGTTGCGTAGCTGACGACGGTTTGGGCGAACGCCTTGGGTTCGAAGCAGAGCGGGGCATCAAGGCGCAGCGTGGCGCCAAGTGCGTTGCCCTGCATCGTCATCAGGACGAAGGATTCCTTGGGGGTCTCGCCCAGCATGTGGGGGACGTAGGCCAGGATGTCGGCTGGGGTGCTGATGTTGATGGGATCGTTCATGGTTTTGTGTCCTTTGCAGAGGATTGGTGAGGGAGCGGTGTGACCCGGCCAGCTACTTTCTTTCCTCCCCCGTTGTTTTTTGGCTGCTGGCGAAGCTTGCGGAGCTGTGACCGACGGAGGCCTGTCTACCCTTGGGCAAGGGGTGGGAAATTCCCGGAGGAAATAAGCGACGCAGGAGCGCCGGAGGGACATTTCCTGCACCGCAGGCGCCGACGGAGGAGGGGCTAGACGGGCTGGAGCGGACACATAGAATCCGAAGGACAGCAGCCAAAAAACGTCGTAGACATACAGGACCGGGCACGGCGGAGCTCTGCGACGTCGGGACCGGGCCCAACAGCCGGCCACGGAGCGAAGCGGAGTGGACGCCCAAAAGGGTGCGAGCCCTGCGAGCACGCTCTTCCCCTGGTCCCCGCGGATCCGCCCAGATCAGTCCCGGTTTGGGCTTGCCGCGCGCACCAGGTGAGCACAGCCGGCCCCGTTGCGGGAACGGCGGTCCGTCGCCGGCAACCACCCACCCAAGCAGCCACCCGCGGCGGACCGCCCGAGCGTGACCGGCCCCGGAGGACCGGCCACCGTCGGGTCTATTCGCGGCGGTCGTGGAGTGGGATGGCTCCGTACTGTCCGGCTGCGCGTCGGAATCGTGAGTCGCTGCTGTAGATGAACGTGCCGCCGAACATGTACCACGGGGCGGGTTCGTCGTCCGGGGTGACCGGTTCGGCGTGGATCACGGTTTCGCGGTGGAGATTTTCGTTTTTGACGAGCCTGACGGCGGGCCGTTCCTTGGTGGCTTCGAAAACGGGGTCGATGCCCTCGCCGATGACGGTCACCTCCATGACGCGGGCGGAGATGCCCTGATTGGAGAAGTCCGTGCCCAGGGCGTCGCGGTAGATCAGTGCGGTGATGCCTTTGGGGGCTGTGGTTTCGTTGCTCATGTGCCTGCTCCTTTTGAAGTGGTGGGGGCTGTACTGCCCGGCTCTGGCCGGGCAGTACAGCGGTTCTCAGTCCCGCTAGAGGAAAGTGGGGCGGTGTTCTGCGGCGAACAGGACGGCTACGGCTTCGTTATGCCACTCCAGTGCCGCGTATTGCCGGGTGGTGGTCAGCTCGCCGGGGTTCACGTTGGCCTCCGTATTGATCGCTTTGGCCATGCCGCGGATGTGCGCGGCGAGGTCAGCGGCGGAGTCGGTGCTGTAGGCCACCGGGGATTTCTCGACGAGTCCGGCGAGAGTTTCGAGGAACACCACGGCTTGGGCCGGGGTTTGGGCAATGCTGCGGTTGCCGGTCATGGTCCTTGGTCCTTCGTGGGTGGAGTTCGGGCCTTGCCGGGCAGTGGGGTTCCGCCCGGCAAGGAGTCGAGGGGTGTTAGGCGGCTTCCTGGTACATCGAGGGAATGCGGTAGCGGCTGGGTAGCTCTGCGGCGGCTGCGGGCAGGTCCGCCGGGCCGTGGGCCTGGCCGTTTTTCCAGTGGTAGAAAGCCTGTTCCGTGATGGCGTCCCAGAACCGGGCCTTGGTCCGGTAGAACGTGGTCTTTACGTCGCCTTCGCAGTAGGTAGCCATCCCGAACAGGTTGCCGATCTCATCGGCCGTGCGGATCCCCGCGACCATGACATAGGGCCACTGGCCGAGGTCCCAGCCATCGGATCCCCAGCTGGGAATCACGGCCCAGCCGTGTTCTGAGATGAGTTCCATCCAGTCGTAGCCGTCGTTCATGTGGTAATCCACGAGCACGGGCACGTCGTGGATCGTTTCCTCGGTGTCCTCCGTGGTGATGGTCTGGACGCTGATTGCGTTCATGGTGTTGCTCCTTCTTTTGCCGAGAAAGGTGGTGGGTGGGGCGACCTGTGGTGACCGGCCAGCTTCCCCGTCCCTCCCGTTGTTTTTTGGCTGCTGGCGAAGCTTGCGGAGCTGTGACCGACGGAGGCCTGTCTACCCTTGGGCAAGGGGTGGGAAATTCCCGGAGGAAATAAGCGACGCAGGAGCGCCGGAGGGACATTTCCTGCCCCGCAGGCCCCGACGGAGGAGGGGCTAGACGGGCTGGAGCGGGCACGTACAATCCGAAGGACAGCAGCCAAAAAACGTCGTAGACATACAGGACCGGGCACGGCGGAGCTCTGCGAGGCCGGGACCGGGCCCAGCAGCCGGCCACGGAGCGAAGCGGAGTGGACGCCCGTCAACTGGTTGAAGCGCAGCGCAAACCAGGGCGAGCCCCACGAGCCTGTAACCGTTGCGGAAACTGTCAGGCGGGGCGGGTACGGTGGGTATGTCCCGCCTGGTTCCCCCAATCCCAGGCGGGACGCTTGTTTCTAAAGGAGAGGTAAGGCGATGGGACTACTAAACTTTTTGAACAGGCGCAGCCTGCCCACTGTGGTTGCTCCCCCATCGGCTGTGGGGCAGGACGCGTCCACAGGGCAGGAGCCGAAGCCGGCCGCCGAACCGGTACCCGGGCAGTTGGCGGACCTCGAGGCTGCGCGCACTGAATTGCTGCAGCTCGCCGCTGCTGTCGGGGTGGAGAGCCTCAACGCTTGCCCGCGGGACGGGAGCCGCTGGCAGGATGATCCTGCGACTATCAGGGCAATCACCGCAGTCATCAGGGAAGCGCATCTGGAGGAACAGCTGTCGGCGGAGGATGGGTGGTCGGCCCGGTAAGGCGTGGCCGCCGGTACTGGCGCACCCCTTGGTGATTCCGGTTTGCCCTTTCTTCTTCCGGTGGTCTTGGTCCTTTAGGCTGAGCGCATGAGCGAGTCCATCCCTCGGACACTTCAACCGCCGGTTGCTGTAGCCCTGGCCAAGCTCGTCAAGACGTTCCCCGGCCCTGGAGCGTTGCCCGGGAAGGTCTACGCGAACCCAAATGGGACGGGTATAGGGCCATCGTCCTGAATGATTCAGACCGGGCGACGCTATGGAGCCGTCAGGGCAAGGACTTATCGAGGATCTTCCCCGACCTCTGCACCGCGATCCGGGACCACGTCCCACCCGGTGTAGTGCTCGATGGCGAGGCCGTCATATGGAACGCGGACCGGCTGGACTTTGAAGCGCTGCAGCGGCGCATGGTCAGTTCCAGGGCGGCTTTGCCGGCCCTGGTCCATGAGCTTCCGGCCGCATATGCGGCCTTCGACGTCCTGGCCGTTGCCGGGCAGGACATTAGGACGATTCCGTTCGAGGGGCGGCGGCAGCTGCTCGAAGAGCTGGCCCGGCAATGGACCGCGCCGTTGAACCTCTCCCCCACCACCACGGACATGGAGCTGGCCAAGACCTGGTTGAAGGATCTGCCCGCAACGCGAGTGGAAGGGCTCGTGTTCAAGGGCGGCTCCCAACCATACGATCCCTCCCGGGCGTGGTTGAAGCTGAAGACCAAAAGCACCTTTGATGCGGTTTGCGCGGCCGTCATCGGCCCGATCACGCAACCGCAGGCCATCATCGCTGGCTTGCCGGTCGATGGGACGCTGCGGATCATTGGCCGGTCCACAGTCCTTTCCGCGCGGGCAGGGCGCGAGCTGGGCCGCCACCTGCGCCCAGCCCAGCCAGGTCACCCATGGCCGGAAGAAATCAGCGAAGCCTCACTGAACAGATTCAGCAAAGACAAAGGCCCGGTCCACCTGACACTGGTGGAACCGATCGTGGTCGAGATCGCGGCCGACGTCGCGTGGACCGGCAAATCCTTCCGGCACCCCGTGAATTACCTGCGGGCCCGTCCGGACCTGGCAGCCGCCGACGTCGAACCCCCTCCATACCTTCATCACCGCTAGTGGGTGGCGGTCTTTGCCTTCCGAGCGTTTACCGCGTCCTGAAATAGGTCTGCGAGGCGCAGCCAGTCGCTGACTGGCAGCTCATCGCACCAGTCCTCCAAAAACTCTTCTGGCGCTGAAGTTTTTGAAGGGCGATGTGGACCTTTGAACGCGAAAGAGGATGTAGCGGGGTTGGTTCGCCCACTGAATTCCACCTTGGGTAATGCCGTGGGTGACTGGACGGTTGGCTCCCATGCCCGCCAAGCGGTCAGGAATGGACCTTCAAAGTCGGGGTTGCTGGTGGGGATCCGAGTGATGCCCCGAGCTGCCAGGGCACCCAGAAAGCCATTGGCCAGGGTGAGGGATTTTTTTCTTGTCCATGATCCTCAACTTTATTCTGGCCAATGTCGTCGGCCCTTGCATGTAGACTCTTGATTCGAACATATTTTCGAAAAGTGGTGTGTTGTGGGCGTGATAGTTGGCCCCCGCGTGATAGATGCGGAGCTTTCTCTGGCGGTGGTTCAGCTGGCACCGGTAGCGGTAGCTGCTGGCTACCCGTCCCCGGCCCAGGACTACTTTGACGGCCGGATCGACCTCAATGAGCACCTGATAAAAGACGTGACCAGCACGTTTATTGTCCGGGTGAGCGGCCATTCCATGGAGCAGGCCGGCATCAGCGACGGAGATGAACTTCTGGTCAATCGTGCCTTGGAACCGAAAGATGGCTCCGTCGTGATCGCCGTCCTGGATGGGGAACTGACTGTCAAGCGGTTACGGATTACCCCTTCGGGAGTGATCCTGCAGGCAGACAACCCCGCCTACCCGGACATCGAGGTTCCGGCCTTATCGGAACTGACCATTTGGGGCGTGGCGACCACATGCCTGCACCACGTATAGGCGAGGTATTGCGCTTACCGGGTGGATTCAGTGCGGTGCCAGGTACGAAGATACAGGCTCATGGATGTGGGCGGAACAGGAGAAACCAGCTGTGACCTTGGCCCCAGAAAGGCGACAGACCCTCCCGGACGTAAATGTCCGGTTCAGTCCCGACGGCACCCCGTTGGCGATCCGTCACGACGGCCGGATCTGGATGGTCGACCCCGACGTCCACACGGCGCACTGGTTCACCCGGGACGCATGGTGGGAAACCCGGACCCGGGCCGCCGTCGGCACCGGGGACATGGTCAGCGTCGAGCACTGGCAAGTCCAAGCCAAACTGCCGTCCGCCAGTGCAGAGCTGCGCACGTTTACGCTAAGGCGCGAGCCCCTGGCCACCGGGTGGCAGCTGGAAGCCCTCAGCTAGTGCCCGCCGACTTGTATCGCTCTCCCATCCCCGAACCATTCTGGGAGCGGATTCGCAACGAATACGGCCTGCCCACCCTGGAACAGGTCCACGAACGACTCTCCGCCGTGCAGGAGGATCCCAAACCCGTCATGCGCCAACTCCTCAGGGTCTTCGTCGGAGAAGGCGCGTACTGTCCTGGTTTCCAGTTCCGCCCTGACCTGTCCCTGGACCCGGTCGTGGCGGAGCTGTTCGACCGTGCCATGGAACTGCGGATCCCGCACAACTACTTTGCTCTCTGGATGATGGTCCCCTCCCCCGCCCTGCAAGGGAGACGGCCAGTGGACCTCCGGAACAGATGCGCAGCATCGACACTGGTCGCGGCCCTCGAACGGGCCTTCACCTCGATGGCGGCCTAGGATATGAGAGTGAAAGTGACCCTGACAGTCGAGGCCTTTACCGGGGAACTGAGCCACGTCGAGGCCGAAGGAGAGACGTACGAGAACGCCAAATCAGCCGCCGAAGCACAAATCCCCGAAGGCTCCAAAGCCATTGCCATCCGCACCAGCTAACAGGCGCTCGTACCTGGAATCGGCGCAGCACATAGCCGCCTACGTCCAGCGAACCGGTTCCCTACCCATTTCCGATGGTCAGAACGGAAGTGAGACGGAACGCCTCGCCCGGGCCCTCACCGTTCTACGGCATCAGAAACGGCGCGGCCACCTCACGGACGAAGCCATCCAGGTCCTCGACGCGAACTACCCTGCTTGGGCGGACGGGACCACCCTGAAAATCGAACGTCAGTGGCAGGCCCGGGCGACGGAGTTCATCGAATGGGTCACCAAGAACGGCAGACGCCCACACCACAGCTCCGCGGACCCGACCGAACGGGCACTGTCCAGTTGGATCACACGGCAACGACGGCACGCCGCCAAGGGCGAGTACCCTGCCCGGATCCAGGAACTCAACGCACGCATGCCCGGATGGGACCGCACACCTGGCCCCGGGTCTTCGAGCTGAGGTTCAAGGCTATCTGTCGGCCCAACGCTCGTGTGCAGCCTGCCGGCTGATCCCTGCCGCACGGCCGATATCAGTCCAGGAAGCGCCCGCAGCTTTCGCGGCCGCGACGGTCTTATCCAGACGATGGGCCGCCTGTCGGTGCTCCTTCGCTGCTGCCTCCACGCCAAGAATCGCTTCGGACGGGGCAATGTGGATCATCCACTCATCCTGAACGGCGTCCTCCACCCGTTCGGAAACAAAAGCTCCCTCACCTGGAGGGCAATACTCTTTACGGGCGTCGAAGTCAGCCTCGGACTGCGTGAGAACACGTTCCCACACCTCTCCCTGCCACCCGCAGGTGCAGGCACCACGCCAACTCATAATGAGGTCGTGAGGAATGATCTCCTCATCAGGGTGGAATTCCCCTGCCGGTTCGTAGTGTCCTGTGATCCCGTGGAAAAGGATTCCTGCCCCGGTCGAAGACCCTGAAAGCCGCCCGTCAGGCGCGATCGCGGCCACCCAGCCCTCGTGTTCGTAGTCATTGGATGTCCAGCCCATAGCCCGCACCTTCCTGTCAGGGTTTCCTGACAGGAAGTCTTGCAGGAGCCACTGACAATATCCAGAACCGACTGGCTCGAGGTGCCCTACTTTTGCGGCGTTGGGGGTTCGGCTGCCTCAATGAGCTCGGGTCCGTTGTTGCGGACGCTGTTCACCCGGGTGGTGACAATCCGGGGTGTCAGCGTGGGTTCCGGCAGGGAATCGAGCAGGTGCTGAACATCTGCTTTGTCGGTCAGGTCAGGGTCGAGCCACTCGCCGAAGCGGTCTTTTGGGATGATCACCGGGGAACGGTCATGAACGTGTCCCAGAGCGTCCTGCGTCGTTGTGGTGAGTACTGTACAGGTCAGCATCCAGCGTTCAGGGTCATCTTCTGGCAGCTGCGGGTCGGCCCAGAATTCGTACAGGCCGGCGAAACCCAGCAATGGTTCCTTTTCGGAGAACAGGTAGTTGGGGATCTTCTTGCCGTCCTCGGTCTTCTGCCACTCGTAATAACCTTCAGCGGGCACAATAGCGCGACGCCTGACTGCAGCTGACCGGAACGATGGCTTCTCCAAGATTGACTCACTGCGAGCATTGATGAGCTTCGACCCGATCTTGGCGTCCTTCGCCCAGGACGGCACCAGACCCCACTTTGCAATGAGTAGGCGCCGATCAAAGGTGCCCTCGTCCAAGCGTTCGGCAATGATTGGCACGTTCTGGGTCGGCGCGACATTCCAGCTCGGTCCCGGTGGGCTGCCTTCAACCTCCCTGGCGTCGAAGTGGCTCAGAAGATCGCTCGTTGCCTTGGACATCACATATCTGCCGCACATGAACCCATTCTGCCTACATACCTGACAATTTGGATGAGCTTGCCCTGGCACGGCTGCGCCGGAGGGCCAAAGATGTGGGGAATGGTGGAAGTCCTGAACTACCGCCTCCGACACCGACGATCTGGCTAGCGTCGAGCACTGGCTGATCTAAGCAATACTTCCTACCCGGCGCTTAACCCACCGCTTCGATCCGCCCCCTTTGGTCCGCTTCATCCTCAGGAGCGGGACCTCCGGATGGTTGATTGGCGCTGGCGAGAACGTCCACATGGTCCTTAGCGCGGCTGCGGGCTCACGTGTGTCGGTCCTTCGCCTGGTAGGCGCAACGCCTCGGAGAAGCGGGCGGGAAATAGCGTTTGCCCCTCCCAAGGATTCCCAAACTTTCCCAAAGTTTCCCATTTGGGATAACATCAGTGGTGCAAAGGGCAGTAGCCCTGAGAAGTGGGTCTGGCAGTCTTCCGGATGGTATGACGAGCCGGGCCCGCGATGTTTAACGGTGGCAGTAGACGATGTCCTGGACCAAAGGTGAAGCCTTCCGAATCCAGTCGCCGCCTTTCTGGTGGCACCAGGCCACTGCGTCGCTGACCCAAAGCAGTGGCTCCTCGTAGGCTTTGCAGTGCATATATTGGAACCCTTCCCCACCGCCCAACTCCTTCAGGTGTTGGGCGATGAAGCGGCGGTCCGCTTGCTGTAGAGAATCGTCACTCTCGAGCACGAGCTTTGCTGCTCCTCCTGCCACTAAATCGTCCAGCAGACGCTCCAGGCACAGGGGCCTGGCCGCCTTATCTGGCATGTTTCGCGCGATGTAGAGCCTTGTCGAGAGTCCTGCCTGAACGGCGCCTTTCAGGAAGGCGTTTCGTGAACTGTCGCTTTCACTTTTGAAGTGGACTCGCCGTTGGCCTGGTCGGCGCAGCGCTGCGATCGCTCTGCGGGCACTGGCAACGTCCGTTGGTGCGATCACGGACGCTGCTACGTAATAGGCCTTCGACTTGGACTCATCCACAAAGACGTGCGCGCCAGCCGAAATGAGGGGATTCACGGGCTGGACTCCATCGAACTGATCATCATTTACTAGTGCGCAGTCGTTGAACTGCCACCGTCTCCCTTCGACACGGCGCCTGGGGCAGCCAGAAGTACCTGCTGTACGTCGTTTGCGGAGAAGTAGCCACGGTTTCGTCCTCCCCGAATGGCTTGTCGCCATGTCGGCTTAAAGACGCGCAGCATGGCGCGGTACGTGGGAAGCATCGGGGTATGTGAGTTTCCCCCTCCGTTCTCCGGTGCGAAGGCGTTCGTTTGTTCAGTCCATCGATCAGTTTTGATCAGAAATTTGGCATAGTTGGCCAGCCGAACTTCGTCCGCATCGTTGTAGTCGAACCCCTGAAACGTGCCATGGTACTCGGCGTCAGCGACATCCAACTGTTGCCAGCCGTCTTTGCCAAGCTTCCTGACACTTGCCTTGATGACCCGGAACATGTCCAGGATGTCCCAAACCAGCTCACACTCAGCCCGGCTCATCGGCGCACTGATGTCTGCGAACTCATGCGGGTACTCGCCGGCAAATCCGTACTCCAAGGTCTTGAGCGCCCGCACCTCCGCGTCGTGGTCGTAGTAAGAGTCGTCAAGGCCGCCCTTGGTAGCAAGAAGGTTGCGATGAAGGAGCTGCAGTACTTTTCGCTGATAGGGGGTTAGAGACATGTCCTCTACATCCTCTGGTCGATCCACCCCAACATCCCCGGCCTGCTCAAGGCGCAGGTGCATCTCAAGAGCCTCACGGATGTAGTCGCTGACAGCTATGGCGCGCGCCTCCGACGCCTTCTCTATCCGCTTCTTGGTCTCGTCGTTAAGCCTTAACGTGACTGTGGCCATACTGCCCACCCCTTCTCATCGCATCGTAAGCGTGTATTACACAAAACACTACCGTACTACGCGTAAGCTTCCGGCGCGTCGCGGCCTCCTACTAGATACGGTGGAGTTTTTTCGGCCGGGACAAGAGGCTTCGGCTGAAATTACTGCGTGCTGTGCAGTCGGGATGAGACATCACCACATCGCCGAGTGAGGTCAGGGAACGCGGCGGCAACCGTGGACAGGGTGGTGATGGCGTTGACTGCTCTACTGATCAGGCCCTTTAGCTGAACCGGCGGAAGGTCATGTGTGGGAAGGACATGAAAAGCGACCTAGGCTTGCTCGTGATAGTACACGTGATCTGTGTATGGACCTTCGTCGTCACGCCGCGTCAGCGCGAGCCTTTGCAGGTGGGTGGTCTTGAGAAGAGGCTGGAAGGGTAGTCCAACGTATCCCATTACGTTCCGGACCAAGGTGTCCGAAATGTCCAACAGCGGTGCAATCGAGAACTCCAGAATTTCGTCCCGTGAGCCGTGGAGCCCATGCAGTAACCAAGGGTTGGAGTGGGTGGCTCCAGAATTGAGATTCCACGCGTAGTGGGTACTGGGCGCGTGTTCCAAGCTCAAGTCCGTTGTCTTGATCTCGATGTTCGCGACTTTCCCTCCTGGCCAGTGGACATTCTGTGCCTGCCCGTTGGCCTTGACCTTCACTAGGAGGCCGATGCTTCGGAATAGCTCGATAACTCCACCGCGTTTTTCTGTGGCCGCCCTGAGATCTTCCTCGTCATCTCCCATCAGGCGGAAAGCCTCTAGAACCGGTACGCCTCCCTGGACCCGGTGGATGAAGTCTGCTGCGCATCGGGCCAGGCGGTCGGTGGAGGACAGCCTAGGGTCGGTGAGGGAACACGCTCTCAGTGTGGCATCGTGGATGGCTCGTACACAGTTCATGGCAGGCAGTGCAAGCATCCTCTCCGCCTTTAAAAGCATAAGAATTCCCTGACGGTACTCCTCCATAGCGATCAGCAGAGTAGCCACTGTCTGCCCTCCACCTGAGTACGTGCCAAGCACAAGCTCAGGGTTGTCACTATTGGCTGCCCACTGCCGGTCCAGGAAGGCAGCGGAGCCTTCTGGCGGGGAGTGAAAGTTTGCCAATGCTTCCGAAGAAGCATTGGCGATCATCTTTCCTTGCTGCTCAAGGATCCTGCGAACAAGTAGATCGAGGTCTGGCAGTCGAGCGGGCATAGAGCAAACTTACGCCAATGGCGTCCCCTGTCTTCGTCCCATTGGCGCGCAGTCAGTAACGCGATACGTATACAGGGTTCGCTGCAGCGTCGCTGATCTCGACAGCCAAGTCCGTGCTCAGCCGGTGGCCATCGGCTTTCTTGGTCAGGAATTTCATGGCCGCAGCTTTTCGCTCCGCTTTGGAGTAGACCACCTGCCATGCGGGGAAGTTCCTAAGTTCTTCGGCTATCTCCGCCTTGCGAGCCCGGAAATCCTGTTCAAACTCGTAAACCTTGGCGCTTATTATCCTGTTAGCTTCGGGCATGACGCGGTGGGACAAGGTGATGTCGTCGATCTCGTCCATTCCAGCTTCAGCGATGATAGTTGCCATCAGGTGCCGACGCTTGCCCACTTGTTCGCCGCGGTACTTGCGGGATTCAGCCAGAACTGTCGCCGCCGTTTGGATGTTGGTGTAGTACTCGGTCAGGCGTTCCCGTTGGGCTTCATTAGTTTCTTCCTCTGACTCTTCGACCGCTTGGTGTAGCTCGTTGAGGAAGGGAACCAGCCAACTAGCACCGGCGTGCCACTCATAAAGCAGCCCGTGGGCGGCCCAGAATACCGTCACACTTTGGTGCTGTCCGTTGTACCGTCGAGCAGCTTCAGTCAGTTTCTTGGCCCGAGCGGACAAGTTTTCCTGGTCATCGACCAGCTCATCTAGATAATTCTGTACCTCGAAGATGGAAGCACTAGAACTAATGAATACCGCCCCGACCTTGGCTGCCACACGGATGGCTTCATCGACGTTGAGGTCGCTGCCACTGAGGGCTATATGGCTCTCCCCCTCGATCTTTGCGCCAGGCACGAATAAAAGGCCGGCCTCATGAGCGCGGGCTGGAATGCTCTCAGTGATTTCTGCCAGCTCGGTGGAGCTGTACATAAACGTCATGGGTCCGATACTAGGGCGTGTACCGGCAAGACGATGACGGCACCACCAGCACTGTCCCACATCCTTAGAAGTAGGACACCCCTAGTAGGACAGTCCTCCGTCGGTGCCCATGGCACTAACACCGATGCACCACGAGACTCCAACGCTATCTGAGTGAGCCATTTCCTTCGGATAGGGTGAGTCAGATGCAGCTTAAGTCTCTGTGGAATGAAGCCGTTCGGAGCGGCTGGGCCAGTGGACCGCTGAAGTACAGTGTCGACGTCGAAGCCCGACTATCCGGATGGATTCCTGTTGCAACAAGGGCCGGGGAACAGGAGACATCCGTTCTCCGCCCCAAGGATCAAGGCCAAGCCCATCCGCACTCCATCAGTGCCGTCCATGGACTCGGCGAGCAACCGCTTCATGTTGACGGGTCACATATGTTTCGCCCGCCAGACGTCGTGATCTTGGTACCAGAGACTACAAGCTCCACCCCAACCAATCTCTGGCGGCTCCCAGGAACCGGCGAACTCCAACACATCGACTCGCTATGGAATGGACTCTTTGTGGTTGGGAGCGGAAGATTTGCATTTCTGTCACCGGCACTAGAGGTAACGCGCGGCGGCAGGAAGCTCCGATTTGACCCAACAATCATGGAACCGGCAGACGCAAGGGCCCACGAAGCCGCCCGGTATCTTCGTGAGGCACAAAATGATGCGCATGCCTTTCAATGGACTGATCCACATTCGGTATTGGTGATAAACAACAGGGCAGTGCTCCATGGTCGGGCTGCCGTGGCCCTCGGCGATGGTGCCCGCAAGCTGACGCGTCATGCGTTCTATCTACAGGAACTGCCGTGAAGCCTTCGTACGACCATGAAACCCTCTGGCTCAAGGCAAAGCTCTTCCTCAATCGCGCCATGGACGAGGAACCTCCCAGGTCATTCGATGAGCAAGCGCTCTGGGCCACCCTCGCCCTTGAGTTGCTGGCCAAGGCCGCCCTGGCCCGGGTTTCGCCTGTCCTAATCGCAGAGCCGAACGAAGAAGGAAAACACATTCTCGCAGCAGTCGGTCTGGGTGATAGTGAGTCGTACTTTATGTCGGTAAGAGCCAAAACCGTCTTCATTCGGTGCAGCAGGGCCTTCAAGCCGTTCAATGATACGAAGGCTATCAAGCTCGCAAACGCTAGGAACGAGTACCTTCACGGTGGCGGCATGGGTTTCGGCATCACTCCTGCCAAGCAGTGGTGGCCAGAGTTTTGGGCGCTAGCAACCATACTCGTCGATAGTCAGGACAAAACCCTAGAAGATTTAGTAGGGCCATCTCGTCTGAACATCGTTGTTGAGCACTTGGAGAAGAATAAGAAGTACGCGGAGGAACGGGTCAAGTCGCTCATCAGCAGCGCACAATCTCGCTTTGAACAAAAGAGGAACGGTAGCCTGCCAGCTAACAGACTCAACCTTTGGAAATCACCCGAGCAGCTGCGGCTTGGGTTGAAGTATGCAGAATCCACGACATGTCCGGCATGCGGCCAGGACGGGGTCGTGGAGGGCGAAGAAGTGGACAACATCCGTCTTGAAGGCGCTGGCTGGGTCCAAGTTTCGGAGGATGACTACGTCTTCGAGGGTAGAGGATTCGGGGACGTAGCTGCTGAGTACTTCTCTTGTGCCAATTGCCAACTGGTGCTGGAAAACTACGAGCTGATGGACGCCGCAGGCATGTACACGGCATTCGAGGTGGAAGATGATGACTTCGTCGTCGATGCAGAGGAAGAACCGGCCTACGGCAACGACTGACACCACACTTGCTCTAATTCAGCCGACCCGACAGCACGTAGCGGCGGAGCGATACGTGCCTTTCCCAAAACCTTTATCGCTGCGAATCTCGATCGATGCTGATCAAGCGACCGTCCTCAGGCTTTTCGCCGTATCGCCACAGCGGCAGCGGGAGCTCTACCGAAGGTCCCCGAAGCAACTCGTACCCATCCGGGGTTTCTCGCCACATCCCGTTGTCGACAAGCTTTGCTATCACATCTGCATCGCCATACTCCGCGGCCACCGCCTTCGGTACTACTCCCGTTCGGCCATTGGCCGAGGTCCAAGATCCACATCGGATCCAAAAACCGAAGGCCGCCAGCCCATGCTCGCCTGTGAAGGCCGGGTGATCTGAGGCATCGGAGTGGAAGTCAAAGCTCATATGTTCAGCCTATGTCACATTGCTTTCCACTAAGACGCCACTTAACTGCGTCTAGCAGATTCCTCGCCGCACTGTCCCACTTCCTTAGAGGTGGAACAGCCATGAGTGGGACGTTGCCCAAGTGCTGAGGTCAGTAGTTTGCGCTCCGCCTAGAGGCCAGTACACGCACCTCCCCAAGTACTAGTGCGGGCTTGTTGGCATTCGTGACGGGAAAACTGAGGAGATTTTTACAAACTATCTGGGCTGGCACTACTTCCGCTGGGCTAAACGGCCGGGACGCTGTCCGGGTTCGCCCTTCAGTTCTCGAAGTACGTAGTGGCCGGGCCGGTCTCTCCTGTCAGTCCGCTGATAATGCCGTCAGCGACGTCATGAAGTTTTTGGTTCCGGTTCTGGGACGCTTTATGCAGGAGCGCAAAGGCTTCGTCCTGGGTGCAACGGTTCTGGGCCATGATCATGCCGCAGGCTACGTCGATGGCTGTCCGACGTGCCATGGCCGCTTTAAGGTCTTCAGCGAGCAGGTCTGCAGCGGCGATTCTCAACACCAGGCGCATGGCCTGGGACGCGATGTCAGCGAAAACGTTTGCCTCTTCGATGGCTTCTCCGGTGAACACCCCCGTTTCGGGGGCGAAGAAGTTCAGGGCCGCCGAGGCGTCCTGTCCCAAGGGCAGCGGCACACCCAGGACGCTACGGACACCGGTCAGGGCCAGGTCCTTGCAGTACTTCGGCCATCGCGGATCCGTGTTTGTATCAGCCAGCAGCACAGGCCCGCCGCTTTCGAGCGCCGCCAGAGCTGGACCTTCTCCAAGGGATTGTTCGATGCCATCGAGCACGATCGCTTCGTCGTTGCTGCCGGCGATGGTCACAGCCCGTTTGCGCCGCGCCAAGGTCACCGCACATTCGACCTGGGCACCGGTGACTCTTGACATGGTGGTGGCCGCGTACCGGGTCATGCCGTTCAGGAAGCCCTTGATGTCGGCTGTGCTGGTGATGAGCTGGTGGAGGCGCTGGAAGTCCTCGTTCTGTTCCTCAGTGTCCACGCCCCCATAGTAGAACCAGAACCCCACGACCCACTCCCCGTGCCGATTGAAGGCATCGAATGGACGGACCCGATGCGTCAGGGCAGGATGGAGTCATCCGCTGAGGCAGTCCGGCGGCCAGGAGACAGCAGATCTCTTGACCACACCGACGCCGGGCGAAGGTTCATGTCCGGAGGAGCAGGACTCATGAGCGACCTTCAAATCGGCGATACCCTCCCGTTGGAACGACTAAGTTTCAGCGCCACTGAATGCCCGGTCTCAACCGGAGCTCCTGGCGCGGAAGAGATCTGCGTCCTGGATGCCGGGCACATCGGCCGTCACCTGTCCGCAGGCGCAGACCTGGTAGTCCGCGCAGTCTGGGGCTAGCGGACCCATGCACCCACTGGTTCTGATGGGCATCGTTCTGGGGGTCGCCATCATATGGTCAGCGTTCGTCTTCTTCATGCTTTCACGACTCGAAAGAGAGGAACGCAAAGCCATGCGTGGCGCCCGGAAAGCAGCTGAAGCAGCCCTCGCGCAAAAACGGTCTCACCGGAAACCCAAACGGGCGTAGAAAAAGTGCCCACTCCCCGGACCCTGGGCCAGCCGAGCAGGCGAAAGGCCGGACAGGCTTCTAAATACCGCTATCCGGCCTTGCCAGCAGATACAGGGGCAAGTTGTCGGCCACTAGGGGGAATAGTGCCGGCTGCTGTCATCCGCTGTTCCAAGTAAAGAGCCGCGGTGGCTTCCTGCACACGAGTAGTCAGTACTCGATTCTTTGCCTGCCCCAGCAGAGGACTACCTAGAGTGTCTAGCTATTCCCTTCTACGAGATTCAGCGTGGGCTGGTGCCCCTTGGCACGGCTGCGCTCGTCATCGCCATCCGGTGGCCACTGGCTGTGCAACCTGGAGCCGACGTCCGCGTAATATCTCCGTCCCAGATGTTGTCCCGAATCATCTACGGAGAACAGCAGTCACAAAAGCAACTTCCGGGACACTTACCTTTGTGGCTCAGGAGTCCATGCCTAGGTATCGGTAGACGGTGGCGCGGCTGGCTCCGATAATCTTTCCGATGTCCGTCGGCTTGAGACAGCGAGCCTTCAGTTCATGTGCCCTTTTGACCTTCTCGTGGTCTGTCGTGATTTCCCGGCGGCCTGCTTTGCGTCCGTTAGCAGCTGCAGCCGCCATGCCGGCCTTGGTGCGCTCGGAGAGCTGGTCTCGTTCAGCTGGGCGAACGCGGAAATGATGGTGACCATGGCCTGGGCCATCGCTCCCCCGACCTCGCTGGCCGGGTCGGTGGCGATGCCGTCCCTAAGGGAACGGAACTTGATGCCTCGCACCTTGAAGTCATCCAGGAGCTCGAGCAGGTGGCGGGTGTTTCGTCCTAAACGGTCCAGTTTCCACACCACGACCTCATCTCCTCGACCGAGACGGTCCAGCATCCTGTCCAGCTCCGGACGATTGACCCGCGTCCCGCTGATCCCCTGGTCTTTATAGATTAGCTCGCACCCAGCTGCTTCCAGTTCCCGGATCTGCAAATCGGTGTTTTGGTCAGCCAGGCTGACGCGGGCGTACCCAAGGCGTGCCATCACTTCTCCGGTCTTATCAAAGGACAAATATGAGTGATGTTGAGAATGCCCTAGCGAGACACATTGTTGGGACTGGCTACATGCCGGAAATCCGCGAGCCTGAATCTTCAACCTGTGAGTCGCAGCGATAAGTGGCGCCTTTCCTACGTGGCTAATTGTCACCCTTTCGCCCGTAAGCCGACGCGTAGAAGGGAACGGATGTCGGCACGTTCAGAGAAGTGTGTGTTCCAGTAGCATGAGCCGATGACTGCAGAATCACCTGACACGTTGAGGGAAGGAATTCACTGGGGGTGGGTAACTACTTCGTTTCTCTCAGGCATTGGGGTTACTCTGACCGCCTTCTTCGTTCACGAATGGTGGGGATGGAATACCGTTGCCGAGGCAGTGTTGGTGAACATCGGGACAGCCCTTGGTATCACGAGCGTCCTTTTTCTCCTTGAAAAGAAGTTTCGTGTCTCCATACGTTCGACTGCGGTAGAGGCCGCAGGGCAGTTGGTGGAGCAAGCGACACGCAATCTCAACCGCCAGATGACAGATCTGGAATCTCGCATCTACGCTTCGGTCGAGGCCTTCGCCAGGGAACAAGACGACGTACTTAAGAATCTGGCTGACGGCGTAACTTACGAGAGCACACTCCGGGCACTGGAGACAGCAAACTCGATCAAAGCTTTGGTTGGTGGGACGATTATCATACGGTCTTCCGAAGAGTCGGGCATGAGTGTTGCTTTCGCCCTCACAGACGACACAGACCCACTTCGGCGATTAAAGCTCTCTGTATTGGACCGCCTCCATAGTCAGAAGAACTTCCAGCGGCGTACGCTCGCCAGAGAATACTGGGATCCGTCAGAGAGCTTCGAGGACGCCGCCGCCCGACTGTCTAAAGCGGTAGTAGCTGAAGGCAAATGGTCAGGCCCCGCTACGCTGCAATGGAGCACGGTACTTCAAAACCTACCAATCGCCTTGGATCTCGCTATCCGCTCGCGGCGAGGGGATGCAGCAGGCACCAAGCTCCGAGGCAGGATCCTCGAAGTCATAGCTCAAGACCTGTTCATAACTGAATATGGCCTCGAAGCCCCTCAACGAGGCCTAGAGCTCAGAAACCCCATAGTAAGCGAATCCAAATACAAGCCAAAATGGGTCAGTTCTAGCGAGTGGGAAGCGGCCGCCGACGCCCACTGGACATCGCTCTTTTAGGGTGTCGTGTCTCGGGCGGCCCCTCACTCCGCGAGACCGATCTGCGCTGTGGGCGACACTCTTGGCCGGGATACGCCGTTTTCGTGGACGAAATGCTTGCTTTCTGTCTTCCAAGAGAGTCTGGTTGCCGATCCTTCACTGGCGTTCGAGGATACTTTTCCATACCGTCCATTCCTAAGCTCACTGATTCCCAGAAGACCCGCCGCAAACTGCCCGGCGAAGGTCCAACCGCGCACTCCTGAACGTCTCACAAGCCTTGGGATACGAGACGTCTCACCGGTTCAGTTCGGCAGTGTCCTGGTTTCTGTGGAATCTCGCCACTTTCTCTGCGTTCGGCGATTCTCATATCTATGTCTCGAAACCTTCTGCTTGAATCGACGTACTGATCATTAGTTATGAGACACATTGGAGGACCGCATGCCGAAACTTATTGGCTATGCCCGGGTTTCGACGCGGCAGCAGTCCACGGACCGGCAGCGGGCGGATCTACTGGCCGCCGGCGTTCGGCGCGATGACCTCTACGTCGACCAGGGTGTCTCCGGAGCGCGCGCATCGCGACCCAAGTTCGATCGAGCACTCGATGCACTCATGGCGGGTGACACCCTCGTCATCACGACGCTGGACCGGCTCGGGCGATCCACCCAGAACATGCTTGCCTTCGCCGACGAACTCCGCAACAGGGGTGCCGGCCTGCGCGTGCTGAACTTGGGCGGAGGCGACGTCGACACCGCAACACCCATGGGCTCCATGTTGTTCACAATCATGGCCGCTCTCGCGCAGATGGAACACGAGATCAAGCGCGAACGCGTCACGGATTCCATCATCAAGCGGAGAGAAGCTGGCAAGGACCTTGGCGGCCGGCCCCGCCGGGTCACTGATAGCCAGGTCAGAAGCGCTGTTAGCCTGGTCAAAGGTGGTGAGCCCGCAGCACAGGTTGCCCGGGACCTCGGTATGTCCCGGGCAACCTTCTACAGACGGTCACGAGCGCTTGCCGACTAGCAGGAGCGACATTTAGCGCAGCAAAAAGACCGCCACTAACCGCCAACAGTCACAGGTCAGAATCATCTCTCCTGACCAAACCCGCGGGTCCCGTCAAAGGATCCTTTGATGCAACGGCCAAGTGGGCATTTTGCCCACTTGGCAACAGAAGCCGAAGTCAACCGAAGGGGAAGATATCTAACTGATATCAATCAGCTATCATTTCGAAAGTCTATTCGTAGCTGTCTCTAACCTGTTCCAGCCCAATCCTCAGTGCTCTCAAAGCCATGGGATGCTTCTTTCGCCCTTCCAGGGTAGCGACTTCCGACAGTAGTTCTACTAGATCCAAGTCGTTGTCGAACCGAAGCAGCATCGTCTTTGGGCGCTCCTTATCCCTAATGTCGCTGAGTTCAGGTGTAAACCTAGGCCTGACAGGTACGACACGTTCGTCCTTGGCGGCCGGCGCCAGAAGCAGAGGTTCAGCTGCGTTGCCAAAGGCTTCGATTGCCTCATCCCGAGCCCTCTCGGACGCTGAGCGTTTCTTGAGTGCCATTAGCCGATCAACTCCTCCACCAAACCCCGGATCTCTCGAGCCGCCTTAGGATTCTTCCATTCGACGACACCCAAGCCTTCCCCAACTACGTCCCGATAAGCCTTGCGTTCGTACAGAACGGTCTGCAAAGGTTCAATGCTCGGGTAGTCGGCGAGGTATTCCCTAGCGTCTGCACTCTCCGATTCGAAAGCGTTAGTTGAGACTCGGGTCAAAGCCCCCCGGACTCGCAGCGTTGGGTTGAAATCTCGTGCGGTTTCGATGAGTTGGTCCACGGTGACCAGGGTGTCTAGGTCAAACTGACTAGATTGAGTCAGGATTAGGAGTTGATGCGCGGCCGTCATAGCCGTACGCATTTCCTTGCTGTCCTTGCCTGCCACGTCGACGAGAACGATGTCGTAACTCTTATCGAGTTCTCGCAGAGTCTCATGTAGGCTACCCAGCTTTTCAACGACAAAGATGCGCGGTTCATGACCGGCTTCCTCGCGATCCACAGCCCACCGCGCGGTAGACCGCTGGCGATCCCCATCTACCACTGACACGCGCATTCCACGCTTCGAGAGCTCAACGGCCATGTTAGTGACGACCGTGGATTTACCCACGCCACCCTTTTCGCTTCCAACCACGATGATCATGACAGTAACGCTACCTGGGTAGAAGCTATCAAACTGGTACCGACACGCTAGTGTTTTGATAGCAGTTTGGAATTGATATCAAACCACTAGTGATTTGATATTGCTTTCAGAAGTAGTCGAAGTAGTTCAAGCGGCCCGTTGCTATCAAAGCGATACTGGCTTAGTAGCAGTTCGATACTGCTATCAGCTCGAAAGCCACAGGGCCTGGCTCAGCGAACATCCATCACATCGACCATTCGGAAACAACAAGACTGGGGAGAGATACCAGATCACTATCACAATGCTAGTGATGTGATATCAGCTTCAGTCATCTCCTAGAGGCAGACCAAAGCTGAACCGAAACGACGCGCCCAAACTGCTCTGATATCTAAGTGATAGCACTTTGAAAGTGCTATCACTCTGGCTGATGATCTGCTGTCGAGTGAATGGCTGTTTGAAATCACTTCGATACCGGCTATCGACCAGAAACTTAGGGGATGATCAGCTAGCGCCCACAACTCGGATCCTTCCGGGCGATCAAAAAAGAAAAAGCTACTGATTTGATAGCAGTTTCATACTGCTATCAAATCAGTATCAGCGTGGCCGAAACCCCGAAACGCCATCAGTAGCCGAAGCCTGCAGAGCTGCCTTCGATGGGGGAGTGGAGTCGGGCCCTCCACCATCTACAGCCACTTCTCTCTCCAAAACTTTCAAGACTATTGCTCGACGTCAACATTTGGCGCTCCTTGGCCCTAGACGAAATTGTGATCTAGGTGGACCTTGACCTCACCACCACACCGGGCAGCACCTTCTCATAGCCGTCCAGCTTCTCGTTCGTCAGGTTTTCCTGACAGAATGAGGTCGCAATATCCCACCTGCCCGCAGACAACCTCATATGGAGATAGAAGCATGAATTGGGACATGCAGGACGGGATCCACGAAGGATGGCCCGCTGCAGTCGCACCAGACGGGCGGATATCGAACGACGTCCGAACGGGTAGCGTTTCAGTCGAAGGTGTCTCAGGAAAATTCTCAAAGCACCCAGTCCATGCAGGGCGTGAGATTATCCCGGACGACACAGTCATTGGTTGGCGCTCATTCTGCGTGTGCGGCTGGACTGGTCCGTTCTGGAAGCGAGCCCTAACAGCTTCAGAGGAAATACGAACCAAGCATCTGGCGTTTGTCCCCTTTCTCGGAGTGGCAGTGCCATCAGTGGCAGTTGAAGCTGCCATGCACCTCGAGTGGTTGACCCATGCGCAGCCTGCTGCAGCAATTTCTGAGCTAAAGGCCGCCGTACGTTCATTAAAGGACGCAGAAGGGCGCGTTGATAGGGGAGTGCATTCAGCACGGTCCGCGGGAGTCTCCTGGGCGGCCATCGGCACTACCTTGGGAATCAGCAAACAGTCAGCTCACGAACGATGGAAGTCGTAGCACCCCTGTCTGTCGCAAACTGCCGCTACGACTCCCGACTCCCGCTGAAACCCTCACAATTCAAATATCGTTCTCGAGCTGAAGCAAGCATCTAACACAAAGATGTCAGCAGGCTTCGTGCGCAGCCTTGGCCGGTGACTCAGGCTACCTGCCACAGCGTGTAGTAGTCGTTGGGTGGTATCCAGATTTCTTCAGTCTCGCAATCATAAAAGTCAGTTTCCTGCAGTTGACTTTCAAGGAACCGAGCAAGATAGGCGTGCCAGATGGCACGTTCCCGGCGGTTGCGGCTGATCTGATCGAAGTAGTCATCGAGGACTCCAAGCCTGCCGGCAAGCATGCGCAGATTGGCGGTGGTGACGCGCCAGGTGCCATTTTGGCGTTGGATCATGCCCAGGGCTTCCATGTCTGCCAGGGCGGCCGAGCAGGCGTTGCGGCTGACACCACTTGAACGTACGATCTCGGCAGTGGTGGGAGAGTGCCGGCCCCGTTCGATGGCCTCATAGACAAGAGCTGCGGGGTCACCCAGGGCACGAAACACAGGCCGAACGGCGTAGATTTTTCCTTTCCGCCAAGTCAGCTCTTTGGCTAGTTCTCGGTAGTGGTCAGGCAGCTGGATGAGGTAAACGTCCGCTGCTTTCTGACGCGCGTCAGCAATCTTTGTCAAAATCCCGTCCGAGGCCGCAGCCAGGATGGGCAGTAGCCGGGCAACCGTGACATGATGCTTACCCATCGCGGCAGCGAGGGTGCGGCAGCCAACGTCAAGAACATCAGTTTCCTTCCCACGCATGTACCCCAGCAAACCGCGGATCAGTAAGCGAAGACTGAGGCCTTCGCGGCCACGCGATTGAAGTCTGTGGTCCAGAACTGCGTAGAGCACATTTTCTAGGTCGTTCACAAGCTGACGAACTCCAGCGGTGCTGGAGTTTCCTCGCCCCCCTGTGGTTAACGGGTGGCTTGTGTTGTTAATAGGGGCACTCTTTTCCCGGTGTTTACGGGGGAGTGGTTTCTTCGCATTTAAGACTGAGTTGGTGAAAGCCTGGGCTTTGGCCCATTCGTAGGGCAGCAGCCGAGCCTGGCGCTCCGCGGATCCGTAAAGGGCTGCAAGACCTGGGAACTGAACCGCAAGCTCGCCCTGAACCTGCTGCAAGGACCAGCCGCAGGCACTGAAGTGGTTCAGCACCGCCATCCGGGCTTCGGACGGGCTCTTGTACGTGGCCGTGTTGTACACACCGCTCCGGGCAACCCGGCGCAACGGGGACTCGCTCCCGCCCGACAGGGGTAGCGTAGACAACGCACCGGTCCGTTGTGCGGCTACGCTCTTCGCTTCGCGTGCCTTCAGCGCACGCTTGCGTTTCAGTTCTGGCGCCAACGCACTACGCAATTCCAACAAGGCTCGGGAGGGGTTGCGGCGGCGAAGAACGTCGTATGCCTTGGACAGGGGAGTGATAAGGGTTTGGTGGCCACCGGACTTATGCACCGAGCCAGGGACACGGATGCACCCGTCGGTGATGTTCTGATGGGGGCTCGGGTCCAGACTGGTGGCTATCAGAGCTAGCGCTTCGACCAGCTCCCGGGCCTCGGCCGCTTCCAGTCGTTCCTGAAGCGGGACGTACAGGTGGCGTCCTCCGCTGGGGGAGAAATCCTCTACAAACCTCATCCCACAGGCGGCCAACAGCTGGCCGATCCGTGCCGCATCGGAATCCACGACACCCTTCAAGGCTTTCGAGGTGTCAAAGTCAAGGCACAACGTGGCAACACAGCCATCGGTGCCGTGCACCATCACCGCAGCAGGACGATGGGGCAAAGAACGAGTGATCTTCAACGCGTTCACTGGGCGGGGATATTGAAAGCGTTGACCAATCCAACGCCCCAAACGGTACGACGGCGCGCCGGCGATCAAGGGAGCGAGACTCCAGGCGTGTTCAGGAGACACTTCCGGCGCGACACTCGCATTTGGGTGCGTTGACGCCAAAACGGCATCCGGTACCATAGACAACAACAGCCTCTCTTTGAGGGTATGGAAAATCCACCCACCAGGGTGGGTGTTCTACAAGTTCAGATCTGATCCCGCCAAGAACTGGATCTGAACAGATACTTAGATGAAGGCCCGCCTAGTGCGGGCCTTCAGTTTTTAACTGGCCTTTGCTATAGGCAAAGTCTCCTGTGTGTGCTCGGCCCGAAATTTTTCCAGATCGATGGAGTCGATGTGGGCAGCAACAAGGGGGGTTAGGTAGTCCACCGCGTTGCAGTCAAGAATGTCTAGGATGTCACGCAGTTTTTCGGCGCGAGTGATGTCCGGTTTGACGTTGAATGTATGCCGTGGGCCCTTAGACGGGCGTCCACCCTGTGCGAGCTTTCGGAGTGCCATAGAGCTATCTAATCGGTTTTTGTTATCGAAACCCTAGATGCTGGGGGGCGTGTCGCGTCCATTCTTTGGCAAAGCGTCCACGGCTCACCTTATGGGGGGTGATCCTTGCTCCCGCAAAGAACGTTAGATCCCGTCTCATATGGAGCCCGTCAGGTAGTAACGACGGTCCGATAGTCCCTACCGCGGCCCGGTACGTCGGAAGAGCCTTAGCCAGGTGTCCTTGATACTTCTGCGGATGCGACTTGCCGCCACACTTGGTTTCCATAACTGAAGTCCGCGGTGGGCAAGGGGTGTATCGGTAGGGGAATCGTATGCGAGTTTCGTTTCGGCCGTGGACTGCGTAGTTAGGATGTGACATATGTTCTTTGCTCCTCCTACGTTCGCTTGATCATGATTGACGAGTCTTAAGCATGCTCAACGTTCATCCTATTGCATCATCGGCCCAGTTTGCAGAACGGCATTTAGGCCGTTTAGGGAGATTTGCCGTATCTGCCTTGGATAGGCGGCGGACCGCCCGAAGAGTGTCCGCCTTCACCCGGGCGGTGGAACTGCCTTCGCCTCTAAGTCTGGACAAGCTCATACGATTTGTTGAGCTGGTTACGGAGAGGCCCATTCAGCTCTCCCGGAGGGATGCCCTGCTCGATGTGGACATGTCAGGTTTTTGGCATGAGGGCGAGGAAGTAAACCGCTTGCTCCATGTGGGCGACCGGTCAGAATTCGCCGGCGAGATGAACATTTTGCACGAAATCGCACATGTTCTGCTCCAGCACGATCCGGAGCCCCTGTCAGGGGAGGAGCTGGCGGTCGTCTTCCCGGATTTGGATCCCCTAAAGGTCCTGCACGGGTGGAGGCACACCAAACTGCGCACCGGAATCGAAGCGGAGGCCGAGCTGCTGGCGGATCACCTTTACGCACAGATCCGCTCAGGTAAGAGGGATGAAGAGATTTTAGGCTTCGGAGATGTAATCGGTTGACGCTCGCTGGTTTTGTTCTGATTATTGCCGCCGTCGTGCTTCTGCTCTCGTCTGTGGCCATGTACGTTTCCCGGGGTCGCCGGATGCACGGTTCGTGGATCTACGGCAGCTTCTTTGGCTCGCTCACGGCGATCTTCCTTGTCGAGCCGATTTTCTATGCAGTGGATGCAGCCCTAGGAGGTATCAACTACCTCGCCTTGGCGCACCGGGCTTTCCTAACAGCAACCTTGCTGTCAATGCATATAGGCATTTGGAGAGCCATGGCCCCTTCACGACTAAGGCGTCCGGTTATTTTCGCTTGCGTCATAGCAGCGGCCAGTTACGGCGGCCAAGTGCTCCTGTTCGTCCAGGCAGCTCCATCGCTTAGCAGTTCGGGTATGCGCCAGTACGAGAGCAATCCGCTAGTCGCCACTTATAGCCTTCTGATGCTTGCGCACCTTGCCACTGTGGCCTATTCAGCGATGCGTCTCAGTGTCCACTACAGGCCACAGCTAAAGTCCTTGCGTAGGCGGCGGTCCCTGGCCTTCGTAGCTCTCGGCTCCGGTTTTGCCTTGGCTGTCGCGCTGATCCATTCCATAATGACCTTGACTGATTTGGTTGGTTCCCCACTAGAGATTCTCGGAACGCTGGAACGGATCTTTACGGCCAGCGCCGCCATTGTCTTTGCTTTGGCCATCGGGATCCCGACGTTTCCTCGATGGCTGGAGTCCGCCAGGAAAGACTTCATCGCACGACGGGAGCTCTGGGATCTTTGCCCGCTGTGGGCCAGGCTGCAGCCTGAAATTGATCAGTATGTCATCTGGCCGTACCGCGGTCGGCTGATGGAAATCATGTGCCGGGACCCCGCGATGCGAAGGCATCGAAGGGGAGTGGAAATACGCGACTGTTTTGAATCGGATGCAACCCTAGAAGGTAGACTCTCTGAAGCCGAACTGGCGACAATTCAAACGATGGAAGTTAACACACATGCTTGACCAGCAAACCACCCCGGGACGTTCGGCAGAAGCCGTTAGCCGGATTCTTCACCCTGCGGTCATGCTCCTGGTGGCAGCGGTTGCAACAGCCATTAGCGCTCCTGGATCCGTCCCGGCACTGATCGCTACCCTGGCGGCGCTGGCAGTTGTGATCCTCCTTGGCGTACTGGTCTTTCCGCGAATTGGTAAGTCCTTGGGCTGGCCTGAGGAACGCAGGAAGACACGGAGCTTCATGGCTTGTGCAGCCGTGCTTGGTCTCGGCCTTATAGTCACGTCTATGCTGGGAGCCCCTGGGCTGCTCATCGCCAACGGCATCGCATTCTTCGTCGGAGCCACGCTCATTGCACTGGGCCGGTCGCGGTGGAACATCTCGGTGCATACCGCCATTTTCACCGGCATCGTGCTGGGCCTCGGAACCTCACTGTCTCCACTATGGTTCGCCGCATTGATTGTGCTCCCCGTCCTCATCTGGTCTCGGGCAGCCTTGAAGCGCCAGAGCGTTGCGCAGTCGCTCTGGGGAAGCGCCATAGGCGTGGTGGCATGGCTCGCATACCTGCTTAGCTTGTCGCTGCTCGGAGCATAACGGTGGCGCCCAACCTCAACGAGGCACGGGATGCCTGGCGCCAAACCTTATCGGAGCGATTAAACCTCCTGCTCGACGTGATGGTAGCCAGTGGGGGAGAGCCCTACGAGTTTGAAGACATCCGCCGGGGACTGGAAGAGCAAGGCGTAACTCTCTCTCGCTCGCGGTGGCTCTATATGCGTGATGGCAACGGGGCCACGGTGACGGATGAACGCCTGCTCACGGCGTTGGCCAACTTCTTCGGGGTGAACCCCGCGTACCTCAATGACTTCGAAAGCGAGATCCCGGAGCGCATTGAAAAGCAGCTCCACTCCTTGAAGACTCTCCGCGAGAAGAGAGTGAAGAAATTTGCTGCTCGCAGCCTGAAGGGAGTCTCCCCTGAGAAGTTTCAGGCAATAGCCCGAATCCTGGACGAAGAAAATTAGAACAACCTTGAGCTTACCTTGAGCGTGCTTTTTTCATCTTGAGCATGCTCAAGGTAGGCTATTGGCGTGCCTATGCTCCAGCAATTTGACTTACCCCCACCCGGAGACTCCAGAGCGGTCACTCCTGCTGGGACGACGTGCTGTCAGGATTTACGAAGGCTACCCAAATCCTCGGGTCGGTCTTCATTGAGGCCGAGGGCCCGCCCCAGGATCGAGTAGCGGCGTGTCACTTCATCGACGTCGACGCTATACCTGACCCTCTGGCCATTCCGCTCTTCCGATGCCGGAGGATCCGCAATGAGCACCCCCTCGGCCTCCAATTGCACCAGGTTGTTCTGCGCCGTCGGAACCCCTATTTCCAGCCCCCTGGCCACATCACCCCTAGTGGCCGGCCCCGCTTTAGCAAGGTAGCCGACAATCGCCACTTTTGTTGAGTTGCTGAACACGCCGATTGCCCGCTCCGTACCGGAGGGGATTTTAGGGCGGGCGTAGCGGGGCATGGCTCTAATTTTGCCGCACGACCACCCAAAAAACGTCATTTCTCTTAGCGGTTAGTTAAACTATTCGCTACCATGGACCTGTCATCTGTTTTATCTCCAGCCCGTACCGCCAAGGAGGCGCTATGCAGCCCACAGTTCACTTGCCAGAACCACGACGCCCAATCGGCTGCGTAGTTGTAGAGGTGTCAGTGAATGCGATGCGCGGAAGCTCCTCTGCGAGAACAAGAAGTACGAGCCCGCAGCGGCGTCGTCTCTGGGCTTTCGACGGGCACCACAAGTCCAAGTGCGGGGAAATGACCGGTTGTCTAGCGAGTGGAATCGTCGCGGGAGAGCAGTAGAGAAAGAGATGTCTGTGGGGGAAGGGCAGGTTCTAATGAGCATGCTGCCGCTCAACCGGTCGCATGACGCGTCGCTGACTGCCGGCATGGAGGAATGCCAGTGAGCGCTCGGAACGTCGTAACCGGGGCGGCCATCGTGGCGACGCTGACACTCGGTTTGGTCACGGTTGTCCTGGACGACAGCGACCCGGCACAGGCAGCATCGTCGTGCGCTGCACCGGCGGGTGTAGCTGCCGGTCCTGCCCCTGCCGGGGGAGTGGCAGGGTTTGATGCCGAACAGATGAAGAACGCTCAGGCGATCATGAACGCGGCCAAGTCGCTGAAACTGCCGGTCGCTGCTCAGCTGATCGGGATTCAGGCAGCCATTGGTGAGTCGACGCTGCGCGTCATTGACTACGGTGACGGGGCCGGGCCTGATTCGCGTGGTTTGTTTCAACAGCGCGCCAACGGCGCGTGGGGCTCGTATGCAGACCGGATGGACCCCGCTATTTCGGCGACGAACTTCTTCAAAGCACTTCAGAAGGTGGAGGGTTGGGAAACCCTCGAACCAACTATTGCCATTCACCGGGCGCAGCGGAACGCGGACCCGAACCACTATACGAAGTTCCGCGCCCAGGCCACGGAAGTCTTCAAGGCCTTGGGTGGGGAGTCCGCCGCAGCGGTAAGCCCGTCCGGCGTGTGCCCAGCTGAGGGCAACCAGGTTGTCGGGGACTTGGCCGGTAAATGGGTCGCTCCCATGGAAGGGGCGATCAACAGCAGTGGTTACGGGCCCCGCCCGGCCCCGCCCGGCACGGCCGGGGGAGTGCTGGCGAACTTTCACTACGGCATCGACTTCGTGCACCCCGGAAGCGCCGGGACGATTGTGGCGATCACGGACATGAAGATCGTCAAGGTCCGCAACATGGACGGTCTGTTCGGCACCGGGGTTACCGGCCAGAGCGTGGACGGGAAACTCACCATCGGCATGTACCACATGGAAGCCGGCTCGGTGAAGGTCAAGGAAGGCGACACCGTGGCCGCCGGAACACCCTTGGGCACCGAAGGCGCAACGGGCAACGTGACCGGTCGCCACCTTCACATGGAGTTCTTCGCCGGAGCCCTGCCCAACCCCATGGTCCCGATCAATCCCACCATCGACCCGACTCCAATCCTGAAAGAGAAAGGCATTCTCTGATGCGCAAGCACCTCGCCCTCACCGCCGTCTTGGCCGCTGCGCTCTCCTTGAGTGCCTGCGCCGGTAACGCGGCCACCGAACCGGTAGCCGGTTCCACTCCCACGGTGACCACTGGCCAGGCTGGCGAGGAGAGCCACCATGCCGACGACGGCCACGGCCACAGCGCAGACGAGCACTACGGAATCCCTGTGGTGACGTGGGATGCAGCGGCGGAAAAGTCGGTCAAGGACACCGCGGCCAAGGTCATGGCCCTCTTCGCCCGGCCCGACGTCCCGGAAACAACCTGGTTCGCTGACCTCGCTCCGCACCTTGCACCGGAATACGCCGAGGATGCGAAGTACATTGACCCGGCGCGGGTGCCCGTCCGGAAGATCACCGACGGGCCGGCGATCAGCAGGGACGCCGGCAACCCAATGACTGTGACCGCTACGTTCTCCACCAATGCCGGCCGCTGGACGATGCTCCTGCACCGTTCCGGGCAGCAGCAGCCCTGGCTGGTAACAGCCATATCCCCGCAAGAGCAGACCTCATGACCACGACCGAACCTGAACCGAGCGAGAGGAACCATCCGATGAGCACGAACTGGCAAGGAAGCGAACGGAAGAGCCGCGCACCCATCAGCCTGACCGACGCCGAACCCGAAACACCAGACACGGCTTCGGCCACAGTCATCCACGCCGTACCGAACGCCGAACCGGCCGCAGCAGCAAAGGTCGACACCCCGGTGGTGGAGGACCTGCACCGGGAGGCTCCGCTGGTCAGCGGCCGCCGCAGCGCAGCAGTGCTCCGCAAGGAGAACGTGAACGACCAGTTGCCGCCGGCCACCGGCTGGCAGGCATTCCTGCGGGCGATCAGCTTCGGCTTGATCAGCCCCAAGGTAGGCGCAGCCGAGCTGGCACGCCGGGCGGATCTGTCAGCGATCCAGCGGGTCTACTCCCGTCCCATGCAGGTCACGGTCGTTCAGCCCCTGGGCGGGGTGGGCAAGACAATGTGCAGTGTCGGAATTGGCTCCACGTTTGGGATCCACTCCGGCCAGCAGACGCTGGTGTGGGACAACAACGAAATGATGGGCACCGCCGGCGTCCGGACCAACTCGAACGACTCAACCCGGACGGTATGGGATCTGTTGAACGTGTTGGACACCTTCGAGACCGTGACGGCCCGTAAGGGCGAGTTGTCCTACTACACCCGTCATCAGGGCAACAACCAGTTCTCCGTCCTGGTCGCGGACGAGGACGCGGACCGGATGAAATCCATTGGTGCCGATGAGTTCAACCGCATCCATGCTGTGGTGAGCCGTTTCTACGACACCATCATCGTGGACACCGGGAACAACACCCGCTCAGCGAACTGGCTGGCCGCGATTGAGGTCACCGACCAGCTGGTGATCCCCACGACGCTCAAACGCAACGCTGTTGTCTCGGCCCTGCGGATGATCGAACAGCTCGAGTCCATGTCCGAGCGCACCGGCAACCCGCACTACAAAGACCTGGTGACCAACGCTGTCGTCTTGGTCACCCAGGGCGGCGGGGCGAAAGTCTCCGCAGCCGAGCAGGCAGAGCTTCGCGAGAACCTTGCTTCCGCCGTGCGGGTGATGATCGACATCCCGTATGACGGGGCGTTGGATACCGGCTCGATCATCGACTGGCAGCTCGTCGGTGACCCTGCCCGCCGTGCTTTCGAACGGGCATCAGCGGAGATCACTGAAGGCCTCCTGGCCGTTGACCGCACTACCTCCACCAAAACCACCAACCGATAAGGAAACCAAGAATCATGTTCAGCACCATCACCCGCGAAACCATCATCCGAACTGCCGGCGACAACCCTCTCGGAGGTGTTACACCCAACATCAACGTCTTCGGTGTGCAGTTCACCGGGGCGATGCAGCTCATCCTCGGCGGCCTGTGGGCCATTGTTCTGTTCCTTCTGGCCGGTGCTTTCCTGTGGAACCTCATGAAGTGGGGCGTTGCCCGTCAGCGCGGCCACGCCGATGACATCGAAGAAGGCGCATCCGGCGCTAAGAAGACCGGCATCGCCTTCGGCGCGGCCGCCGGCGCCAGCGTCATTCTCGGTGGCATCCTGGCACTGACCTCGGCAGCAGGAGCCTAGCCCATGCGGAGGCATTGGAAAGTCCTCACAGCCTTGGGGGCGGTGATCCTGGTCATCGCCGTTGCCGTCGTTCTGCTCAACCCGCCGGCACCGGCGGCCAAGCAGGATGATCCCAGCCAACTGCAGGCGTCCGGGAAGTTCGGGTTTCCGGTCTCCGGTATCAAGATCGGCGAAGGCGGCACCAAAACCGCCAGCGATGGGAAAACCATCACCGGCTATAACGGCAGTTGCGATTCAGCCGCCCAAGCAGCCGCCAACTACACCCACCTCATCGAGGATGTAAACGTTTCGACGTGGGCACAGCAAAAGAAGATCCTGACTGAGGTAGGCCAGCAGGGCCCCTGGGTGGAGAAAACCAGCTACAAAGGGGATCTGCTGACCACTGCCAAAGATCTGTCCAACGGGTCTTTTGACGGTGGCTGGTTCTACCGCACTGATGTGGCCGCAGGTGGTCTCTACCGCGTAGCCAGCTGCGAGCAGAAGAAGAACGCGGTAGTTCAGGTGTTCTTTGGGGCTGTAGGCGCGAATGTACAGACTGCCCCTAGTGCATTCTTCAAAACGGCTACCTTCGAGCTCGTATGGGACGGCGACTGGAAGATTTCAGATGCCGCAATCGTGGCCAACGGCCAGGATTTCGGCGGACGAGTCAAAGACAGCGGTCCCATGAGCGTGGGCACCAACATGGAGGACGAGGCCACGCCGGTTCTGCGGGACGATCTGGTCAACGCGTTCTTCAAGGACATCAGCCGTGAGGGGTGGGTCGAGTATGCGAACGCTAAGCGTTAGCAGGACGATCCGCCTCGTCGCAGTTTTCTTGGCGTTGTTCCTCAGCTTTGGGGTAATCGTCGCCGGTCCTGCGCAGGCGGCAGACGAAGTGAGCAAGTCGGAGAAGCTGAACGCGGACCAACTCAAGCGCCTCGCAGGGCTCCCGGAGGACCAGCGAATAAAGATCAGAGACCGCCTGAACCAGGAGCTGGCGAAGTCGGTCTGTGGTGATCCGTTGTTCTTCGGAGCCATGGGTGGCAACAGCTGTGAGAACGTTGCGGCCAAAGCCTTCAGTTCCTTCCTGACGACGCCAGAGAAAGTGTTGGATTACGACGGAAAGAACACCATTCCATTCTGCGCCGCACTTCCAAGTGCTCGCGCTCCGGATTCGGGTACCACCTGGTGTGCCGGAGGCGCTGTTTTCAATAAGTTCGCTCCGATCGCTGGCGTGGTGATGCGGACGGTTATTTCCTCGATGCCGGGTGGTCAGGTGGTGTTGGGCACGGTCGATACCGTGGCGTTCATCGCGAATGCGAAGGACGGGTTTGAGAAGTTCGCAAACACGGTCAAGGCCGAGGGCGTGAAGTCCACCAACGAGGTGTTGAACAACCTTTTGAAGGTCTCCGTATTCGACATCGATGATGGGTTCCGTAATACGTGGGCCGCCTTCGCGGCGATCGGGATCCTGGTCATGGGCATCATGTACTTCAAGCTCTGGAAGGACGTCTCGAACGAAGAGATCGACATGGACTCCGCCAGGACGTCGCTGCTTTGGTACGGGCCATTGTCCATGCTCCTGGTGCTGTTCGGCCCAGCCATCGGATATGTGGTTAACGGCTGGATGTCAGGGCTGACCGAAGGAATCACGTTCTGGACTTCCAGCCGGGTCACGGATTTCGGGGTCGCTATTTCCCGGTTCGCGTCCTATGAGTCCAGCGGTGCTTTCGGGCCTCTGGCGGCGGTGCTGTTGTTCGGTCTGTTGTTTATCTCGGCCTGGGCGATGTTGGGGCTGCTGGCTCTGCAGCCGTTGGCCCTGTATCTGCTGGGGCTGGGCATCGCCTTGATGATCGGCTACATGATCCACCCGAAGTACCGTGAACGGGTGGGCAAGGTCGGGGCTCTGTGGATCGGCATTTCCCTGTCCAAGCCGTTGCTGCTCCTGCTCATGGGAGCTGTGTTCAGCTACATCGCCTCGCGCCCGGCATTCGCCGGCGAAGGCGTGGATGACGGCATGGTCAATGCGACGTCCGTGTTCCTGGCCGCGGCCGCGATGTGCGTCCTGGCGTTCGCTCTGCCAATGCTGTACAAGTACGTCCCGATTCTGCCGTCGTCCTCTACCAGTCTCGGTGAGGGTCGGCAGTCCGTAGCCGGACCGGCCATGGTCGCCGGTGCCGGCGCGGCGATCTCCTCTGCGATCAGGCAGCGCAGAACCTCACAGGTCCAGTCAGGCACCCCCGGCGGCGGGAACCGCTACGGCGGGACCAGTGCCCCGTCAACGCAGGGCACTGTGGGGCAGGGAGCTGCTCAGGGTCCGGGCCTGGATCAGGGCATAACGGGTGCGGGTCTGTCCGGGCGCCGCAGCGCGGCGGCCAGGGTCCCGAACGAACCGGGGGCACCAGCTGGCCCCAATAATCAGGGCAGCACACAGGGACAGCCGGAAACCCGCACGATCGGTGAGCTGCAGAAAGCCGAACGGGCAGGTACCGGCGGGGCGAAAGCAGCCCAAGCGTTCAAGTCCGGGGCCGGCGCAGTCGGCCGGGGATCCGCGAAGGTCGCAGCCGGTGGCGCTACAGCTTTCCTGCTGGCAGGCCGGGAAGCAGCACGCCAGGCATCCATGCGGGGCCAGCGCTCGGCTCGCTCGATGGCGCCCGATACCGACCACATCAGTGGCCGGTAAGAGAAGCACAAGGAGTAGGTAGTCATGGGAAGAATGGTTGTTGTCGGCGGTGAGGTCCAGAGCCGCGGCCTGTTCGGAGGAAACCGGACAGCACCGGAATGGATCGGCCTGTCTGCCGCGATCGGGGCGGCGCTGCTGATCGTGCTCGCTGGCGGTAGCCAGATCGTCGCCCTGATCATTGCAGCCGTTTTGGTCCTCACCGGGGTCATCTTGACCACGCCCAACAAGTTCACCGGCCACCGCTCCCTCGGTGCCTTGTATGTCGAAGCCCGGCACAAGAAGGCCCGCGCCAAGAACAAGTCCCTGGTCTACGTTCCGGTCAAGGACCGCCCGCAGACCCGGATGGTCAAGGCCGGGAAGAAGGACCGTGACCGCGCCGATGAGAACGGCATGATCGAAGTCCCTGTCCGGCACAAGGACAACGCCCCGCTCATGGTGGGCACTGTCCGCCACTTCTCCATCGACACCCCGGAGGGACCGCTGGTGATCTTCCGGCATCAGGGCAAGGTCAAGAAGTCGTACTACACGGCCACGATGGAAGTCATGGGCTCGTCCTCGGGAATCCGTGAGGAGTACCGGAAAGAATCCGGGCACGTGGCCCGTGGCCAGTACCTGGCCCGGCTGGCTCGCCGGCAATCCCTCGTCACCCACGTCCAGACCCTCGCCCGGGCGGTGCCGATGGACTCGGCCGACCACCTGCTGTGGGTCAAACGCCGGGTCGCTCCGAACGTTCCGCGGATCCTGTTGGAGTCCTACGGCGATCTGTGCGAGACGACCCGTTCACGCTCCGAACAGCACCGCACCTATGAGACGTTCCGGATCCCCGGGACCCCAGCCCTGTACCGCAGGGCCGAAGCCTACGGGCCGGGGGATGAAGGGATCGGGCAGGCGATCTATCAGGAGATCCGTTCAGCGATGGCCCAGGCGTCGATGATGGGTTCGATCACCAACTCCCGGCCCCTTGGCGCACAGGCCATGGCCGCGCTCCTGCGGCACCTGCAGGACCCCGACTTCGACATTGACGACTACGACGGCGCCAACCTGATGGACTGCTGGCAGCACCTGGACGGCGCAGCGTCACCCATCTCCCTTGTGGTCAACAACCACTGGCACATCCGCACCGGCTACGTGCCGGCCCCGGCTTTCAGCCCCGCACCCATCCCCGTGGAGGCGTTGGAAGCGATCATCAGCGGCATCCAACCGGCGGTAGTGCATTCGGTGTCCATGGTCATGGAACTCGAAGACGCCCGCAGCGCCCGGTCCAAGGCCAGGACGGACGCCGCGATGGACCGGGCCACGAGCAATAAGGTCAGCAAGTCCGGTGTCGTGACCGATGGCACCGAAGAAGTGTTGATGGGAGCCTCCCACCAGCGCCTCCTGGACTTGAAGCCCGGTTCCGGCCACCACGGCGCAGCGTACGGACTGTACATCTCTTTCGCCGTGGAAGACGCGAACGAGATCCTGTCCACCACCGACATCGTTGAGGCCGCGGCCTCCGATGCCGGTATCGAGTTCATTGACTGGATGGACCACCGCAACGACCTTGCCCTGATCACCACCATGCCGTTCACGAGAGGAATCCGATGAGCACGATGGAAGAAGAGATGCTGGGCCTGCCACGCGCCCAGAGCCGGAAACTGTGGCGGAAGAACACCTCCCGACGGAAGACGGAGGCGCTGGCCTTGGAGGCAGCCAAGGACAGCAAATCGCGGAAGCGCCCGGTTTCGAAATCGGCCGCGAAAAAAGCGGAAAAGAAGGAAGCCAGGGAACGCGAGCTCATCGAATCGAAAGCCACTGCGGCCACCCGCTGGCATCACGAACGGAAGTGGGGTTTCGCGTCCAAGCTGGGGTTCTATGACCCGGCAGCCCCGGGCGTGCCGTCTTCGACCAGGCAGATGGAATTTTCCCACATGGCCATTGCCTCCCCGCCAACGTCTCACCGCGGCTTGGTATTCGGCGTCGATGCCGGTTCCGGCTGGATGATCGTCCATGACCCGTTCACCGCTTACGGTGACACCATTGAATCCCCGAATGTCTGCGTCATCGGTGACCTCGGGCAGGGAAAGTCTTCGGCCATGAAGACCTGGGGCGTGCTCCGGCAACTCGTCCTCGGCCGCCGCGTCGTCGTGATCGACAAGAAGTACCAGAAAGACGTCAGCGGAGGGGAGTACACACCCCTGGCCCGGAAGCTGGAGGTTGCCCCGGTGCAGTTCCGCATCGGCGGAGGTGGTTCCCGGATCAACATCCTGGATCCCCGTATCGCTGCACGAGTGAACGAAGAAGCCGGCGAAGGGGACCAGTCCACCCCCGCCGGTCAGTCCATGCTCCTGCGCGCGGTCATGGAAGAAGCGCTCCGCCGGCCCATGACCCCTAAGGAAGGCAAAGCCGTCCGCATGGCCCACCGCCAGGCGCTGGCCGCGGCGAAAGCCGATGGGGAAGTCGCCCACATCGGACACGTCCTCAAAGCCCTTTACACCCCCGATGAGGCAGCAGCCACGGCCACCGGCCTGACTTCCGACGAGCTGCGCGAATGGGGCCAGGACCCGGCCTTCGAACTTGAACGCATGATCGAGGACGACCTGGCCGGACTGATCGACGGGGAAACCAGCGCGGACATCCAGCTCAACGCCGGCCTGACGGTCTTTGACGTGTCACTGCTCCCTGAAGACGGCCCGGCCCTGCCGATCGTCATGACGATCATTAACACCTGGCTGGCGAACACCCTCTACCGGCAAGAACATGCAGTCCCCACGGTCCTGCTCATCGAGGAGGCCTGGCACACCGTCCAAGGCTCGGTGGCCACGGTGACCCGACGCAACACCAAACTCTCCCGCGCCCTGTCCCTGTCGTGCCAGTTCGCGTTCCACCACATCTCCGACATCCCGGCGGACAGCCCCGCGATCTCCATGCTCAAGGAATGCGGGACGGTCCTGTTGTACAAGCAGCAAAAGAGTGCCGACGCACTGGCCTGCGAAGAAATGTTCACCCTCCCGGCAGGGACCGCCGAGGTCATCACGAAACTGGTCAAGGGCACGTGCCTGTTCAAGATCGACCAATACGATCCCTTTGAAGCCATCCACGTCCGCAGTCCCCTGGAAGTCGAGCTGACCGACACCGACGGTGCCATGAAGTCCACCTCCACCATCGGTGTCACCGAACAGCCCAGCACCACAACCATGGAGGACGTGCCGGCATGAGCAAGCAAACCTCAACAGACACACTGATGAAACTCGGCCTCGCCGGCTTCGTTATCGTGCTGGTTGTCCTCGCCTGGGTCGCAGCGTTCTTTGGCGAGTTCCTGACACCGACCGGAATGCCATGGACCAACTTCACGGAGTTGGTGGCCCGTTTCAAGGAAGGCACCTTCGCTTGGCCGGAAGCTGCGACATGGATACTGATCGTGCTCGCAATTCTTGCTTTCCTGGGAATCGCGTTCCTCACCATCGTGCTCGGGGGCAGCAAGCCGAAAGATGACGGCCTGCCCCGGTACAAGGACCTCGAACCGCGGATGGGTAAGAAAGCGGCGCTGGCCAAAGCCCGGCAGTCCTTGCACCTTCCCGAGGACGCACCCGAAACGGACATCATCGTCCCCGCGTTCAAACTCGACAGCAAAGTACTTTATGTCCAGCACGAAGACTCCATGTGGGTGTACGCGCCCCAGCGTTCGGGCAAGACCCTCTATATCGCCGTAGGAATAGTTTTGGACGCCCCAGGCCCTGTACTGACGACGTCCACAAAGAATGATCTGTTGATGTACACGGCGGTGGCACGCCAACGCCGCGGCACCGCGCAGGTCTTCGATCTGCAGGACATCTCCGGGTGGCCCGACACCATCAGCTGGAGCCCCGTCGCCGGATGCGAGGACCCTGACGAAGCCCTGGCCCGCGGCAAAGCATGGGCAGGTGCGCAGCCGATGGGGAACGTGAAGAACGGGGACTGGTTCAACTCCAAAGCCGCAGCGATCCTGGGCCGGTTCCTGCACGCCGCAGCCTTGGATGGGGGAACCATCGAGGACGTCGTGCGCTGGTCCAACAACTTCGCAGACCCGGAACCTTTGGAAATTCTCCGTGAGCATGGTGCACCGGCCGCGTTCGCTGAACGCCTGCAGGCGCTGACGTCCTCCCGCGCCGGCGAAACGGTGGATTCCATTCAGGAGACCCTGGCAGGACTCTTGGAGCCCCTTTCCTCCCCGAAGGCATTGAAGTTCCTCACTCCCGCCGAGGGGCAAGGCTTCAGCGTGGAGGAATTCCTGACGGGGGTGAACACTCTGTACCTGCTCACCGACGGCGAAGATTCCCCGGTTGCCCCGTTGGTCACCATGTTTGCCGATCATGTGTTCCGCAAAGCCCAAAAAATTTCCCAGACCCGCGCCGGTGGCCGCTTGTGGCCGGTTTTCACCATGGTCCTGGATGAAGCTCCGAACGTCGCGGCGTTCCCCAAGATGGCCGGTGCCCTTTCGGACTCCGGCGGCCGCGGGATCCGCATCATCGGGTTCAGCCAATCATTCGCGCAGAACCGTGCCCGCTGGGGCAACGATGGAGCCAAAGCCATCCGGGGCACCTCCTCAGTGCGTTTATTCCTTCCCGGACTGGAGGAACTGGAAGAACTGGAAACGGTGGCCAAGTCTGCCGGGACCACCCACCGGAAACGGGTTTCCACCTCCCAAGGCAAGAGTGGCTCATCCAAAACCACCAGCGAAGAGGAACGCCCCGTAATCCGCGCCCACGAAATCCAGCAATTGCAGCAGGGCAAGGCCTTCATGCACTACACCAACGTCCGCCCCGCCGTGGTGGAACTGACCCCCTACTGGGAGCGCGATGACGTTGAACAGATCAAAGCGGACAAAAAAGCCGCCGAGACCATGACCCGCAGGATCACCGCATGAGCGGGGATCCGTATGCCGGCATCCCCTTCCCGGACGAGGAACCGGCACCGCCAGATAACGGTCCCGGCAGGGGAGCAGAAGCACCGCCCTTGGCGGACGCGCCTGCCGGCGTTGACGCCGATGGCGTACTGCCCTCGGTAGAGGAATTGGTCCTCGAACACGACGACGACCTGAAGCAGCTGTCAGCAAATGTCGATGGGCTGACCGAACTGGTGGGCAACCTTCTCAGGAATCCACCCCAGGAGCAGCCTGCGCCGTGGAACTGGAAGGAACTTAACGGCCCGGGCGCGGCAGCGCTCCTGACGGAGCTGCGAACCTGGGTCGATTGGTACAACGACAGGTACGGGGTAGCCGCTGAATCCAGGATTCCGGGTTGCTGGTACCGCCACGGCCCGGTCGTGGAAGAACTCACCGGCGTATGGATCGCCTGGCGTGCGGCGTATTACGGCCACAAAACCCCCAATGACGCCCCCGCATACTGGCACGAACGGATCCTCTGGCCGACCATCAACAGGATCAAGAAAGGCACATGGGGTCTGTCGGCGTGCAACCCCGCCCACAAAGACCCGCGCCCGAAAAACGAGCCCCCCACCGACGATGGATTCGCTGCCTTCCTTGGCGACATGAAGTCAGAACAACCCTCCCCACCCGCAACCACATGACTCCCGCCATGGAAAAGACGCGAACGATGAACAACACACCACAGGCGATGAGCAACGCCGGCACCCCTGCGGGCAGGTCAACAGCAGCAGTCCCAGGCGTACCGAGGGACGAAACCCAACCCACCTTTGCTGGCGTGGATAACGGAGGAACCGCGAAATGAATCTGGAAACCTACATCGTCGCCCTCGTCCCTGCGGGTGTATTGGTTTTATTCAGTATTTTCCGAGTGGGCTTGCCCTCCGCCAGGTGGAGCTTCGGAGAGAAAACTTATTGGTCTGTGGAAGGGACCATGATGCTCTGGGGAACGCTGGCCACTATGGCAGGGGTCTCCGGCTGGGCGTTCTCCCTCGCTTTGGACATCACTTCCGGTGCGCGGAATGGAGAATCACTGACCGACGCGATGATCAACTCCATCGTGGTTGCAGCATTGACCGCGGCAGCTGCGGGAGGAATCCTCCAATGGGCCCGGCTGCGGGCAGCGTTCCGTAAAGAGCAGCGGTCCTCCCTCCGGGTCGCCCAGGATTCCTAAATACCTCTGCCGATACCTGACCCTGGAGATCATCCGATGACGAGCCCTGACAGACGGCGGGGACTGGCCCGCGAATGGATCACTTCAACGACTGAACTCCAGACCTTGACTGACCCAGCCAGCCCCGCCAGGCCGTTAGTGGAACGCCTCAAGGAAAGACTGGGTGCCCGCAGAGCCGAGGCCCGAGCACGGGAACTGCGCCGTGGGCTGCATTCGACCGCGCAACACATGGCGTATCTTTCCCTGGGTGCGGACCCTCATGTGTGGGGTGTGCTCTCCGGTGGTCAACTCAGTGGACGTAGAGGAGGTAACGGTTCTTTCGTGCTCGAAGACACCCTGCAAACGCTGACCTGGCCCAGCGAATCCACCCCGGCAACGGCAAGCCAGGCACACCACATCCTGGCCGTTCTTCCCGCCGCACGTGCCCAAGCCGAACTCGGAGACCACAGTACCGTCCCCGGCATCGAAAACCTGGTCCTGACCTTGGCTGAACACCCTGACCTTAAACCCCATCAGCGGCGAAGGCTCCTGGACCACCTCCCGGCACGCAGCCGGCCAATCCCGGACTCCCAGGACTCCCTGGAACGCGGGCAGCCGCCGGTGACCCTGTATGTCGACGTCAAAGGCCCGGAGGAAGCACTCTCTTACGCCAGCACACCAAGGATCCGATTGGCAGACATCGTCGTGGCCGACGGGCTCCAAGGTAAAGGGTTGGGCACCGCGGCCCTGACCGAGCTGTGCATGTACGCGGACCGCCACGGCCTGCCCATCGAAGGGACGCTCCAGCCAGGGGAGGGGAAATCCGAGGAAACGGTAGCGGCTATGTCTCGATGGTACGCACGACTGGGCTTTACCCAACGCGACCGGGAACCTCACCAATGGACGCGCGGGGGAACCATCCACCGCGCTCCCCGCGCACAAAACTTGGCGGCACAGGAAAGCTGTAGGAGCGCCAGCCGCGATCTCTTTCCACCGTTGTATTCAGTTCTCGGGGCGGGTGCAGGTGAGGCGCCTCGAAGGGGACGATCCTAGTCATTCGAAGATAGACGCCGGTCGGCATCATCGCATCGAGGGCATCGCGACCACGCTAGCCGCGCACGGATGCTGAGCACGTCAGGACGCTAAAGCGGACAATAGTTTAATGAAAAGCAAACAACTTGATATATTCACAACTATCGGTACTTGAGCGGGACGAGTAGAAGTAGATGAGACACCTCCTCCAAACTGCCTTAAAGCGATTTCTTCATCCTGATCTGGCTGCTGTCGTCGACCCCACTTAGCCTTTTTCGGATATGAAGAAACCCGCCACACGAAACCACGGTGCCTGTCGCGATGGCAAAGCAAATGTGCCACAAGCTGTGGCACATTTGGTGCGCGTCTGAAGACTGGCCTGTCACGGCTGTACATAGGACACTTCCAAACGCCTAGTGACTTACGTATGCAATTGTCCAGACTGTGTCTGGACAATTGCATCGAGGCTGTCAGTGGTCCCCGATAGGGTTAAAGGCATGACGGACTCGCGTGACTTGGACCTGCCCTTCGGCTATCCGGACCTTCTCGAAGATCTGAAAGCAACAGTCAAGGCAGCCAGGACCAAGGCACTACGGGTGATTAACACCCAACTCATCGAACTGTACTGGGCGATCGGTCAAGGAGTCCGGCAGCAGCAGGAACAGCAGGGCTGGGGGAGCGGGGTCATCAAACGACTCTCGGAGGACTTGCGCCAAGAGTTCCCTGACATGAAGGGACTCTCACCCCGAAACATCCAATACATGACAACTTTCGCCGCAATGTGGCCCGACGGGGCAATTGCGCAGCAAGCTGCTGCGCAATTGCCGTGGGGACACATCATGGTCCTGCTCGACAAGAAACTCGAGCCACAACTCACCGACGCCTACGCCGCCGCGGCCGTGAAGTACGGTTGGTCACGCAACGTCCTGCTGAACATGATCATGAATAAGACCCTGGAGCGCACAGGGAACGCCCCCTCGAACTTTGCGCAGCAGCTTGCTGCGCAATCTTCAGAACTGGCCCAGCAGGTAGCCAAAGACCCTTACAACTTCGAATTCCTCGGGCTGTCGGGGGAAGTCGCCGAACGTGACCTGGAAAACGCCCTGACCAGCCGCATCACCGAAACCCTTAGGGAACTCGGTCCAGGGTTCTCCTTCGTCGGGCGACAGGTGCACTTTGATGTCGACGGCGACGACTACTTCGTGGACCTCCTCTTCTTCCACGTGGATCAGAACCGCTACGTGGTCGTCGAACTTAAGACCGGGAAGTTCCAACCCGAGTACGCCGGCAAGCTCAACTTCTACGTCGCCCTGGTCGATGACATGCTCCGCCGCGAGCACCACAACGAAACTATCGGCATCCTGATCTGCGGCACCAAGAACGACCGCAGCGTCCGGTACAGCCTCGGCCGTTCCACCTCACCCATGGCCATCGCCGCCTACACCTACGACAAGCTCCCCGCCGACGAGAAACTCGCCCTGCCCAACGAAGGACACGTCGTCGCTGCCCTCGAATGGGCCGAACCCGAGTCAAACCAGCCGGACTAGGAATAACCTCGGGGACACCGTCTTGAGGCAGGAGCCAAAACCTGTCACGTTCGGCCCAGACTCCACCAGTAACCCTCGCTGAAAGGGTTACCGGGATCCCGGAACGTGCAACGATACGCTGGGGATATGGCCGACGGGGAAGCTACTGCGCAGACAACCAAGCCGAAGAGCACGACCAAATCGAAGAACAAAGGTACTTGGAAGCGGAAAAGCTTCGCCAAGCGGCAGCTGGACGCCCGCGCGTGGCTTGAACGTCTCGTCCCGCCCGAACGAATCACCGACGCCCGCGTGAACCAGCTGGCGCACTTCGTCGACAGGTACCGGCCCGGGTCCAAGTTCCAGGTCCTCGCCGACGCGATGGTCAAGAACGACGAAATCCGCACCATCAAGAAAGTCGCCGCCCGGTACGAATCCCGCAAAAACGCCTACCTGCGCCGCAACGCACCTATCGCACCAGTAGACCTCACCCCTGCCATCGTCGACCAGCTCACCACCCTGATCCGTGCCTCCTGGGACCGTCGGGCCCACGGACCCACCTGGACAGAGATCCGCACCGTCATGGGATGGGACGCGGCCAAACCAAGCAGGCCCTCACGCAACTCCGCACCGGCGGACTCATCTCCTTCACCGACGACAGCGGTTCCCTCACCCTCACCAGCAAAGCCGCGCACCACGGCGCGACAGCCAAGAAATCGCCCTGACGCCGTCACTGTCGGGCTCAGAACCAGAAAGAAGCATTGGACGATTAAGTCTTACCGCTCTTCCGAGACGGCCGCCGAAGCCAATTCCTATGGCCACCCACCGAGTGAGCGAGTACGCATGCACGCGATGTTCAAGGAATCCCCACCCTGTGAGTCTTGTGAGTCTCGAAGAAATTAGTTCACTGTTTACCAACGCCGGTAGACGATTTCTCCCTGTCGGCTTCAAGGCGTTTGCGTTTTGAGTAGCGCAGGGACACTCTTCTGTTCCTGCGCTTGAGCGAGACGAAGGTACTGGTAGACGGTCTCCCGGCTGATTCCGCATTCCCTGGCAAGGACCGATTTCGGCACCCCAAGGGCAGCACGGCCAACAAGTTCTGCCGCCTTATCCACAGTGAGGGACTTTTTACGTCCACGGTACGCCCCGCGCTGTTTGGCCAGAGCGATGCCTTCGCGCTGCCGTTCCCTGATCAGCGACCGCTCAAATTCAGCGAAAGCACCCATCACAGAAAGCATGAGGTTGGCCATCGGGGAGTCCTCGCCGGTGAAAACCAATCCCTCTTTGACGAACTCGACCCGAACGCCCTTCCGCGTTAGCGCCTGGACGAGGGACCGGAGGTCGTCAAGGTTCCTGGCCAGCCTGTCCATGCTGTGCACGACGACGATGTCGCCGTCGCGGGCGAAGCGGAGCAACTCGGTCAGCTCGGGCCGGTTCGCGTCCCTTCCTGAGGCCTTATCCGTGAAGACGCGGTCGAGAATTTCACCCTCGAGTTGTCGCCGTTCGTTCTGGTCGAGAGTGCTGACCCGCACGTACCCGATTCTCTGGCCAGCCATAAGTGCCTCCAACCTCGGCATGTCAGGTTGAACTCTAAGAATCCCACCGGGGCCTGTCCAAAAAAAGGCCATCGGGCTCTAACCTGACGTGATATTAGCCGCGTGCCTGACGTCAGGTTGGGGTGTAAGCAAAACCCGACACCGACGTTGCCCCCGCAGGGCGGATAGCCTGTTGTCAGAGCCGGCGTCAATGTATATGGACGACGCTGCTCATCTTCTGTCGCGAACGAGCGTTTTCGTGTCGCTCAGACTGGTGGGTTATTCAGGGCGTGGGACGGGCGCAAGAGCCCTGGCGTGAGGCCTTCAGCCGGGTCGTTGCCCAACTGAATTACCTTGTTGTTGTAGTCCACGTGGCTCGTAGGATTTGGCTTCCTCCGTGGTCATTTCGGCGTAAGTGATCAGAATAACAATGTCGTTTTCCTGTACCAGATGGGCTGCCGGGCCGTTGATGCCGATCACGCGCCCGAGCCGCGCTCTCCAGCGATGGTGTTCGAGCCTGGCGCCGTTGGTTACGTCCACAATGGCCACAAGTTCACCGGGGAGTATGTCTGCAGCGTCAAGGAGGTTCAGGTCAACGGTCACGGAACCGACATAGTGTTAGTCGGCATGGGTGACGGTGGCACGGCGAATTTTGGACTTGATCATTGTTCGATTCATAAGAAGCTCCGGTAGTTGGTCCTTGTTTTAGACTGGTCCACAGGAGCTTGGGATGAAAGTTTTCAGCGTCGAAGGACCGGCCGAAATTGATTTCTAATAGAAGTTCACGGATTCAGGTGCCGGCAGGAAGTGCGCGAAAACCTGGCATCCCTCCTTGCGGAAAATCATCTGCCTTGAGGTGGCACCTTCCGCCGAAATCCAAAGAATCGATTGGTCTGGCATTACGGCCTCTACCGTTCCGTTACGGAAGAATTCCCCGTCTCTCCAAATCTCTACACGCTGCCCAAGGGCGCGATGCCAATCTGGTTGCAGGTGAAGGTCCATAGGGTTACTCCTTTATGCATGCGAGTTGGCTTGGAAGCGCTGTGTCAGTGTTCGGCGAGCCTTGGCGGTGAGGTGCCGCATGGCGTTGCGATAGTTAATGATCCGGGTGATCATCTGACACCTCACCGCAGGATTTTGGGCTGCAGGAGGCTGCCAGCTAGACGGGACGCTGTTCATGCCCGTTATATTCGCTGAGGGGGCGGATCAGAGAGTTGGAGGCCAGTTGTTCCATGATGTGTGCGGTCCAGCCTGTGATGCGGCTGGCGACGAAGATTGGGGTGAAGGTGGGGGTGTCGAAGCCCATGAGGTGGTATGTCGGTCCGGCAGGGTAGTCGAGGTTTGGCTTGATGGCTTTTGCCTCATCCATCGCCAGCTCCAGGCCGTTGTACAGGCCCAGTAGTTCATGCCGGCCGTAGTGGGCGATCATCTTGTCCAGCGCGTCCTTCATGGTGGTCACGCGGGAGTCGCCGTGCTTGTAGACGCGGTGTCCGAAGCCCATGACTTTCTTCTTCTGGGCCAGCGCGTCTTCCATCCATGCCCGGGCCCGTACCGCGGCTTCCTCCATGGCTTCTTCGCTGCGGATGCCGATCTCGTCGAAAGTATGCATGACGGCTTCGTTGGCCCCGCCGTGCAGCGGGCCTTTGAGGGCGCCAATGGCAGCGGTAACTGCCGAGTGCAGGTCCGAGAGGGTGGAAGTGACCACACGGGCGCTGAATGTCGAGGCGTTGAAGGAGTGCTCCGCGTAGAGGATCATCGAGACGTTGAACGCCTCAACTACCTCATCCACGGGGTCTTCGCCGAATGTCATCCACAGGAAGTTCGCGGAGTAGTCCAAGTCCTCTCGCGGTTCCACCAAGTCCAAGCCGTGGCGGCGGCGCTGGTCGAAGGCCACCACGGCGGGCATGGCGGCCCACAGGTCGATGGCTTTTTTCATATTGGCCTCGGGGGAGGAATCCCCTGTCAACTCGTGCCGGGCACCGAGAATGGATGCCGCCGTACGGCATACGTCCATGGGGTGCCCATCTTCCGGCAAGGCATCGATGATGAGTCTGAGGGCCGGATCGAGGGCGCGGCCGGCCCGCTCACGGGCGGTGAATTCAGCGAGTTGGGCCTCGTTTGGCAGTTCACCGTTCCACAGGAGGTAGGCGACCTGCTCGAAGCTGCATTTGGCGGCCAGTTCCTGGACCGGGTACCCCCGGTACAGCAGAGAGTTCGTGTCCGGGTTGACCTTCGAGACGGCGGTGTAGTCCACCACGACGCCGGCGAGGCCTTTTTTGATCGTTGTATCAGTCATGCGAACTCCTTCGTTGCAGTTCTCGTTTATCGTGTGCCGGGGATTTGGAAGTTGAAAATGCCGGAATCGAATTTGTTGTAGGCCTCGTAGTCCACTAGGTCGTAGAGTCGGGTTCTGGTGAGCATTTGAAGCACGCGAACCTCCTGGCTTCCGAGGCTTCTTAGCGTGTCCAAGAACTGTTCAGTGGCGACCATCGCACTGCGCATTAGCGTGACGGGGTAAATGACTATGTTCACTCCGACGTTCTGCAGCTGTTTGGTGGTGAAGAGGTCGTTTTTGCCGAACTCGGTCATGTTGGCCAAGTTGGGCACGTCCACGGTGCCCCGGATGGCACGGAATTCATGGAGGTCACGCATGGCTTCGGGGAGATCGCATCAGCGCCGGCGCCCACGAGGGCCTTCGCCCTGGCGGTTTTGGATTTTAGGCGGATCATCGAAGCCTCTGGGACGATGGAATCGTGATGGTTGCGGCGCGCAAGGCTATAGGTTCCAGCGTTTCGTGCCTGTGGTGAAGCAAGAACTCGTGCCTGTAATGGAGCCCGATCCATGGGGAGGCAGTCATCTCATCGATTTCCAAGCTTAGATGTGAAGGGGACGTCTCTTTCTGAGCCCCTGAGTTGGACGCCCGAGAAGAGGACGCATCTTCGTCACGGCTTGCCGTTGGCGAAAGATCTTGACGTTTGCGCAGGAGCATGGTTTGTCCAGCTTTCGGAGTAGCAGGAATGAAGTGGCTGCGCTGGGGCCTTGTGGTGGTTCCTGTAGGTAGCGCGGAAGAAGAGGATATGGTGTGTAGGCGGAATGCGGCTGCTAGGTGGAGGGGCGGCTGCAGCCGCATCCGCCCAGCTAACTTTGCTGCTAGATAGAGGCCTTAGCCGACTGGCCGGCCACCGGAGCAGGGACGCCAGGTGCGTCCTGTCCATAGAGCCAGTCGCAGTATTGGTAGTTGCCGTCGCCGCGGCTCTTGAACAGCAGGTTCCGCAGCACCCTGCCGAGGCCCGAGACGTGCCAGGACTCGCCCCAGGTGCGGGCGGTGCGCTGGACCTTGGCGGTGCGGGCGGCGCGGGCCTCGTTGAAGGCTTTAAGCGCTTCTCCCCACGCCTCGTTATCAATCCCGTCAGCCTTGAAAACAGTGTCCCGGCTGATGTCCTGCAGTACCGCGGCGTCTTCAAGGGCCTGGCATGCCCCCTGCGCCAGGTACTGCAGCATGGGGTGGGCGGAATCGCCGATGAGCGTCATGCGGCCGTTGACCCAGTTTCCGATGGGGTCCCGGTCGTACATGGGCCAGCGCATGCTGGTTCCAAGGTTCTTCAGTGCGTTGCGCACAGCAGGTACGCAGTCCCGGTAAGCCGCTTCGAGTTCGTCGACTCCGCCGTACTGCTCCTCACCGCGTTCAAAGGATGCGGACTTGAAGACAGCGACCGTGTTCAGGAGTTCGCCCTTCCGAAGCGGGTACTGAACGAGGTGGCAGTCAGGTCCGAGGTACACAATGACGTCTTCCAGGTCCGCTGTTGACGTTTCCGGGGAAATGGGAACCGTCCCGCGGTATGCGACGTAGGCAGATGAGACCGGTCCATCGTTCGCGACGGTTTGGCGCAGCGTGGACTTGAGCCCATCGGCTCCAAGCACGGCATCGGCTTCGAAAACAGCGCCGTCGGCAGCATATGCCCGGGCCCGATTGTCTAGCGTATCTACCCGTTCGATCTTAACGTTGTTCTGCAGGGCAACGCCCAGCTCCTGGCAGGCTTCCAGCAGGATCCGGTGTAGATCACTGCGGTGAATCACTACGTAGGGGGCGCCGTAGCGCTCCTCGAATTCGCCGCCCAGGGTCTGGCGCGTGAGTTCTTCTCCGGTTATCGCATCGCGGAACACCAAATGCTTCGGCCGAACGCCGATCTCCAGTGCCTTCTCAAGCAAGCCCCAGCGCTTCAGTGTGCGGGTGGCATTGGGTGCCATCTGCAGGCCAGCGCCGACTTCGCCGAATTCAGGGGCCATTTCTACCAAAGTGACGTCGGCTCCGTTTTCCCGGAGCGCCAATGCTCCGGCAAGTCCCGCCATTCCGCCACCGACGACGAGTACATCTGTGGACGATGAGGTTTTAGACAAGATTTACTCCTATTTGGGCTGTGCTTCTGTGTGATAGTGGGCACTAGCATCGTTCGCACCCGGGAATCGCAGCAATACAATTCTGATATGCAGAATCAGCGCATCCAGAAAAAACCGATGTACCCCATTGAGGCAGTAGACAACGCGCTTCGCCTGCTCCAGTTGCTGCGCGATGGTGGAAGCCTTCGGCTCAAGGACGCGGCGGCCGAGCTTAGTGTGGCGCCCTCAACTGCGCACCGGCTGCTCGCAATGCTGGTGTATCGGGGGTTTGCCGTACAGGACGAATCACGAGTGTACTACCCGGGTGCAGCCGTCGGCGCGGGGCCATCGGGGCTTGGCTGGGCACGTCTCCTGCGCACAGTTGCCCAACCTCACTTGGAGCTCTTATCTACAAAGATCAACGAAACAGTTAATCTGATGGTCCGGGTCGGCACCAACGTCCGGTTCCTGAGTACCGTCGAAGGTACCAACGCACTCCGGGTCGGAGACCGTCAGGGGAGCGTCATGCCAGCGTACAAAGCATCCGGTGGCAAGGCCATCCTGGCGGAATTGGATCCGGAGATGGTCAGGAAGCTTTTCGGCAGCGGCACCGCTGAAATCTCGGGGGACAGTATCCCAAGCCAGGACTATCCGGCATTCGCCAAGGAATTGGAGCTTGTCCGCCAGCGGGGCTTTGCTGCCAACTTTGAGGGTACTGAGGAGGGCATCAGCGCGCTAGGGATGGCTCTTCATAATGGTAAGGGTGAAGTAGTGGGCGCATTAAGTGTCGCCACGCCTGTGGCGCGCTTCCGCCCCTTGTTCGATCGGGACCTTGTGCCCATCATGGCTGAGACAAGACGGCAACTCGAGATCGATATAGCTGCCAATCCCGCCTAACCCCGTTCAGAGAAATTTGGCGAACAGATTCTTTTGGCCAGAATATTCTGTGGTCCCGGGGAATGCACGCTTACTGTGGCACTAGCCAGTGAACTTTGCCCTCGAGGAGGCCCCCGTGTCCATCAGTGCCGAAAACGCTACTCACGAGTCGGTAGCGGCTGCTCACTCTGTTCCGGAGCATACGCCTGAAGAAGCTGTCCAGCTCAAGCAGCTGTATAAGGACTTCGACCGGGAAAACCTGATCCCTTTGTGGACGCAGATCGCAGACCTGATGCCGATGGTCCCGTCCCCTAAGGCGCTGCCGCATGTCTGGCGCTGGAATGATCTCTACCCGCTCGCTGCACGCTCCGGAGACCTGGTTCCGGTTGGCCGGGGCGGGGAGCGCCGGGCGATCGCCCTTGCCAACCCGGGGCTGGGTGGCAAGCCCTATGCGACACCGACGCTGTGGGCAGCCATCCAGTACCTCGGCGCTCGGGAAACAGCCCCCGAGCACCGGCACTCACAGAATGCCTTCCGGTTCGTCGTCGAAGGGGAGGGCGTCTGGACGGTCGTGAACGGTGATCCTGTCCGAATGTCCCGCGGCGACTTCCTGCTGACCCCGGGTTGGAATTTCCATGGGCACCACAACGACACCGATGAGCCGATGGCTTGGATCGATGGCCTGGACATTCCTTTCGCGCATTACGCCGATGCCGGGTTCTTCGAGTTCGGCACCGAACGGGTCACCGACGAAGCCACTCCTGACATCTCCCGCTCGGAGCGGCTCTGGGCCCACCCCGGACTGCGCCCGCTGTCCGGCCTGGACAACACCACAAGCTCCCCGATCGCCGCGTACCGCTGGGAATACACCGACCGGGCACTGCGCGAACAATTGCTGCTGGAGGACGAAGGACACCCGGCCACCGTTTCGCAAGGCCACGCCGCGATCCGGTACACCAACCCGACCACGGGCGGCGATGTCATGCCCACCATCCGCGCCGAATTCCACCGTCTCCGAGCCGGCGCTGCCACTGACGCAGTGCACGAAGTCGGCTCCAGTGTCTGGCAGGTCTTCGAAGGGTCCGGTACGGCCGTCCTGAACGGCGAAACCCGGACCCTTGAAAAGGGGGACCTGTTCGTGGTCCCGTCTTGGGCTGCGTGGTCTCTTCAAGCGGACACTGAGTTCGACCTGTTCCGATTCAGCGACGCCCCCATCTTTGAACGTCTGAACTTCAACCGCACCTATGCAGAAGGACGCAAGAACGCATGAGACTACTCACCCTCCGTACTGAAAACGGCACCAAAGCGGTCCGCCAAGACGGCGACACCCTCACCGAAATTCCCGGTTTCGCTGACGTCGGCGAACTCCTCCAAACCGAGAACTGGGAAGCCACGGCGACGGCAGCCGACGGCGAAACGCACGCCCTCGGAAGCGCCGACCTGGCCGCAGTTGTGCCCGCACCGGGAAAAATCATCTGCGTCGGGCACAACTACCGCAACCACATCAAGGAAATGGGCCGGGAAGTCCCGGAATTCCCTACCCTATTCGCGAAGTACCGGGAGTCCCTCATCGGCCCGAACGATGACCTGGCGGTGCCGCAGGAATCGGACACCGTCGACTGGGAAGCCGAGCTCGCCGTCGTGATCGGCAAGAAGGGCCGGCGCATCAGTGAAGCCCACGCCGCGGACCACATTGCCGGCTACGCGGTCCTGAACGACATCAGCATGCGCGACTACCAGTTCCGCACCGTCCAGTGGCTGCAGGGCAAGACCTGGGAGAAGTCCACGCCCTTCGGACCCGCGTTGGTCACGAAGGACGAGTTCACGGTAGGGCCGCTGATGACCTCGGCCGTGGACGGTGAAATCCAGCAGCAGACCCCCACGGGCGACCTCGTGTTCACTCCGGAATTCTTGGTTTCCTACATCTCCACGATCATCACGCTGAACCCCGGCGACGTCATCGCGACAGGGACGCCCGGTGGCGTCGGCCACGCGCAGGACCCTAAGCGGTACCTCCAGGAGGGCCAGGTCTTGGTGACCACCGTCGAGGGCCTGGGCAGGCTTACGAACCGCGTGGTCAAGGAAGCCTGATGGTCGCCCGCCACGACAAGACGACGAACCCGAACCTGCTCGACGGGTTGCTGCAGGCGCGGCGCGGCACTGCGTTCTTTGCACGCAAGCTCAACGAGCTCAACGATGAAGAGCTCGACGACGGTTCGCTGCTGCCGGGCTGGACGCGCCGCCACGTCGTGGCCCACGTCGGATACAACGCCCGGGCCATCGCCCGGCTCATCGAATGGGCCGGCACGGGGGTGGAAACTCCGATGTACGTCTCGGCCGAGGCCCGGAATCACGAGATCGACTTCGGCGCCACGTTGCCGCCGTTTGCCTTGCGGAACCTCTTCGACCATTCGGCGATCCACCTCAGTGTGGAATGGCGTGACCTGGCCGCCGACGCGTGGCACGCCAAGGTGAAGACCGCCCAGGGGCGCGTTGTTGCGGCTGAGGAAACCATTTGGATGCGGACTCGCGAAGTCTGGGTGCATGCCGTCGACCTGGCCAACGGCGCGACGTTCTCAGACATCCCGGTCCCCGTCCTTGAGCGGCTGCTCAAGGACATCACTGGCGTCTGGAAGACCCGGGGGACGGACATAGGGCTGATTGTCAGAGTCACGGGCCGGCAACAGGAACTGGTGTTCGGCGATATCGGAGCGGAGGATCCGGTCACGGTGAGCGGAACGCTCGCCGACGTCGCTTCATGGGCGACGGGACGGGACACAGCGGCTGTTACCGCCGGCCGTGCTGGCACCATAACCCCGGTGGTGTCGGCGCCCGCCTGGATTTGATCCGCGGTTCTACGTCCGGGATTGGAGCGATCGGCTGCTCGAGCTCGACGAACGTCCCGTCAAGGACCAATGAGGGCCGCGACTGCGCGGGCTGGTTGTTCGTGGCGTCAGGACCTGGCGGTACTGGAATGCGGTAAGGCAAATAGGCGCGCTTGCCTCCACCGCCTAGGCGGTGAGGAGAAGTTCCTGGGCAATAGATCCGGTCTCGCCGGCGTTCAGGATACTGATCCGGCACTCGGTCTGGTGCGGATCGATCCGAGCAGGCAGGTGATGGGATCTAGAGCAGGCGCGCAGTTGCGCCAGAGCGTCAGGTTCGACCCAGGCGCCGGTCATGTCGACCTCCAGGGTCAGGCCCCGCATGAGTGAGTTGGCGCGCTTGACCACCACATAAAGAGCCTGAACGCTGCGGACGGTGACATGACCCTGGGCCGCGACCCTAGCCCTTGCGCAATCGAGATCCACGCTGACCAGAACCTTGAGCTTTTCATTCATCTAACAACTCCCCCTTTGCCGGCCGCGACGCTGCGGCCTCCAAAAGAGTAAGGGTGAAATGTGATCCAGGCAACAAATGCACTGTCATTACATACGCCGCACCAGCGGTTGTTAGCGTGCTCGTCGTGATACCTGAAAACCCCCGCTTCGAGCACTGTCTCGAAGCACGGCGAGCCCATTGAACGTCTGCGTCAGGGTTTTGTTTGCGAATTATCTCGGCGATGCTCGGGCCTCAGGGTCTGGTTCTCTCGACGCTGTGGCTGTGGTTTAACGCTTTCGCCGTCGACGAAGGGATGACTCGTTGCGGGAACAAGTGCCGGCTCTGGGAGCCCGAGCCCGTCACCACTCGTTCCCTTTCGGTGATGGCGGCCCCGACACGGACTCTCGGTAGGTGGGAAAGTCGCTGGGAGCTGAGGCGGAGGTTCCGGCAGCCCCGAAAAGTAAACCCAACGCGGCGAATGATTCGTCGATCAGCTCGAGAAGGTCCGAGGAGTCATCGGCCAGCCATTGCTCGTATGCGGAAAGCGAAATCCCCAAGCACGCCCACGAGAAGGCCTGTGCCACCGGGGACCGACTCACCAAGCCCAGGCGTTCCCCGACGAAGTCTGCGATCACCGCGCGCCACGCCGAGTACCGCATCGTGGAGTGAGCGACCAACTCGGGGGTCTCGAGAACGATCCTCATGCGGTGTCGGTGGTTTGTGTGCTCCTCATCGGGGATCTCGTTGAACTTACGCACGGCATCGCGCACGGCAAGTACCAACGGGCGGCCCGGCACATCATGCAAGTTAGCCCGGAAGTCGACCAGCAGCTCCTCGAAATCGCCCCATGCCACGTCGTTCTTCGACGCGAAGTAGCGGAAAAAGGTCCGCCGTCCAATGCCGGCAGCATGCGCGATGTCCTCGACCGTGACGTTGGAAAAGCCGCGGTCAATGAACAAGCTCAACCCGATTCGTCCGAGTTCTGCCTTCGACGTGGAGCGGGCGCGGCCGCGTCTTGAACCGCGATGAGAAGCTGTGGGCTCGCCCACGACGGGATCGTTCAAGAAGAAACTCTTTTCATTGGCACTGAATGCCATTATTATAGGCGGAGCCGCAACGGTCGTGGCAGGCTGAAAGATCTTCGAAGAAGAGAGTCGCACGATGAACCCCAGCCTGCTATTCCCTCACACGTCGCCCCACGCTGACCGCGCCAAGGCGGCGGAGTTGGAATCGCGCATCGAAGAGGTGCCGATCAGTTCGCGAGCAGTGGGACGGGCCAATGATGCTGAACGGGATTACAGGTCTGGACGACGTCCGTCTGTGGATGTCGGAATGAGTGCGATCTCGGTGTCTAATCAGGGCGGGAACAAACCTCGACTCCGCGTGGGTGGCGATTGGGATGATCCGTGCCATCGTCGACGAGGTCGACGAAAGCATCGAAGTGCTGCTCGATGGGGGATCCGACGCGGCAATGATGTCGCGAAAGCTCTCGTATTGGGCGCGAAGGCTGTGCTGATTCGCGCTTGTCTCTGGGGCCTCACAGCGAAAGGTCGGGCAGGAGTCGAAACGTGCTCGACATTCTCCGTTCAGGTTTGGACTCGGCGACTCTCGGCCCGACCTTCTACCGTTGCAGGATCTGCGCCGCGAAGACTTATGGATACCCGAGGCGCATGTCGGCTGGGCGTGCCGGCCGACGAGAACCTCGCCGTTCGCTGATCCCTCCACGACAATCGCACCCGAGTAAACGACATTTGCGCATCGACGCCGACGAAAGGAACGAACGGCTATGGCCGATCTGTCTGAATACCATACGAAGCTTCTCAACCCCGACTTCTATACATCGCTCGCGTACAGAGACGCCTTCAAACAGCTCCGGGACGAAGATCCCGTGCACTGGGTGGAGGACTCGGACTATGGGAAGGATTACTGGACAGTCACGCGCTACGACGACGTCAAGGATTACCTAGAGTCACCGGACAAATTCAGCTCGCGCTGGGACACCCGTGTCCCTCGCTCGCCGAAACGTCGGACGCCGGAGGAGCGCCATGCCCAGGGGATCGATATCGAGATATCCCGCAGCGACAACCCCTGGCACGACGTCTACCGCCGCCCGATGAACAAACACTTCTCCGTGCCGGCGGTCGCCAGGCTGGGCCACGACATCGACGCGATCGTCGATGAGATCATCGACGACGTGGCAGAGCGAGGCGAAGCGGACCTCGTCGAGGACATCGCGGGCAGGCTGCCCATCCTGGTCGTGCTGCGCATGCTGGGCGTGCCCGAGGAGGACTGGGACCTCATTACTCTCGCCTCCTGGCAGTGGTTCGCCTCCGCCGACCCGCGCTACATCATCGACGGCGACGAGATGAAGACCCACCTCCATGGCTTAAACACCGTCATGACCTACTGCGCGGCCTTGGCCGCGGATCGGCGGAAGAACCCGCAGGACGACTTCGCGACCGTGATCGCTAACATGGAGGTGGATGGAGACCCGCTCTCGCCTCACGAGATGAAGACGTGGTTCGCGACGATCATCGCCGGCGGCCTGGAGACTACACGCAATTCCGCCTCGGTCGGCACCTGGCTCTTCCTTAACAACCCGGATCAGCGGCGATTGCTGCTGGAGAATCCACGATCTGCCAAGGGCGCGGTAGAAGAGGTGTTCCGCTGGTCGACTCCTGCCAAGAACCGGCTTCGCATCGCGAACTACGATTTCGAATGGCATGACAAGAAGATAAGAACTGGCGACTGGGTCGTGGCGTGGCTGGCATCGGCGAACATGGACGAGCGGCAGTTCGAGGATCCAAATCGCTTCGACATCACCCGATCGCCGAACGAGCACCTTGCACTGGGCACAGGCGTGCACATGTGCTTGGGTCGTAACCTCGCCCGGCTGGAGCTGGGGACATTCTTTCCGAAGCTGCTCTCAACCTTCCCCGACCTCGAAGTCGTCGAAAACGAGAACCCCAGCTGGATCGCGGACCGCAGCGTGACGGGCTTTACGGAGATGAAGGTGCGTTTCACCCCTGTAGCCCGAGGAACGAGTCGACGCGGCCTTTCGTGATCATCGCTTATGGCAGGCGGATGGAGCCTGCCCGCTGGTAACCCTTGTGATCGGCCCAGGCGCTCCTCGAGCTTGAGGTGGTGGCCCACACGAAGGTTGTCGAGGAGCGGCCTACCGGCGGTGATCTTGGCCGGTTAGTCGGAATAGTAGGCCGCGGTTAAAAGGCACTGTCGGTATGGGTAGGGCCGGGCATGTCCAGGACCGCGCGCTCGGTGATGGCCATCTGTCGGTCGGACACAGCGCGCTGAACGCTCCTCCGTCGTACTCGATAATCGTGGGGATCGCCAGGTCGGCGCCGGCGTCCAGATAGGAGTTCGCGCGCTACATCTGGTTGTTGTAGGAAAAGCTGTCGCCGCCTGTCCGGGTGTCGATCACGAGGTCGAGCTTGACGCGCGCACCCACTGCGATCGAGACGCGGTCGACCGCTTCCTAGATCGACACCAGTTCGAGCTTGGGCAGTACTGCGCACTACCTGGGTACGGTTTGATCTTCGAGGTGGAGCTCCGCTTTCTCGGCCGATCGAACGGTGCGATAGATGTTCCGGGTTCCTCCGAAACGCGTGTCGACGCGTTCGAGATCATAGGAAACTCGATCGTGTTGGCGATGCGCTCCGTCTGCTGAAAAAGCTCATGCATCGTCCTCTAACCTATTCCGGGACGACCTAGGTGGCCGGCTTCCACCGAGAAGCCGATTCCTCGCCGGTCGCATCGTAGAAGCGGATGCGCCCGGCGAACGCCAGGATCCCGCTTTGGCGAAGGTTCAGCACGTTGTACCGATGCGAACGTAGCCGGCTTTCTCAGACCTTTTCCGAATCACGTCCGTCGCGCGGGACGGGGCCACAGCGACGACGGAGCCGATGTTGTCGTAGACGGCTTCCCGGGTGAACGTGTCTTAGAAGGCTGACTCTAACGATCCCTAGGTTCCTTCGGTCACGAAACCGAATCACGATCTCACTCGGGGTCATGGCTGCTTGCTTCCGCACTCGACATCGTTGCGAATTGGCAACGCCATGCTCCGCAGTGGTTGCGCCGCCATCGCGGTCAGCGTAGCGGTTGCCCATGCGGCTTCCGTCGACTAGAGTTTGATCTGTTATGCAGAGCACTGTTCTGCAAGTTGATATATGCCACTGGTGCTCATGGACGGGTGCGCCCCGCCGCTCGGTGTCGAGTCGGTCCCGCACCTCCACACGTATAGGAGACTTCATGGATGTTTACGAGGCATTCGCCATCGAACTGCGCAAGGCCGGTGTCGAGAAGGCCTTCGGGCTCATGGGTGAGGAGATCGCCAACTTCATCGCGCTTCTTGAGGAGCACTCCATCACGTACTACAGCGGTCGCCACGAGCAGGGATCGGTCGGCATGGCGGACGGCTATGCGCGGGCGACCGGGCGCCTCGGCGTGGCGATCCTCAGCCGAGGGCCCGGAATCACGAACGGCATCACGGCGGTGAAGACCGCCGCGATGGCGCGGACGCCGATGATAGTCCTCGCTCCAGTGAGCGCGATTGGGTTGAAGAACCCCGGGATTGCCATCGCTGCCGCGAAGGCGCCGAAGCACCTCGACAACGAGGCTATCGCCGCGGCCGCCGGCATTGTCAGCGTGACACTCCGGTCACCCGCGACGGCGGTCGCCGACTTCCGCGCCATCATCGCCCGTGCCAGCGAGGGTATGACGATCATGGTCAACCTTCCGCCCGATGTGTTGAACGAAACCGCGGGGTCCGACGATGCGCAGGTCGTGCTTCCGGTGAGGCCGCCGGCGGGCGCCCCCGTTCCCGCTTCGGTGTCGGAGGCCGCCGACCTGATCGAGGCGCAGGGCGCCTCGGGCCGAGTCGTGATCCTCGCGGGTCGTGGTGCCGTTTTGGCTGGCGCTCGATCGGAGTTGGAGCGCCTCGGTGCGCTCACAGGAGCATTGCTGGGGAACTCCCTAATGGCCCGTGGCTACTTCGCCGGCGACCCGCACAACATCGGCACCATCGGCGGATTCTCCACCCCTGTTGCGAGACGGTTGCTTCGCTCCGCCGACACGATCCTCGTCTTCGGGGCTACACTGAACAACTTCACCACCTACGTCGGCGAACTGTTCCCCGACGCCAAAGTCATCCAATTCGATGTCGACGCAGCCGCTTTCGGGCGGTATAACGCCGTGGACGTGTCCGTGCTCGGGGATGCCGGCCTCGCGGCCAGCGCACTGGCGGACGAGTTGGACCGCCGCGGCCACCACGTCGCGGGGTTCCGCGACAACGGCGTTGTCGCTGAAATCGCCGCGCTCGATCTCAGCGACACCTTCGACGATCAAAGCAGTGAGGGCGCCCTCGACCCGCGGTCAATCTGGCTGCAGCTGGATCGCATCCTCCCGCGCGAGCGTACCGCGGTCGTCGACGCCGGTCACCACATGGCTTTTGAAGCACAGTACCTCCAGGCGCCTGGCATTGGTTCTTGGATCTGGCCGCTCCAGTTCTCTGCGGTCGGCACGGGACTCGGTGTTGCCATCGGCGTCGCACTCGGGAAGCCCGAACAGCTCACTGTCGTCGGTATCGGCGACGGCGGCCTGATGATGCACTTAGCGGAGATCGACACCGCGGCTCGGTATGGCGCACGTCTGCTCGTCGTCGTCATCAACGACGCGGCCTATGGGGCCGAGGTGCAATTCATGCAGATCGACGGGATTCCCGATCGGCTTGCGCGGTACGACGACCGCTCGTTCGAGGAAATAGCCCGCGCTCTGGGCGCCGAGGCGGCGACGGTGCGTTCACTCGACCAGATACCGGCGCTCGCAAATCAACTGCAGAACCTGAACGGCCCCCTCGTGATCGACTTCAAGGTCAGCGACGAGGTTCGCGGCCACATCATTGACGAATGGGCTAAGTTCGCCGCCCCCCAAGCGGCAGCACTGGACCGATGAACAAGACCGACCGCAGAGCTCACCGGCGAGCATTCCCAGGAAAGGACCGGACACCATGAATCGCATCGCAATAGTGGGTGGGGGGATCGGCGGTTTGACGGCCGCCTCCCTCCTGGCCGGCGAAGGCTTCCAAGTCGACGTCTACGAGCAGGCTTCGAAGATCGCCCCCGTCGGGGCTGGGCTGGGTCTGTTCCCAAATGCCATGCGAGTCCTCACCAAGATGGGGCTTCGGGAAAAGATCGAGCTTCGCGCCGTGAGGCAATCACTTGAAGTCTTCCGGCGATTCGACGATGGCAGAGTGATCCGATCCGCTCGTGAGGAGCGACTCGAGCAGGACTTCGGTTCCCCCCGGTTTACGATCCATCGGGCTGACCTCCTTGACGCCCTAATCTCGGCGCTTCCCGCTGGAGCCCTTCATCTCGGTGAGCGGCTCCAGACCCTCACTCAGGACGACGACGGCGTCGATCTTCAATTCGTCAGCGGACGACGCGTGCGAGCTGACGTGGTGCTGGGAGCCGACGGCATCACCTCAACGGTCGCTCGGCTGCTCAATATCGGCACTCGACCGCATTCGTCCGGCTACGCGGTGAATCGCACAGTGATTCCTCGGGAACGAGTCGCTCATCTCGATCTGGGACCGGAGGATGCGACGACCATGTGGCTGGGACCGCACCGCCACTTCTCCCACTACTGGGTCTCGTCAGGCCGAGCGCTCAACGTCATGGCGACGGTGCATTCGCCGCTCGACTTGGAGGAGGCCTGGACCGTTGCAGCTGACCCTCTCGAGGTGAGGGAGGCATACAAAGACTGGCATCCGCAGGTTCGCGGCATTCTCGAAGCGGCGGAGAGCTTCTCCCTGTTTGGCCTCTTCCACCGGTACGCCAGCGAACGGTGGAACGTCGGACGAGTGGCACTACTGGGCGACGCTGCTCATCCGATGGTGCCCTTTTTCGGGCAGGGTGCTGCGATGGCGATGGAAGATGCCGAGGCTCTCCGGGCCTTGCTGACGGGTGCGCCAGGGTTAGACATCTCGCGTCGGCTCGATGTGTACTCGGCAACTCGATTCGAGCGCGCTCGTCGCTGCCAGAACATCGCGACCGATCACGCCCGGGAATGGGAGCTGCCCGATGGTCCTGAACAAAGTGCCCGTGATGCCCGCCTCGCCGGCACGACGGACGGCGCTGCTTCAGACGATGAATCAGGCAGCTATTTCTCGCCCAGTCAGTGGCTCTACGGCTACGACCCCGCAGAAGCCGTGCTGCAGGCACTTGAGACTGAAGGAGCGAAGCGATGACAGATCACCGCGTAGCCCAGCGTGGACTTTCGGCCCCAGTGTCTCCTCAATATAACGGCGCCACTTTCGAGACAGACGTCGTTATCGTGGGTGCCGGGGGAGCGGGTTTGACGACCGCCTTGTTCTCACGCTGGCAGGGCGATGAAGTGGCTGTCCTTGAGAAGGCGCCCGCTGTAGGCGGGACCGCCGCGAAATCAGGATTCGGCATTTGGATCCCGAACAACCGGTATCTGCGTGAGCAAGGGATCGTGGACTCCCGCGAGGACTACCTCCGCTTCGTCGCGCGCGTGTCCCGACCCGAACGCTACGAGCCAGATAGCCCAACATTCGGACTCGACGCGTGGGAGTTCGAGATGGTCGCAGCCGTTTACGAAACGGCGTCGCCGGCATTGGATCTGCTGACCGAGAAGGCGGGAGTCCAGTTCGAAGTTCACCGAACCCTGAGCCCCGAGTACTACGGTCACCTCAACGAGTCCGTCGTGGAGTGGGGAAGGTCTCTCTCACCGGTCGGTTCGGCCGGACTGGCCGGAGGGGGAGGAAGGGTAATCGTCGACCAATTAGTCGACGTCGCTTTGGACGCCGGCATCCAGATCGCGACTGATCGCCGGGTGCAGCGTGTCATCGTGAGGGACGGCGAGGTCATTGGTGTTGAGGCGACGGACTCGCACAACCACCTGTACCGTATCCACGCTCGCAAGGCCGTGGTCTTCGCCTCGGGCGGCTTCTCCCGGAATCCTGCCCTGCGCTCCGCGTTCCTTCCCGTTCCGTCGTTCTCCGGGTGCGCGGCGCCCACCAACGAGGGTGACTTCGTCCGGATCGCAGCGCACCTGGGTGCAGAGCTGCGCAACATGAACAGCATGTGGGCATGTCCCGTACCGCTGGAGAAGGTACTGACGAGCCCCGACGAGGTCGTCGGAATGTTCCAGCTCCCTGGCGACTCTATGATCCTCGTCAACAAGCACGGGCGGCGAGCGACGAATGAGAAACTTCCATACAACGAGCTCGCGCAAGCGTTCTACGGCTGGGATCCGATGGCGGTCGAATACCCAAATCTCGTCCTCATCCAGATCTGGGACGAGCGATCGCAGCGGCACAGTTCCGGTGTGAAGGGAGGCCTCATCGTCGGTCCCGGCGAGGACGACGCACACGTCATCGTCGGCGAATCCCTCGAAGCGCTCACCGACGAGATCGCGGCGCGTTTGGAGCGCCATGCAGGAGCGACCGGCGGATTCCGCCTCGGCGAGGATTTCCTGCCAAATTTGATTCGGACCGTTTCACGTTTCAACGACCTGGCCGAAAAGGGGCAGGACGACGACTTCGGCCGGGGGAGCGCAGCAATCCAGCGTGCTCTCAATGGCCCGGTGCGTGAGGAGCAGGGTCGCACTAACCCGACTATGTGGCCGATCAGCGGGCAGGGTCCGTATTACGCAGCGCTGGTCACTGCCGGTTCTCTGGACACCAAAGGGGGTCCGCGGACCAACACGGAGGGCCAAGTGCTGGATGATTCCGGAGAGCCCATCCCCGGGTTGTACGGCGTCGGCAATTGCGTTGCGTCTGCCTCAGGCCGGGGTTACTGGGGCGCGGGCGCCACGCTAGGCCCGATCATCGCCTTTTCGTATCGCGCTGCGCAGGCTGCTCACCGCGAGCGATCGCGCTCCGCGTTCGAGCAGAGCGCGGGGAAAGTGTCGTGAGCGCCATGGCTAACCAGCGGCCGAATGTGCCACTTACCCTCGCGATTAACGACTCCGACCAGGTCCGCGACCTCGTGTCGGGTCGTGTCGCAGTCGACGGTGTGGACCTGACGTGCCTGCTGTACCCCGTCGAAGAAATATTCTTCCGCTTCACGAAATTTCGTGAGTGGGAGGTATCAGAGATGTCCTTAGGCAAGTTCACGGCTTTGAGGTCACGGGGAGATACCTCGATCATCGGTCTGCCTGTCTTCCCGTCGCGCTCGTTCCGTCACTCAGGGATCTTCGTTCGTGCAGACGGACCTGTTGACGACCCGGCGGCGCTCGCCGGAGCCCGCATCGGCATACCGGAGTGGACGGTGACCGCCACTGTCTACCAGCGCGGGCTGCTCGAGCACGAGTATGGCATTCCCCTTCACGAGGTCTCGTGGGTGCAGGCTGGTATCAACAGTCCGGGGCGGGTCGAGACCCTTCCGGTCGGCTTGCCGCCTGGGGTCGAGATCGATCAGCGTCCCGATGCTACACTCAATGATCTCTTGCTCGCGGGCGAGATCGACGCGATGCTCGTTCCACACCCACCGCGTTCGTTCGAGGACCGATCCGGCGAGATCGTGCAGCTGTTTAGTGAGCCGCGGCGCGTAGAGAGGGAGTACTTCCAACGAACGGGCGTCTTCCCTATTATGCATCTGATCGTGCTGCGCGCAGACGCCTTCGCCGCGCATCCGTGGATCGCCATGAATTTCCTCAAGGCCTTTGGTGAGGCGAAGGACCGCAGTTTGAGTCGCTTGCGCGATGCCACCGCGCCGCACTTTCCCTTGCCCTGGGGGCCGGAACGCGCGAAAGAGGACGAGCAGATTTTTGGCGCCGACCTTTGGCCATACGGCATTGAGGCAAACCGCACCACGCTGGAAACTTTCCTCGGCTTCGCCTTGGAGCAAGGACTCCTGGAGCGCGAACTCGCAGTCGACGACCTCTTCCCCGACGAGGTTCGCGAGGCATTCCGCATCTGACAGTCAGAGACGAATCCGTAGATTAGTCGCGCCCAAACGAATTGGTTGAACCACCCGCGTGCGGGCACTCGTCGTTGTCTCGCGCAGGCATTCGATGATCATGCCGGCGGCCGGCGCGCGACGGTCTGAAGTTGCGGTTCTTCTGGAGGTCGTTGATAGGTGTTTTTGTCCTGATAGTGCGGACCCTCTTGACTCCCCGTGGCTACAGGAATAATACGCCAATCCCAGCCCTCGATCGAACGCGGATGTCGCTACCTGCTCCGGTGACGACAGACCCGCGTCGCCAGTGTCGCTCGATGTGCACGTCCGCTCCCCCAGCCCGGCGTTTCATGAGATAAGTGAGGGCGTGTTAAAAGGCGGAAGGATGCTCTGAGCTGGGTAAATAGTGGGTATCGAGTCCGCTATTTCACTAGGCGAAGGAGCACCCTTCCGCTGGGTGTCCGCAGCACTGCCCTCGAACGCAACCGTCCACCCATTTTTCGAACGCACGGTGATGAACCCGGACTTGCCCAGTTATGGCTTCGAGGCCCCCCGGGAAGCACGGGCCAGGAACATGCCGTCGGAACGCACAAGGGCGGATACGGGTTCGCATCGTTCATCGCCAGCGTGGACTACGGCACGGCCACGGCACCGGGGAAAGTCCTAGCTTGCCTGCTGCGCTCCGGCATGCCGGGGGGCGAACAGCACCGATGAACACATCCGCGTTTTCAGCACCGCCATGTCCCAGCTTCCCGAGGCGTTCTTCTCTGTCGGGAGGCTGGAGGGGCGAAGAATCCTGGTCCGCACCGACAGCGCCGGCGCATCCCGGAAATTCCTGCATTTACCTACACTCCGTGGACGTCAGTTCTCCGTCTCTCCTCCCCTGTCCAGGCGGGCTAAGCCCACATTTGGGCTGGCTCAGTGTCAAACAGTACTGTCAGCCTGCCCGGGACCACGAGGGCCCATGTTCCGTCACCACTGTAGCGGCGATGCCGTTTCCAGATCGTCTGCCGCGGATCAAACTCGGCGGGCACATCGCGCCAGGCAATCCCGCACCGATGCCGGCAAGCAATGCCCTCCACAACCCGTCGATCGTCCCCGGAGCGGACGACCCCGACTACCGGCAGAGGACGACAGCAACGGCTGAATACAGGCCCGGGGCCGGGCATCCAGAAATGGGTAGTGCTAGCGCGGTGCGCTGGTCAGGAACGCGGTGATGCGGTGCCCGTCGATATCGTGCAGGGATTGTTTCGCGCCGCGGTGAAGAGGCTCTGCCAGCAGGTAGATGGTCGGTGCCCGGCGGGTAGTGCGTCAGGAGGATCAATTCGCTAGCGTGGATGCCCCCCCATCGGTACAGTCGGTAGATCCTGGCCGGGCTGCTGTTGTCGGCCGCGGTGACGTGGATTGGTCCATCTCTGTTGACTCGCGCCCACCAGCATCGCACCAATCTTCCCTGCACGACAGGGGACACTGTCGAATCACATGAATCTGTTTGAGCAGCCATGCCATTGGGCCGTTCCCGCGGCCGACTGAGTACCAAGATCCATGCCCTAGTTGATGGCACAGGCCAGCCATTGGTGCTGATGGTTCCCCGGGCAGGGCCCGAGACGCGCCAATGTTCACCCACCTCATGAATCATTTGAGAATCAACCGAACCGGTCCGGGCAGGCAACGAACCCGCCCGAACCGTGTGTGCGGTAACAAAGCTTACTCTTCCAAGGCGATCCGGACCCACCTGCGGGACCGAGGCATCGTGGCTGTCATCCCGCAACCGTCCGATCAGATCGGTCATCGGACACGACGCGGTTCCACCGGCGACAGTCCGCCAGCCTTCGGCAAAGAGGAATACAAGGGCCGGAACGTCGTCGAACGAAACTTCACACCTTCAAACAGTGGCGGGCCCTGGCAGCGCGCTACGACAAACTCGCTGACCTACGTCGGCGGAGCCGTTCTCGGGTCAATTAGCATCTGACTGGCAGCTTTAGGAGACGCGCTAGCTCAGAGGAAGTTCGCTCCACCGTCCGCAACTAGCGATTGTCCGGTTATCGCCTCAGAATCGTCTGATGCGAGGAACAGCGTGATGCCGACGATGTCTTTCGAGGTGAGTCTTCGTCCGATGGACTGCGAAGCGATGATCCGGCTGGCCTGGTCTCCGGAGACACTGCCGCGCGGGATACCCGTCTCTACCGAACCGGGCAGAATGGAATTGACCGTGACGCCGAAGGGGCCCAGTTCACGGGCTAGGCCACGGGTGATCCCGAGAACGCCCGCCTTCGATGCGACATAGTGCAGATAATGTGGGCGACCGAACAGCACGGTCGCTGACGACATGTTGATGATGCGGCCGGTGCCTTGTCTGCGCATCGTCTCGGCAACGGCCCGACAACAATTGAACACGCCCGTGAGATTGACATCGATCACCTTGGTCCACTCCTCGGAAGGGATCTCATCGAAGGGACGCATCTCGATAGTAGAGAAGATTGCAGCATTGTTGACCAGCACATCGATGCGCCCGAATTCCGCGATCGAAGCGGCTACCAGGTTCTCGACGCTGGCCGCGTTGCCGACGTCGACCTGAACGGCAAGCGACGCCATCCCGCCGGCCTTAAGGTCGTCTGCCACCCTCCGCGCACTGGCGACATCGAGATCAGCGATAACTGTCTTGGCGCCCGCAGCAGCGAACTGTTCGGCCAGTGTCCTCCCGATGCCCTGTGCACTTCCAGTGACGATTGCGACTTTACCACTCAACGTTCCGCGCTCCGGAATTATGGTCTGGGTAACAGAACTCATATATAGAACCTATCTGCTCGAATGATTGCTCGACAACGTTCTAAGCCGCGTGCGAAGCGGCCGAAACGGTATAGCTCAGCGGCGCCAACTCGGTGCCGGCGGGATAGTTGTCGTCGAAGATACGGACTCCGGTCCTAGCGAGAGTAACTTTTGCCTCGGTCATGCTCGCGAGACTCGCGGCGGGATTGGTTGCCCCCGGCGTGAGGTAGGCAACGACAACGCGCGGAGCATCGGACTTTCGATTCATGGAGTCCACGACGGATAGCTGAATAGTTTCACCAAAGGTGATCCAAGGATCCTCGAGGCAGACCGCAAGGATTCCCCGGTAGGCGCTGATCTCCACTCGGCCGCAGAATTTCAGAGTGGCATCGCGGGTTGGGGAGTCGACTGGCGAGGCAGGCCAGACGAAGCCCCCATCTTCCTCCAACGCTCCGTCAGAGACCTGCTCCGCGCCGTCCTCGATTGTCCGGACGTACTCGCGGAAGCTGTCTTTGACCCGCCAGTGGAGGAAGCCGCTATTCATAGCGTCGGGGCGACTTCAACCTCGACACCGTCCAGCTCAGACTGGACGACGAGCTGGCAGCCCAGCCTGCTGCGATCCGGCACGAAGGAGTCCATGATCTCCATGAGGTCCAGTTCCTCGTCACTTGGATCGCCGATACCCGAGGAAACTTCCGGCGAAAGGTACATGTGGCAGGTGGCACACGATACTTCGCCGCCGCACTCACCGGTCACGCCGGGCACATCGTTGTCAACCGCGACGCGCATGAATGACTGCCCGTCACACGCATCGACTTCCTGGCTGCCCCCATTGAGCAGCTTGAAGGTGATCTTGGTCACTGTCCCTATCAGTCCTTTGCTGTTAGTTCCGACGCTGATTATTTCAGCCAAGTTCTTCTGGAAAGAACACACTCCCATGGTACAGAAGACATACTTGTGCCCGCAAGAGCCCGCGCTGACTCTCAGAAAACCTCCGCGTGACGGAGGGGTTGGGGGGTCGGCTGCGGATGAGGGTATGCCCGTTTCATGGAGCTAACGACGGCCCTGGGGCAAGCTGTGTCGAAAAAGAAGGAGGCGCTGGCGCAGGGGCGCGGATCGTGTGGGGAAGTCCCGACCATTAAAGCGCTGGTCGAGTGGACAGGTTGGGACGGCGACTGTTTCGGGCCGCGCTGCGGGAGGCTCTGGTATTGAAAATCGTCAAGCCCACGCCGGGCAGGCTTCTGGCCCCGATGCTGCCGGTGCTGGCGCAACTGCTGCGCCGGGACGGGAGCTTGAGCTCAGCTATTATCGACCAGAAGACTGGCGGGGAACTCTGCTCGAGTCCCGGATTTCGATCCGCCCCGGGCCCAATGAGACGGTCACCGTCCCGGGGGTTCGAGGAGATCGATCCGGTCGGTCACCAAGTGGCAACAGCTTCCGTGAATTCTGCTGAACCTTCACGGTGACCGATACCAAACAAGGCCGCCAAATGGGTCTTCTGTATTAGCCAGAGACGTCAATGACAGTCGGCGTGGTGTGGTGACACGAAGAAACGACCTCCAAGTGGGGTGGGGCTTGTCTAGAGTCCCCCCACAAGGAGGGCTTCAATTTCCCATGCTAACGCGATCCTGACGCCGAAGGGTTGGCTCCGTCCGGCTCGGTGCATCGTCGATGGTAAGTGACCGCTGCGTCGCGCGGCGAACGGTTACAGGTCTCGTTCACGACCGCGGAGCGATGGGCGCAGATCACCTTCACCAAGGTCCCACCCTGAAAAAAGAACGACGGCGCCCGCGTGGAGCAGAAAAGCTGGTCCTTTGGGTTCGGAACTGGTCGGCTAACTGTCTACCAACCCCAAACACCCACAGCCGCTTGACGAAGAACATAGGCACTTTCACGCCACATTCTCTGCGCTGACAGCCGAGCTGGAGACCCGGGCACTGGTAAAGGTGCCCGCCCGCATCGAACCCGTCAACCGTGCCTGGATCAACCGAGATCAGGCGGACGTAATCTCACTGAGGCAACGTAGCCAACTATCCGGAGGCTTTCTAAGGACGCAACGAATCACTCTTTCCAGAGGTATTGCAATGAGGCGCAGAGAGTCTGCACTGGTGCTTGGATCCCTTATAAAGGTGCGGCGCCCAGGGGACTGGTTACAGCTGGTCTGCTTGCACTTCGTTACGCGCGAGCAGCGACTTCAACAGATCGACGTCACGCACCTCGCCTGCACTGGCGACCGCGCCTGCTTCAACGAGCTGACGACCCTGCGCGAAGTCGCGCACGTTATTGATGCAGTCCAACGCGATGATCCTTCCATCGCGGAGGTAGACCACGCTGAACTTCGCGTTTTCGACGTCGCCGCGCACGATCGCTTCGTCGTAATCGGTCATGAGCCCCACCGTCTGCAGTTTCACTTCATACTGGTGTGACCAAAACCACGGAGCGGGAGTTTTGCCGTTAGGGATACCGAGAATAGCGTTCGACACGGCTTTGGCTTGTTCGGTGGCATTGGGCACCGACTCCAGCCGCACTCGTTCGCCGTTGGCAAAGGGATGGTGCTTGTTCGCGCAGTCTCCAGCGGCGAAGACCCCGTCAACGCTGGTGCGGCCGTCTGCATCGATGTTGACCCCGTTGCTGCACTCCACGCCGCCCACCGCGAGGGCCTCGATGCTCGGCACCAGACCGATGCCGACGAGCACGAGGTCGACGGGCAGGCTCTCGCCCTCGATGAGAGTGACCGCGCTGACCTTCCCGTCGGTGCCGTGAATCTCGCTCACGCCGCTGCCGGTCCGGATATCGACCCCCCGATCGCGATGCAGTTTCTCGTAGAACGCCGAGACTGTCGGACTGGTGACGCGCGCAAGCAGTCGGTCCGCCGCTTCGATCACCGTGACCGAACAGCCTCGCAGGCGCAGCGCAGCAGCGACTTCGAGACCGATGTGGCCGCCGCCGATGATGACCGCCGTGCGGGCGGTGCGCATTGCCTCTCTGATCGAGATCGCGTCCTTCAGGTCGCGCAGACTGTATACCCCGTCGAGTTCGGCCCCCTCGATGGGCAGTCGGCGGGGGCTGCCGCCGGCTGCCCAAACGAGGTGACGGTACTCGAACCGGTCATCCATAGACGTGTGGATGAGGTGGTCGGCGGGGGAGACAACGTTCACCGTGGTGCCGAAGAAGGTCTCGATTCCTTGCTCGGCCCAGTACGACGACGAGCGCAGCAAGAACTGGCTCGCCTCCACCTCGCCCCTGAGAAACGCCTTGGACAGGGGCGGTCGCTCATAGGGTTGGTGCGGATCATCGCCGATTAGGGCAATGCTGCCCGCGTATCCGCCCTGTCGGAGCGACTGAGCTACCTGGACTCCCGCCTGGCCTGCCCCGACGATCACTGTGTCGTATGTGTAGTTCATTTCCCGTACCACTTTCCTATGAGCTGGCGGTGTACGATCTGCGGAAAACAGGACATCTCGACCGTCGCGATCCTCATTCTTTAATCTGCCTTTGCCAGGCCATGCCGATGCACCCGAGGGTGGGTCACTGGACGTTCCAGCCTCGCCCTAGGTCGGCAACCAGTTCCGGCCCATTTGCGTTGACGAAAACGGTATCTTCGATCTTCACAAATCCGAAGCCCTCCTTCTGAAAGGAGGTCTCGATGGACACGACATAACCCGCCTGCAGCGGTTCGTCGATGTGGTCGGGTGTCACGTCGCCCAGGCTGATGAGACGCGGTTGCTCGTGGGTCACGTAGCCGAGACCGTGAATGTCGAGGAACATGTCTTCATGGAAGCGCGACTCGCGAACTGAGCGGCGGCCAAGATCGACCACATCCCGACCGATGTTGCCAGGCCGGAGAGCCTCGGCGATCCGGTTCTGGATGCCGAGAATGTCGTCCATGATGTCGTTGAGCATGCTGGAGGGTTCGCCGCGAATGCCCATGCGAGCAATGTCGCCGATGAATCCGTTCAGGTTGCCACCCGAGTCGAGTGATGCGAACTGGTTGGCCTGCCAAAAGACGTCTGGCGAGGGTTTGCGAAGTATGCTCGTCCCTGCGCTCACGAGCGAGAAGTCGAAAGTCAGGTCTCGCTTGACCTGCTCGTCGCGAAGGCGATTGTTCAGCTGAAGGGTCGACTCGCCGACGGGTGCCTCGGAGAAGACGGCCATCATCGCCTGGGTCACTTTTTCGGTGGCGGCGCGAATCTGGTCGAGTTCCCACGCCGCCTTGATGGCGCGCTGCCGCTCCAGGATCGGGCCAGCCTCGATGAAGCGTGCCTTGGGCAGACCAGCCCTCAGAACATCGAACGCGTCCACTGTGAGGAAGCTCCGCTCGATCGCAATCGTCTTGGTGTCGAGGCCGAGTCGCTTGATCTCCTCGACCGTGTGTTGCGCGCCGAGGTGCTGGGCGATGTTGCTGTTGCGGACATTCTTTAGCCACAACGGCTCAACAGTCTGGTGCCAACCGTCGATGAGGTTCCCGACGTAGAACGTCTCGTCGGAGCGACCCGCGGGGTAGCCGACGAAGGGGAGCCACTGCGTGTTGCCTACTGCGGGCTCGGTTGCGTTAATCCAGTAGTAGTATCCGCCGAGCAGGTACCGACTGTTGGGTCGAGACGTGGCCAGAACGAGATCCACGCCCGCCTCCGCCAAAAGCGCGTCAAGCCGCGAAGTGTCGAACGGTGCGTCCCGCGTCGTCTTCTGAGCGGTGTCAATGCTCACAGCGGTGAATGATTCTTCCTGGGTTCTGTTCATCCTGGTTTTCCCCTCGCGTGTGCTTTCCAACATTTGCTTCCGCTAGATGGTCGACGCTCGCTCATCATTTCAGTCACGAATGCATCCATGAACGGCTTTGCGTACTGCTCCGCGAAAAATGTTCTTCTGAAAAGAACTTGGTTCTTCTGCTGCGATTACTATAGACTGCTAAACGCGGAGGATGTCAAGAGAAGCTGTTCCTCACAGCCGTCCATCGGTCCTCCGCTACGCGTTGCCGAAAACAGTTCGGCTCCCGTCGAGGAACCCGCTGTTCGCCTCTGCGACCAGCGGAACGCATGTGCCCTCCGGCATCGGGGATCGTTGGCACCCGGCGGAGCACCGACGTCCCAACACCCGGGTGCGGTGTGCTCCGCGCCGCGTCAGGAAGGAACCAAAGATGTCTACCTCCACCGCCACTGCAGTTGTCTACGAAGGGCCCCGCGTTCTTACGATGAAGGAGATACCCCTCCCCACCATCGGACCGCAGGACACATTGCTCGAGGTCGTTTTGTGCGGTGTGGACGGCTCGGAATTGCATATGTACAACGGCAATTACGACTGGCTCAACGACAAGGCGCCCGTAACCTTCGGTGACGAGATCATCGGCCGAGTCATCGACATCGGTGTCGCTGCCAAAGAACGCCACGGCCTGGTTATTGGCGACCTCGTAACGGTGGAGGCTCGCTGGCCCTGTGCGGCAGGCTGCGAAAACTGCGACCGAGGGCAGTACTTCCTATGCATGCACAATACGACTTTCCGCGGTTACGGAACCATCTCCCTAGCGGAACCGCCGCATCTGTGGGGAGGATATGCCACTCACGTGTTCGTTCCCGAAGGAGCGCTTCTCTACAAGGTGCCTCAGGAACTGCCGCTCCGCACGGCGCTCTTCGCATGCTCCGTTCTGGCGAACGGGCTGCGCTGGAGTGAGGTAAACGGAGCGGGCCCTGGCAAGACCACCGTGGTGATCGGCCCTGGTCCCCAGGGACTGGCATGCACGATCGCAGCAGCGAGAATGGGTTCGACAGTGGTCGTGGTGGGCCTCGAGCACGATGGGGAGCGTCTCGCGCTTGCAAAAACCCTCGGCGCTGCACACACCTATGCCATCCCGGAAGGCGAAGAACCAGTCGAAACAGCGCGCAAGATCCGCGCACTGGTCGGGCGAGTCGACGGTGTGATTGAGGGGGCCGGCTACACCCCCGCGCGTGATCTCGCCTTCGAGGTCATCTCACCACTTGGCATAGTCACGCTGGTCGCCGCTCCCACGCCGCCCGTCCAGGAGATCAATTGGCGGAAGGTCCGCGAGGTCACGATCAACAGCCCGCTCTCGCATCCCCACACGATCGCTCGTTCGTTCGACTTCGCGGTCCAACTCCTCGAGGAGGGAATGGACGTTGGGAGCCTGGTGACGCACGAGTACTCCCTCGAGGACGCGGAAAAAGCCATCGCGGTCGCGTCGTACAAGACCGATGAGCACCCTATCAAGGTCGTCCTGAACCCCGCGCTCTGATCGCCGACCCACAACATCCGATCGGCGCGAAGCCGAATTCAAAAGAAGCGAGCATCGATGGTGCACTTAAACGGTTTGATCCATGGGCTCACGGAGTCCTCGAGTTTTCCGGTCGGCGGGTGGTTCAGCAACGCGGACTACCTAACGGCGCGGATGATCGGTGACTCTTCAGCAGATTTCACCATCATCGATATGGAACACACCGGCTTCTCGATGCCGGATCTCGGCCAGACGATGCAGTGGCTGATCAGCCGCAGAAGGCTCGCGCAGGCGCGCCCGATCCCGGCATCTCCCATCGTGCGGGTCTCGCCTAATGCCGCGGAACGCAACCAGTGGGTTACCAAGCAGGCGTTGGACTACGGCGCCTTCGGCATTCTTGTTCCTCAGGTAGTTGATCCCGAGGACGTCGTCGCTGCCGTCTCGGCCATGCGATACCCCCAAGGACCGGGTGGCAAGGGGCCGGAAGGTGTGCGCGGAGCACTGCCCACCCATTCGTCGCGCTATTGGGGTATCTCGGTGCCAGAGTATATAGAGCGGGCCGACCTGTGGCCCCTCACCGAGTCCGGGGAGCTCACCCTCCTGCTGCTTGTGGAGAACGTCAAGGCCTGGGAACGGATCGATGAGATCCTCGCCGTGCCCGGCGTGGGCGCCTTGATCTGGGGACCCGCAGACGGTGCGATGACCCTTGGGGTACGCGACTTCAACCTCGCCGACTCCAAGCTTGACCCCTATCGCCGAAAGGTCATCGAGGCGGCCAAGGCTGCGGGTGTGCCGATCGGCACACCCGGAGCGGTCGACGTCTTTCAGGCTATCGACGAAGGGATGGACTTCCTCTGCCTACCCAAATGGAGCGAAGACACGGCCAACGCAATTCGTGATTATGCCGCTAAGAAGCGCTGACCGAGACGGGCCGCGTCGGTCCTGACGAGCAGTGGCGGTTTCTAGGGATCGTTGCAACACCTATTGGTTAGGTGGGTTAGTAGTAAATCACATAAACGCTCGGCTAGGGTTTTCCAGTCGGGCGTTTTGCGTGAGCGTCCGCTGAATTCCTGGGCGGCGTGTTCTAGGCCTCAGGCCCGTAGACGGACAGATCTGTGCCTTTGGGGAAAGTACTGGCGCAGTAGTCGGTTGGTGTTCTCGTTTGAGCCGCGTTGCCAGGGTGCTGGCGGGGTTGCAGAAGTAGACCTGCATGTTGGTAGCCAGGGTGAAGGATTTATGTCCGGCCATTTCCGGGCCTGGTCCAAGGTCCGGAATCCTCGGGGGTGCGCCGGTGGGACGGCCATGGTGTTGATGAGTCCCGTCGCGGACTGTTTCAGTGGTGTGGTCATCCGGGAGGTGGACGAGCATCAAGTAGCGGGTCGTGCGGTCGAGCAGGGCTGCGATCGCTAACTGGTTGTATGCCCCGGGGATGAGGTCCCTTCCTTACGATGGCGGGTATGGCGCGATCCTCTACCTTGGGCGGACGCTTGGAGATCATGACCTTGGGGTCGATGAACCTGTGGGGTGCGTTGTCCTCCGGCGTCCTGGGGTAGAGGGCCTGGTATATCTTCTCTGGGCTCACGCGCATCCGGGTTCCTGGGGAACTCTTCGAGCAGCGTGTGGCTGATCTGTTCCGGAGACCAGCATGGGAGCAGTTTGTCCTTCACGTAGTCACGCAGGTCCGGCTCAACAGCGAGTTTGGCGGGTGCTTCCGTACCTTGCACAGGGTCAAAACCTGCCTCGCGAATCCATTGATGACAGGTCACCACACTGAACACCCGAACTCCCTCGCTGTGGCACTCAGGCTCTGAACCCGGTCGAGTAAGCGCAAGAACTGACCTTCTGTTCCGGAGAATATCTCCGACACCTAGCGGGCTTGGCCGTTAAACACGACGCGGTCGTTGCAACTCCCAATCAGGATGTTGCAACGACCGCCATAGCCCGCCAGTCAGGCGTTGTCCGAGCGCGTCCAGTCGCCCAATTCGTCATACACGATTGCGAACTGCTCGGGCGCCTTCGCGGGGCTCATGTGGATGCGCCCTCCACGCACGGCAGTCACCAAATTCTCTAGAGCCACCGTAGGGTCGCCCTCGATCTCGTAAACGGCGAGGTACTCCAGCGGATCATCGGCGGCCGCGGTGTTACCGGCCGACTGTGTCACCGACTTGCGATACCGACGGGCAGCAACGAACCCGGGAACGGCAAGCATCTCGGGAAGATGCTGCGCGTCGTACCAATCGTTGTATTGCTCTTCGCTGCCGAGTACGGGTTTGGTCTTGACGATCAGGATGGGCATGCTGCAGGTTTCCTTACTTTGAGGCGGATAGTCCGGGTAGCCAGAGTGCGATTTCCGGCCATATGACGAGTGCGATGAGCATCAAGTTGAAGGCGCCGATGACCGGCACGACACCTTTGAATACGCCGGTGATCCTCAGTGTGCACCCCACGCCACTCGTCGCCGTCGGGCGAGGGACAGCATGGTGAACGTCAGATCGAGGATGCTGAGCAAAGGGTGATGAAGATTGCCGGCCGTTGACGTCGATCAGAATGTTCAGCATCAGTCCGAACGCCAGCACCCTTCCGAGGGTTGCGGCAATAAGGCGGACCCGGTCGATGGCGCCAGGGGAACCGTTCGGGGACCGCTCATTGCGCGTGCAGGATCGGCAATGCTCCAGCGAGAGCTCTGGGTCGGACATTAATTGCATACTGCATCACTCTCAACTCCCTCGTTGAACGCTGGCGCCCGCCGAGACCCGTTGTGATTACGACCATAACACGACGGGACCGTTTAGAAGAACACAATTCTGCAGGATAGATCCGTGCACGCACGACGATGGGTCAGGCTAATAGCTGATGTAGAGCCGCTTGAACGCCCTCACATGGTCTGAGCAACACATTCGGGATCAGCAACCATGACCATCGATCGTCCCGGGGGTCGAAACGCTTGGCCGCGGGGTAACCGCCACGGTGAGCAGCAAAGGTTTCATCGTCACCCCAGGTCCCTTAGCCCTTCGGCAATCGCCGAAGCAACTAACTCGGGCTGTTCCAAAGCCGAGAAGTGCCCCCCGTTTGGCAGATCGACCCAATTGACAATGTTCGCATGGTGCTCGGCCATTCGTCTGGTTGTCCGATACGGCTCGAAGGGCGGCATGGCGATAGCCGTTGGTACCTCGATCCGATGGGGAGAAGGGCCGAACTGGCCAGCGGCGCCGGTCTCGTAGTAGAGACGCGCCGCCGAACCGGCAGTCCCAGTCAACCAGTACGTCGATACGATAGTGAGAATCTCATCCCGGGAGAGGCCAGTCTCAACATTGCCGTCGTTCTCCGTCCACGCGCGAAATTTCTCAACTAACCATGCAGCGAGTGCCACAGGAGAATCACAGAGCCCGTATGCGAGCGTCTGAGGCTTGGTCGACTGGATCGAAATATAGCCCGTTTCCCAACGTGCGTACGCGGCCTGTTGATCGTGTAGTCGTTTCTCCAATGCCGTCGGCTCCCCATCCTCTGGGCGCAGTCCTGCGGTAGTGAGGAAGGTCAGGTGCACACCCATCACGCGATCGGAGTAGCGCCGGGCGAGATGGCCGGAGACGATCGCGCCGAAGTCGCCACCGTGTGAGAAGAACCGTGCGTAGCCGAGGCGAGTCATAAGTTCGGCGAACCTATCAGCTATCCCAATGGGGGTGAGACCCGTCATTGTCGTCGGCCCGCTAAACCCGAAGCCTGGCAGAGAGGGGATCACCAGATGATAAGCGTCTTCGGAGCGGCCGCCGTGGGCGACCGGATTGCTAAGCCGGTCGATGAGGCCGGTGAACTCGAAAGGCGAACTCGGCCAACCGTGCAGAAGCAGGAGAGGGCGAGCGTCGGGGACAGCGGAAGGTACGTGGTAAAAGTGGATACTCACACCGTCGATCAAGGTCGTGTACTGGGGGTAGGAGTTCAACCGGGCTTCGAACGCAGGCCAATCGAAGGATGATCTCCAGTACTCGACGAGTCCGCGCAGGTACCCGAGGTCGGTGCCCTGGCTCCAGCCGATCCCGCTGGGCTGGTCAGGCCATCTCGCGTCCCGGAGGCGTCGACGAAGGTCTTCGACTTCGCCATTGGAGATGTTCACGGTGAAAGGTGTGATGAACGCGGAGGACTCCGCCATGTGCACTCAGAGCTCCCTGTCAGTGCCGAGCCTCAGGGCTCAGTCGTCGGATCTAGGTTATGAAGATACTGCATCGACACGCGTGGTGGCCGTCCGCTCCGACTTTCAACACATGTAGCACAGCAGGGTTTGCCCGGTTGCCCTTCCGTCGGCGTGGGTCTACAGTTTGATCTGTACAGCAGATCAGTGTTCTGTAAAATTCCCTCGGCCGATGAGGAGCAAACCTCGTGACACCGCGATACCAAGAGTTGGTGGATGCGCTCTACACGCGCTTCAGCACACCGGTCACGCTCTTGGACGCGCACTTCAACATCGTGGCCTTCTCTTCCCAGCCGGCGCACCTCATCGACTCCTCACGCGCGGACGCGATCCTACGCCGCCCGCCTAAGCCGGAGGTGCGAGCCTATCTGGATACTGCCATGCAATCGACGGATGATCGTGGAAGGGTCAGCGCCAATGAGGCGCTCGGTCTCCTTGAACGGGTCTTCGTCAAGGTACACGCAAAGGGCCGCCTGATCGGATACCTGTGCATCATCGATCCTGAGCGCGCCGTCACTTACGCCGCCCTGGATGATCTCAGCGAGAACCTCAACGCTGTCGGCAACGAATTGCAACTGGACCGGATCACGCGAAACGGCGTCCGGGAGGCCGTTCCCAGCCTCCTGACCGGGCAGATGCCGGAACGAGAGATTGCGGCCGAGCTGATCGCCGCGAGGGCGCACGTCGGTTACGGCGCCTATCGCGTAGTGATCATCGACGCGGGCGCCAACCGGGCGGCCTCCTCCGAAGCGACGTGGGCGCAACTCTTTCACGCAGAGGTCGCTTGGGGCCGGATCGGTAGTCAGTGCGTGGTGATCGTGGGAGGTTCCAGCGATCACGTGCTCCGCCGCATCCGGCAGGGAGCGCTGGACGCGGCCGGCGAGCGACCGATCGCTGCGGCTGGCGGAGTGGTCGACCGGCTCGAGGACGCGCATCGGTCCTACAGGGAGGCCACCCTGGCGCTGCAGGTTCTCCGCAGCGAGGCGCTCGCTGCGCGGACCGTGTGCTGGGACTCGCTCGGCGCCTGGCGGCCACTACTGCTGCTGGGTCGCGAAGAAGCGCTCCGGTGCATAGATCCGCGAGTCAACGAACTCATCAGGACATCGACGCGCACGACTATCCGCCTTCTGCAGCGCTACTTGGAACGCGACTCCGACACCACCACTCTGGCACTCGACTTCCACCTGCACCGCACGACGGTGTACGCGAGACTTCGGAGGCTTCAGGAGCGGTATGGACTGTCCTGGGAGGATCCTGAGGACCGGTTGGTTTCGATCATCGGAGTGCGAATCGCCCTGCTCTATCCCGTCGAGCAGGAGCCGGATAAATTGCTGGACACCCAGAGCCTCCCGATTCGCGGAGTCTCCTGACCCTACTGTCCACCACCCGTGCACGCCGCGCGGGATCGAGTGGCTGATATCGAGATAAGAGGACGAAGGACATGACTGGACGCGTTGAAGGCAAAGTTGCATTCATTACAGGTGCTGCGCGCGGGCAGGGTCGCTCGCATGCAGTCAGGCTTGCCCAGGAGGGAGCCGACATCATCGGGCTGGACGTCTGCGCCAATACCGGGTTCGACTATGAGGCGTCCACCAGCGAGGATCTGGCCGAAACCGTGCGACAGGTCGAGGCAGTGGGGCGCCGGATGCATGCCGGCGTCGGCGACGTCCGTGACTACGAGTCCGTGAGCAGTGTTCTGGCGGCGGGGGTGGAGCGTTTCGGAAAGGTCGACATCGTCCTCGCGAATGCCGGGATCGCCAACTCGGGCAAGCTCTCGCACGAATGGAGCGACCAAGAGTGGCGCACGATGATCGACACCAATCTCACTGGCGTATGGAATACCACGAAGGCAGCAACCCCCTACTTTATCGAGCAAGGGACGGGCGGATCAATGGTCATTACCAGTTCGCTCGCCGGAATGAAGGGCGCCCGAGGCTGCGTCGGCTACGTCGCGTCGAAATGGGGCGTGCTCGGGATCACCAAGTCGCTTGCTCGCGAACTGGCGGAGTACCGGGTGCGGGTGAACGCGGTGAGTCCCACCAACGTCGAGACGCCGATGCTCGATAATCCGATGATGTACAAAGTGTTCCGGCCGGACCTGGAGGCCCCCACCCTCGACGACGCGATAGGCACGTACGCGACAATCAACCTTTGGCCCATCCCTTGGATCCAGCCGATCGACGTGTCCAACATGATTCTCTTCCTCGCATCCGAGGAAGGTCGATACATTACCGGCGCCGTGCTGCCGGTCGATCTCGGCGCGAGTGTTCTCTAGCCGTCGGTCATCACACGACATACATTGAGAGGAAGTTTATGACCATCATCAAAGACGCCCCCACTGAACTGTTCCCGGACCCATTGCCCCTTATAGGCAAGGGCCGACCTCGGTCGGTGAATGGGGGGTTGCACCAGCACATCTACCCCGCGACCGGCCGCCCGACGATTGAGGTACCTCTGGCCGGACCTGACGACGTGGATCACGCCGTCGCGACGGCCCGGAGCGCAGCCCGAGAATGGCGCGACACGCCACCGAATGTGAGGCGTCGGCTGCTGTGGCAACTTGCCAAGTTGGTCGAAGCGAACATCGAGGAGCTCACCGCTATACAGGTTGCGGAGAACGGCACTCCGATCGTTTCCGCAGGCCGGTACGCCAGTTCGGTCGTGGATGTGCTCGAGTATTACTCCGGGTGGCCTGACAAGCTGGTCGGTCAAGTCCATCCCGTGTGGCCGGTCGCCGCATTCGACTACTCAGTGCGTGAGCCGCACGGCGTTGTCGCAATCATCATCCCGTGGAACAGTCCCCTCTTCAGCGTTGGTACAGTGGTGGGACCGGCCCTGGCCGCCGGCAACACGGTGATCGTGAAGCCGCCGGAACTCACGCCTTTTACTTCGTTGAGGTTTGCCGAGTTGGCGCTTCAGGCGGGCATCCCGGCAGGCGTGGTCAATGTCGTTCCGGGCGGTGCAGCAGTCGGCGCCGCTCTCGTATCGCATGCCGGAATCGACATGATCCACTTCACAGGCAGCGGACGAACCGCAACGCGGATACTCCAATCGGCTGCTGAGAACCTCACACCGGTGGGCCTGGAGCTGGGTGGCAAGTCGCCCAACCTGATCTTCGCCGATGCTGATCTCGAGAGCGCCGCTGCTGCCGCCGTTCGCTACAGCTTCCAGAACGCCGGCCAAGGTTGCGTGAACGGCACCCGGCTCCTGGTTGAGGATGCGGTTTTTGACGATGTCGTGTCTTTGGTGAAGGAGCGCTCCGAGGACACTTATCGCGTCGGCGATCCGGTGTCTCCGGAGACGACGCTGGGCCCGGTGATCAATCAGGCCGCGGTCGATCGCATCCTCGGAATGATCGATCGTGCCAAGACATCGAGCGGCGGTCGCGTGATCAGCGGCGGTGCCCGGTATGGCGGCGAGTTCGCCGACGGGTACTTCCTGCAGCCTACCGTCATCGCCGACGTGGATCCACGCGCGGAGATCGCCCAAGACGAGGTCTTCGGCCCGGTTCTCTCGGTCGTCCGGTTCTCCGATGAGGAGCAAGCCGTCGCAATCGCGAACGACACGAAGTTCGGTCTGGCTTCGTACATACAGACGTCTGACATCACTCGCGCGCACCGTCTGGCGAACGAGCTCGACACCGGGATGGTGTGGATCAACGGGGCCGGCGGGCTACCCCCGTCGATCCCCTTCGGCGGCGGAAAAGACAGCGGTGTCGGCCGCATCGGCGGCCTTGAGGGCCTCCAGCTGTTCAGCCGAACCAAGAACGTGTGGATCGCACTCTAACGCGTCAACGATCGTCAGCCTGCTGTTCCTCGACGTCAACGATCGATTCGAAGACGAAGAGCAGCAGGGCTGACGACCGTTCTCCCATGCCCAGTGTCACTCAATATTCCAAACGAACTCAGAACGGACTCGGGGAAATCTCCAGATCGGTCCCGTCAGGCGGCGAGTGCTCGTCGATGCGGCCGAGCCGGCGACGGGCGCTTCGCCAGAGTCCTCGCGCCGACGATCGTATCCCTGGTGGGAACGTATCCCCGTTGCCGGATGATCGCCGCGCCCACAGACCGGTCCCGCCGGTCTTGCACGCATCAACGCGACAGGCGTAGGGCCGCTGCTGCTGACGATTGGGCCCTGCTCAAAACAGCGCGATAATTCTGCTATACAGATTGACATCCGATGTTGCAGAACGCTATTCTTCAAATCGGTAGTTGTTGAGCGCCGCAAACGATGAAGTTTGAGTGGTTGAAACGATGATCGTTACAAGGTGGGCACACCGGCCCAGAGGTGTTGCGGCCCTGCTTTGGGCCCCATTCAACTGCGGCTCTGCGTTTCTTCCGTAATCCAGCGGACCTTGCGTCCGCGAGAGAGGACCAGCTTGTGACTTCACCCCAAGCGCACAGTACGTATGAGCACGAATTCGCACGCTCTGTCGAGGATCCGGAGGGATTCTGGCGCGAGGCAGCTCAGGACATTGGATGGGTACGACCGCCGCAGCGGATCCTCGATGACACTCGCGCGCCGTTCTATCGATGGTTCGCCGACGGTGAGCTCAACGTCTCGTGGAATGCTCTCGATCGTCATGTCGAGGCGGGCCGCGGCTCTCAGGATGCCATCATCTTCGACTCAGCAATGACGGGTCAGCGCAGGCGAATCAGCTATTCCGAACTGCTAGATGAGGTATCGCGGTTCGCGGATGTGCTGCGCAGGCATGGCGCAGCACGCGGGCACCGCGTCATCATTTACATGCCGATGATTCCGGAAGCCGTCGTTGCGATGTTGGCATGCGCGAGGATCGGCGCCGTCCACTCGGTCATCTTCGGCGGTTTCGCCGCACCCGAGCTCGCCGCGCGGATCGACGATGCCCGCCCAAATCTCGTCGTTACCGCATCAGGCGGGATCGAACCTTCAGGGCCGATTGCATATCTGCCGATTCTTCGAAGGGCTCTTTCCCTTGCGAGCAACGGGAAGCAAGGTACTGTCCAGGCCGTGATCGTCAAGGAACGCGCGGAGGTGCCCGGAAACGCCATCGGACTGGACAGTGTGGCGGGAGAGGGCTGGCTCGACTGGAACAGCGAAATCGCCCAATCTCAGCCGGCGGCGCCCGTAGCTGTATCCGGAAGCGATCCGCTATATGTTCTGTACACCTCCGGGACGACGGGGCGACCGAAGGGCGTAGTACGGGACAGTGGTGGCTACGCCGTTGCACTGGCCTGGAGCATGCGCAACGTGTACGGGATTGATGCCGGAGACGTCTGGTGGACGGCATCCGATGTCGGGTGGGTGGTTGGACATTCCTACATCGTTTATGGTCCGCTTATCGTCGGCGCCACGACGGTGCTTTACGAAGGCAAGCCGGTAGGCACCCCTGACGCCGCGGCCTTCTGGCGTGTGATCGAACGGTACCGAGTGCAGGCGCTTTTCACAGCGCCCACCGCGATTCGCGCGATCCGACGCACCGACCCCGAACTGGAGTTGCTGGGCGGAATCGACGTGTCCAGCCTCGAGGCGGTCTTTCTGGCCGGAGAGCACTTAGACACCGAAACCTACCACTGGCTGGCTGACGCCTTAAGCGTTCCCGTCGTCGACCACTGGTGGCAGACCGAAACCGGCTGGCCGATCGTAGGAAACCCCCGCGGCCTTGGGCTCCTAGAGGTCAAGCCCGGATCAGCGACCGTTCCCATCCCGGGTTTCCAGGTCGAGGTTGTGGACGGCCGCGCTTCCCGCTGCGAGGCTGGGACCGCGGGGAACATCGTGGTGAAGCTACCACTTCCGCCCGGAGCCCTTATCTCCCTCTGGAGCGGCGAAGAGCGTTTCAAAGAGGCCTATTTAGATGCCTTCCCCGGCTATTACTCCACGGGCGACGGGGGAATGATTGATGAACACGGATACGTCTTCATCCTGGGGCGCACCGACGATGTCATCAATGTCGCCGGACACCGCCTGTCCACAGGCCAGCTTGAAGACACTGTGCTCACCCACCCGTCCATCGCTGAGGCCGCGGTGATCGGGGTACGCGATTCACTCAAGGGCGAAAGACCGTGTGCCTTCGTCACATTGAAAGCAGGACTTGAGACCAGTGATGATGCGGCGCTCAGGGACCAAGTCGTCGACCTGGTCCGCAACACCATTGGACCGGTCGCGTCATTCAAGGATCTGTTCGTGGTGCCAAGGCTTCCGAAAACGCGCTCGGGCAAGGTTCTCCGCAAGACGTTGCGGGAGATCGCGAACGGTGATGGCTTAACGGTGCCGGCGACCCTCGATGACTCCGACGTCTTGCAGGCGTTGCAAGCCGCCGTTACGACCAACACAAAGGCCGTGTCTCGATGATCTGGTCATCGCGACACGGAAGATCCCATCTCGAAATCCCGAAATCGAGATGCCACCAAGCGGAGCAAGAGGATGACCGCCGATATGAACCAGCGTCACGCAACAGCGCGTCTTGCCGAGCAGCGGATTCCCGCACCCCAACCAGATCGGTTGCAATGTCTTCGAATCCGCATTCGCTGAGTTCGCCGCTTTCCCTCAGGACTGGCCAGGCGAGCGAGTCGCAGACCCCACATCAACTTATGGAGCCATCATGACAGAGACCAATGAGACAAAAATCGGCCCGAGGTACGGTCGGGCTGTCATCATCGGAGCGAGCATCGCGGGCAGTGCCACTGCCGCCGCAATCGCACCGTACTTCGATAAAATCACCATCATCGATCGCGACCGGCTGCCTGAAGAGCCCGGACGCCGAACGGGTGCACCGCACAGCTACCAGTTTCACTCCCTGACGGCGGCCGGCCTCGAGAACCTGGAAGCTCTCTTCCCGGGCTTGACCAAGGATCTCACCGAACGCGGTGCACCGCATGTCGACCCCTCACAGGTGTTGCGATACCGCTCCAAGCGTGGGTGGTTCCCTCGCCAGCAGTCCGGCATGCGGCAATTGCGCGCGACTCGACAGTTGCTGGAGTGGTATCTGCGCAGCAAACTCCGCGAACTTGAGAACGTCGAAGTGGTGCAGAAGACCACAGCAACTGGACTAATCATCGAGAACGGACACGCCGTAGGTGTGCTCACTGAAGGCGAGTCCTCCGGCGAGATTCGGGGCGACTTCGTCGTCGACGCAAGCGGTCGCCCTTCCCTCACCCCCCACTGGCTGGAAGCAGCGGGCTATCCGCGACCGAAGGAGACAGTCGTCGATGCCCACTGGGGCTACACGACGATGTATCTCAAGGTTCCGGAGGATTGGGATCCGGGTTACTCCTCCATGCTCATCGCGCCAAGGATCGATGGCGATGGTCCCGCGGCCACACGGGGAGGATGTGTCGTCAAGCACGAAGACAATCTCGTCGTCATGACCGCGCAAGGGTGCGCCGGCGACTATCCGCCCCGCGATATCGAAGGTTTCAAGGATTTCCTCGGTAGCTTCGAGTCGAGCGAGTTCCTCGACATCGTCGAGAAATTTGAGGTCGTCGGTCCGATTCAGTCGTGGACGAATACCGCCGGTCGCCTCCGCGACTATGTGAACCTGCCTACCAGGCCCGAGAACCTGGTGGTCCTCGGGGATGCGGCTGCGGCACTCAATCCCGTCTACGGCCAAGGCATGAGCTCCGCCGCGATCGGCGCTCGAAAGCTGGGTACGGCCCTCAGGTCATACCAGGACGACGGAGCAACGACGCTAGACGGACTAGCAGAGAACTTTCAGAAGGATCTCGACTCCATCATCCAATTGTGCTGGAACTTCTCCACGAATGCGGACTACTCCATCCCGGGCGTGGAGATCGACGGAGTCGTTCAGGAAGGAACCAAGTCGGAGGCAGCGGAATACACCGACCGTGTCCTCGCATTGGCGACGGAAGAGCCCGAAGTGTCCTTGAAATTCCAGGAAACGGGCAACCTCGTGCGCGGTGGCGAGTGGCTTTCCGATCCTGAGTTGCGACAGAGGATCCAAGAAGACTGGGATCGTCTCGGAGCGCTGGGCAAGGGCTGAAGCTCGCCGCGAGACGCTTTTAGAAACGCCGTACGACGAAAGGAAACCAGACATGTCAGGAAGAGTCGAGGGCAAAGTCGCCTTCATCACCGGAGCGGCGCGAGGGCAAGGACGCAGTCACGCCATCCGTCTCGCAGAAGAGGGTGCGAACATCATCGCGGTGGATATCGCGGCCGAGATCCCGGACAACATGGCTCCCGGGGCGACAGGGGAAGACCTCAATGAAACCGTTCGGATGGTCGAGGCACTCGGTCGGCGCATCGTCGCCACGAAGGCAGACGTGCGCGACTACGACGCGCTCAAAACAGCGGTGGATGCCGGCGTGGCCGAACTGGGACGACTCGACATCGTTGTCGCGAATGCGGGCATCACCGGCCTAACACATCTTGGCGAGGATTTCCCCGAAGAGCAGTGGCAAACGATGATCGACATTAACCTCAGCGGCGCCTGGCACAGCGCGAAGGCGGCGATCCCCCACATCAAGGCCGGTGGTGGCGGCGGGTCAATCTTGCTCATAAGTTCTGCCGCGGGGCTTCGGGGTTTCCCGCGCGCGGCGCACTACTCCGCGGCGAAGCACGGCCTCGTGGGCTTGATGCGCACGCTCGCGCTCGAGCTCGCCGGAGATTTCATCCGCGTGAACACCATCCACCCCACGCAGGTGAGTACCGAGATGATCCTCAATGACAGCATGTACCGGCTCTTCCGTCCGGATCTTGAGAATCCCACGATCGAGGACTTCCGCCCGGCATCGCAGTCGCTCAATGCCATTCCTGTCCCATGGGTTGAGCCCGTGGACATATCGAACGCGGTGCTCTTTCTTGCCTCGGACGAGGCACGCTACATCACAGGCGTCGCGCTGCCCGTCGATGCCGGCGCCGTAATCAAATAGGACAAGGAAAGGGAATATCATGACACGATTGTCAGGGAAAGTAGCCATCATCACGGGAGCGGCGAAAGGCCTGGGCCTAGCCGCAGCACAACTCTTTGCTGCGGAAGGCGGCCGCATCGTCCTCTGCGACATCTCTGAACCCGATCTGGCGGAAGCCGTTGACAGTATAAAGGCGGCCGGTGGCGACGCAATCGCTGTTCGCCTGGATGTGACCTCTGAGGACTCGTGGAACCACGCCGTCACTCGAACACTCGAGGCCTACGGTTCGATCGACATCCTCGTGAACAACGCGGGCATCATTATTACCAAGGGCGTTCTGGAGACCGAACTCGACGAGTGGAATAGGGTTCTGGGAGTCGACATCACCGGTGTCTGGTTAGGTGCCAAGCATGTCATCCCTCACCTGAAGGCTGGAGGGGGCGGATCCATCGTGAATGTCTCGTCCGTCGCCGGTATTGTGGGCGGGTTCGCGGGAGACGGTGGCAGCGCCGCTTACAGCGCCTCAAAGGGCGCTGTGCGCTCGCTCACGAAGCACATTGCCCAATGGTTCGCGGGGGACAACATCCGCTCAAACTCTGTGCACCCTGGTCCGATTTTTACGCCGATGTTTGTGCTGAACGGGATACCTACGCGCGAGGCCGCTGGGGAGATCTTCAGGGGTTACGTGCCACTGCCTCCGCACGTGGGCGAACCGCAGGATATTGCTTACGCGCTGCTATATCTCGCCTCTGACGAATCCAAGTTCGTCACCGGCGAAGAACTGATCGTCGACGGCGGTCTCGTGAGCCACTGACCCGAGACCAGCGACTGGCGCAGTGGAGCCTGGAGCCGGAGAGAGCGCTCCGCTGCGCCCTTGCATGTCGCTCAATAGATCAGTAACGGGCCACACCCTCTTGCCCCAGTGAGATACCTCCGCCTGATCTCAGTTGTTCCAAGGGCGACTGGTTGAACGTGGGCGGGCTTCTTTGCCAGTGGCAGGGTTTCCAGGTCGGCTGCCAGAGCCAGGATGTGGCGTGAGACTGCCTGGGTTTGATCTTTTTGAAGGCGGCTTTCATGTGGATGACCAAGCGTTTGCGCATCCTTTCGTGCCTGACCGCGCGTTGGTGAGGCGTGGCGAATGCGTCGTGTTTCTCGGCGACCTCGCCCCCGTGGCGCTGTTGGAGACCAGCTTCTGCTGAGGCAGTAGATAACTGGTGAATACCCTGTCCAGCGCCCAGATTTCGTTGAGGTTGGCCAGAACAGCGGCGCTGTCGAAGCGCAGTTAGTCGACCAGCTCCCGGACCCGGAACCATTTTTCTGCTCCGCGTGTGCGCAGTCGTTCTTGTTCCAGGGCCGAGACCCGATGAAGGTGATCTGACGGGCGCGGCAGTAGTTTGATCAGGAGCTAGTGGATGACCTCCGAACCGTCGTCCGAGCTAATCCGAATCGATCCCGATGATCGGGACGGGACACCGCCGTGACGTGCTCCAAGGCTTCGAAGACCCATCTGGCGGCCTTGTTTGGCAAGTGTCCACGCGGTGGCGATATCGATCACCGTGAAGGTTCAGCAGAATTCACCGAAGCTGTTGCCATCTGGTGACCGACCAGATCGATCTCCTCGAACCCCGGGACGGCGACCGTCTCGTTGGGCCGGGTGTGGATCGAAATCTGGGGCTTGAGCAGAGTCCCGGCTTGGTCTGGGACCGTCCCTGCGGGATCAGTTTTCGCCCGTTCCCCGCCAGTCTTCCGGTCGATAATCGCTGAGCTCAAGCTCCCCATCTCGGCGCAGCAGTTGCACCAGCACCGGCAGCATAGGGGCCAGAAGCCTGGCCGACGTGGGCTTAGGGATTTTCAACACCAGAGCCTCCCGCAGCGCGACCCTGAAACAGTCGCCGTGCCAGCCGGTCCACTTGGCCAGCGCTTCAAGAATCCAGGACTTCCCCGCACGATCCGCGCCCCCTGGGCCAAGGCCTCCTTCTTTTTCGACACAGCTTGCCGCATACGCGGTCAATACCCCCACCATTCCGTCACGCGGGAGGTTTTCAAATGAGGCAACGCGGACACTTGACAGTCGCGGTGATCGCCAAATATGGTCGTATTGTTCTTCTAGATCGACTACCTATCTGTATTACAGAACAGAATCGGGGAAACAGTGACTGACATCCTTCCCGTCGCACCCTCGGACGCGGGAACGCTCGGGCCCCCACGCGACTGGTCATTATTCATCGGGAATAAGTTCGTTCCCTCCGCTGGCAAGCGCATTCCAGTCATAAACCCGGCAACAGGCGAACAGATCGGCACGATCGCCGATGCGACCGCCGAAGACGTAGACCATGCGGTGGAGGTTGCAAGATCCGCGCAGGTCTCGTGGGCGCGTAAGGCTCCCCGCGCGAGGGCAAATCTGCTCCTGCAAGTCGCGGAGGTCCTGGAGGCTCACGCCGAGGAGCTCGCTCTGATCGATTCCGTCGACAACGGAAGTACGCTCCGCATGATGCGCGGCGACATCGCACTCGGCATCCGGCAAATCCGGTACCTCGCCGGGCTGACCACGGAGCTGAAGGGACAATCGATCCCCACCGATGAGCGCGACAGCCTGGACTTCACCATTCATCAGCCCTTTGGTGTGGTTGGCAGGATCGTGCCCTTCAACCACCCATTCATGTTCGCCGCGTCCAAGGTAGTCGTACCCCTTGCCACCGGCAACACAGTGATTCTTAAGCCGTCAGCGGAGACCTCGTTGTCCGCTCTGCGGTTCGCAGAACTCGCCGCGCAAGTGCTCCCACCGGGCGTCCTCAACGTGCTAACCGGTCGCGGAAGCCACGCCGGGGATCTGCTCGTGCGCCACCCCGACGTCCCTCGCATCGCTTTCACGGGCAGTGTCGAGGTGGGTCTGCAGATCCAGCGTTCTGCAGCGACCAACCGAGCCAAAGTCGTTACCCTTGAACTCGGTGGTAAGAATCCGCTGATTGTATTCGCTGACGCCGACCTGGACGCTGCAGTTGGCGGTGCCGTGCGTGGGATGAATTTCACTTGGCAGGGCCAGTCGTGCGGTTCGACCTCCCGGGTGTATGTCCACCGCAGTCTCTGGAGCTCATTCATCGAGCGCATGGGCCGCCAGCTGGAGGCGATGCAGGTCGGCGATCCACTCGATCCAGCATCCGATGTCGGCGCAATCGTCTCTCGCAAGCAATACGATTCGGTACGCGGCTTCCTGGAGGAAGGACTCGCCGATCCGAACGCTCGCCTCGTCACAGGCGGCCTGGAGGACAGATCGAGTGTGGGCACCTTCATCCGGCCGACCTTGTTCGCCTTCGATGGAGGGGGCAGCAGATCGCGCTTGGTGAACGAGGAGATCTTCGGGCCGATCGTGGTCGCGATGCCCTTCGACGACTACGACGAGGTGATCGAAGAGGCTAACCGCCTCGACGTCGGCCTCACAGCGAGCGTGTGGACAACGTCGCTGGCTACCGCCATGGCTGCTACCCGCGACCTGCAAGCAGGATACGTCTGGGTCAACCACAGCGGACAGCACTTGCCGGGCGCTCCGTTCGGCGGCATGAAAGACAGTGGTATTGGCCGCGAGGAGAGCTTGGAAGAGTTCTACTCGTATGCCCAGCAGAAGAATGTATATATCAACTATAGTGAGAGCGGTGCTCGAAAGTGACCGAAACGTACGACGGAATAATCATCGGATCGGGACAACACGGCTTGGTGCTGGGCAGCTATCTCGCCAAGCAAGGTCTGAAGATCGCGGTCCTCGAGCGACGGATGATGTTCGGGGGAGGCCTCAGCACCATTCAGCCGGGCCCCCCAGGCTTCTACCAGAACCCGCATTCGATTAATCACTTCAACCTCACCGAGACTCCCTGGTATAAGGATCTCGGGCTTAGCGCGAAGGTCAAGTACGCTACTCCGCGATACGACTTCGCCCAGCCTCACGCTGACGGCACGTCCCTCGTTTTCTCCCGTGACGCGGAGGAAACCATCGCCTCGATCGGCCGCTTCTCGCAGAAGGATGCTGAAGTCTTCCGCGACTGGAATAAGCGCGCCGATGCCATCAGCAACGCAATCTTTCTTCCCGAGCGCTTCTCCGAACCGTTGCCAGAGGCAGAGCGCACCGCACTCCTGGAGACTTCGAAGCTCGGGCGCGACTTCCTCGAGATCATCGAGCATCAACCGATCGACCTGATGAACAACCTGTTCGAGAACGAGCGTGTGCGGCTCCTGATGCTCTTTAAGCTCTCCCTGTTCGGTACGGTGCTTTATGACGCGGTGTCGGAACGTAGCCCGATGGGTGCGGCACTCAGAGGATTTGATCTTGCGGCCGGATACCAGGTGGCCGTCGGGGGGAGCTGGAACCTTGCCCGTGGGTTGATGGAGACGTTCATCGCTGCAGGAGGTACGTTCATCAATCACGCACAGGTCGACCGGATCGTCGTTGACAACAATCGCGCGACGGGTGTCGAGCTGGCCGATGGCCGGCGACTTCGCGCGCGCCAGTTCGTCGCGAGCACGATCGATGTTCCGCAGACCTTCAATCGCCTGGTTGGCCTCGACCAGCTGCCTTCTGACTACCAGGAGAAGGTTAAGAAATTCAAGCAAACCGCGTGGACACTGTTCGGATTGCACCTCGCGCTCAAGGAAGAGCCCTCCTACATCGGCGCCGACTTCGACCCGAACATCAACCGTGCGCTGAAGTACAACATCGGCTGCGAGTCGGTCGATGAACTGTTCGAGCTCCACTCCCAGGTAGCAGCGGGGCGGGTGCCCGACCCTTTGTCGTTCGGAACAGGACACATCACACAGTTCGACCCTTCCCAAGCCCCTGACGGCCAAGCAACCGCATACGCGTGGCTCGCGATGCCTTACGCGCCAGGAGGTGCTCCTGAGAACGTCGAGTCCATGAAAGAAGAGATTACCGACAAAATCATGGACAAATGGCGGGAGTACGCACCCAACCTCACACCCGACAACGTGTTGCATAAGTACGTGCACACTGCGCACGACTACAGTCGCGACATCACCAACATGGTGGAAGGGGACATCTTCATGGCTTCTTTCGCCGGCGACCAGACCATGTGGAACCATTTCGGCTACCGCACGCCTATCGAGGGGCTTTATATGGCGGGATCGCCTACCCACCCCGGCGGGGCTATCTCAGGCGGGGGAGGCTATATCTCGGCCAAAGTCATCGCTGAGGATCTCGGGTTGACACCTTGGTGGACTCCGGTGGACGCCCGCTCGGCCCTCGAGTCGATTAGGGACTAGTACTGCAGTTGCGCTTATTTTCTCTGCGGTCGGGGCGCTTAGTCTGTGTTCGAGCATGCGGATGTGTTAATCCTGGGCGGTGGGCGATGATATTTGCGTGGCGGCCATGGACATGCTCCGCGTCCTGGACGCAGGAGTCCCGGCAGCCTGGGTAGCAGGGGACGGTCTACGGCCAGTACCCCTGCTACGCGGCCCACGGAGAAACGCGGCCTCCATTGTGTTCGCCTCTCGGTGTCCCAGCGCGTCATTGTCAAGGACGGAATCTTTGCTGGCACCGAAAGCCAACCGATGCTGCCGCGGCTGACCTCGCACCGGCCGCGTGGCGGCGCAGCCGGTGCGAGGTGATGGCTGCGGAGCAGCTCCGTGTCACTTCCGCAGGAATGGGTCGCGCTGTCGCCTGGCCCGCACCGTCACGCACGTCGGGTACCAGGTTGTCGAGGCCGCGCGGATGAACGCCCGCTCCGACCGCGTTATCGGCAAGTCCGATCCTTTGGACGCCCACCGCATTGCCTCCGCATTCCTGCCCTCGGCCGTTACGAACTGCGCCTCCCCGCAGGGATGACGGCGGCGTCGGGGGCCATGACCGCGGCAATCGCGCTGACCGCCTGGTCCCACCTCGGACGAGTTCGTTCCGAAGCCGCGTTCGCCGCCCTTGCCGGCACAAGCCCCATCCCTGCTTCCTCCAGAAACACCATCCGCCATAGACTCAACCGCAGGGGCGATCGGGGCCTCAACAGAGCATCAAGCACTGCCACAATCACCCGCATGTCTCACGACCCGCGCCCCGCACCTACGTCGAAAAATGGAGTGCTGACGGCCGCACAACAAAGGAGATCCGCCGCTGCCTCAGGCGATACGTGGCCCGCCAGATCCACCGCGTGCTCAATGCTGCCGAGGCAACACCTAGCCCCGTTTGACAAACACAGAAGGATCCTTGGACCGTAGCGCCGCTTGAAGCAATTGGTTCGCGTGACCCGGGGAACTGGTACAGTCTGATTGAACGATGTTCCACCAAGCAGAATTTGGAGACCACTGTGAGTGAATCAAGATCCGCCCTAGCGCTGGTGGACGAGGCGTCCGGCGACACGCCGAACTATCCGATCGGCTCTGTCGATAACGCGCTGAGGCTCATCGTGATGTTCAGCGAACGCAAGTCCGTACGCATATCAGATGCGAGTCGTCTGCTAGGTGTCGCGCGTTCCACAGCGCATCGAATGATCCAGATGCTGCAGTATCGCGGCTTCGTGGTGCAGGACGAGGACACGCGGGCCTACGTGCCCGGGCCGCAACTGCTGCGCATCTCGTTCGCGATCGTGCAGAACCTGGATCTGCGCACGGTCGCCCAGCCTGTCATGGAGCAGATTCGCGATGAACTAAATGAGACCGTGCATCTCACCGAGCTTCGTGGGAAGGATGTTTACTTTCTGCACTCCATTGAGAGTACCCGCTCGCTTCGTGTGGGGTCCCGGATTGGAATGACGCTGCCCGCTTACTGCACCTCCTCCGGCAAGGTGATGCTGGCGGACCTATCCTCACAAGAGCTCACAGAGGTCCTTGGGACAGCTACCCTGCCGAAGCTGACGGAGAGAACGATCAATACGCGGAAGGAACTAGATGCCGACCTGCAGCTAGTCCGTGAGACCGGGTTCGCCACGAACTTCGGTGAGAGCGAGCCAGAAGTGCACTCAGTCGCGGTGCCGATTCGTGATGGCAAAGGGCGCGCCAGGGCTGCTTTGGCGATTGCAGCGCCGCCCTCAAGGCTCGAGCCGAGCCAGGCTGAAGAGATAGCTCGAATTCTTGAAACGGGTGCGTCAAAGATCGGTGAGTCGCTCCCGGCTTGATGAAACTCAAGGCAGTCGTGGGCGACCTGTGTCGAGGTGCTCGTCGCGCGAGCTTGCACGGATTCTAGTTTTTCCTCCGAGCTTTCGCAAAGGCGTACAGGGCCACGCACGGGGGCTGGGTATCAGAGGCTCCGAGCCCGGGAGAGAAGGATAGAAACGGGCGGTTGGGTTAGTCTCGAATCGAACGGATACCACCCGAGTGCCGTCGTCTTGGTGTTGACTCGGGATTCAGCATGAAGTGAGCGATTCGTTCGCCGATCATTATCGCTGTGGCTGCTGGTCCACGCGTTGGCGCCCAAGGCAGGATTGATGTATCTGCGAGGCGAAGTCCCTCGACGCCATAAACCCGGCCGAATTGGTCTACCACTGCTTCAGGATCGTCAGGTGTGCCGAATTTTGCTGTCCCGCAAGTATGGAAGGCTGTTCCAAGGTGGTTCCGGATCCACATGTCCAGCAGATCGTCGTCGGCCACCGTTTCGTCCGCAAGATCTGGAAGCCTGTGGAACAGTGGCCGAAAAGCCGTTGACTTTAGAAGTCGGACAGCGACACGGACGGCTTGCCTCATGCGTTCGATGTCGCTTCGCGTAGAGAGATAGTTGAATTCGATGCGCGGTTGCGCGTCGGGGTCAGATGACTCCAAGGTGATATCACCACGTGAAGTCGCTGCTTGGAGTGACACAAGAAAAGCAAGATCCTGGCTGTCTTGATCTGCCCCGTGGAGCATGTAGCTCATCGGTTTCAGCAGCGGGATAATCTCAAGGTCGCCAATGACGTTAGAGCCAGACGCCGTGAAGTTGAGGACCCCACCCATCGATTGGGGCGTGCCGTAATCCACAATCGGGGTTTTTGAACTCCAAGTTACCGCGATATTGGGATGATCGCTGAAGTTCTTTCCTACTCCTGGCAGGTTTCTAATTACGGGGATGCCCAACGCCCCCAGCTCCGCTTCGGGTCCTAGACCGGAGACGAGCAAGATGTGGGCAGTTTTTATGGCGCCTGCGGCGAGCACGATTTCTCGTGCTCGGATGACTTCAACCCGTCCTTCACGAAGAACCTCTACTCCTGTGGCACGTTTTCCGTCAAATAGCACCTTTCGTACGTATGATCCGCCGCGAACGGTGAGGTTTGGGCGAACCAGGGCGCGACTAATGTAGGCGCTACCGGTGTTTATCCGAAGGCCTCGGGGACTGTTGGTGGGCATCGGGCCATAACCGGGGGAGTGTTGGCCATTTTTGTCTGGTTCAAGAGGAAATCCGAGTTCTCTAGCAGCTTCGGCAAAGGCTTGATTTGCTGGATGATCCTGCGGCGGGCGGGAGATAATCATTGGTCCCCGCCGGCCGTGCCCCTCCGCGTCCCCAAACTGCAGGTCATTCTCGAGCTTTCGGTAGAACGGCAGTACTCTATCCCAGCCCCATTCGTCGCTGTCGCGCGAGGACCACCCATCGAAATCCTGCTTTCTGCCACGAATGAAGTACGTTCCGCTGATCGAAGTCGAACCTCCAAGGATCCTTCCGCGTGCTAGCGTGTATGGCCGACCCGCCATTAGGTTGCTCTTGAATGACCAGTTGTTCGGATGGTCGGGAGCGGCTCCTTCTACGGTCCCGGCGTTCAGCAGCTCCGATGGAAAGTTTGTGGCCTCAGTGGGTACGGGTCCGGCTTCGAGTAGCAGGACAGAACAGCGGGGATTTTCGCTCAGGCGTGCCGCTAGAGGGGCGCCGGCACCCCCTGCCCCGACGACCAAAACGTCATAGGCTTCATCATTTCCGTATGTCCGCGTAACGTCGCGTCTTTGACTCAAGGTTTCAGTAGTCCTGACCGCAGTATTCACCAATGTCATTTGGAAGTTCGCCAACGGATATCGGGCAGCAGACAGCGAATCGCTCCTCCTTTAATTGCGCCGAACCACACTCCGGCCCCATACGCGACGTCGTCCAGCCGCCGTGCGAGCAGAAAACGAAGCGGATCGAGATGTGGTTTGGACCGGCGGTATTCCCAGGCAGCATCGGCAAGGCAAGCGACAGCAACGGCGCGGCGCATCCGTCGGGAGAAGATGCAGCCAAGAAGAGCCAGCGGCCACCAATGACGAAGGAGCAGGCCCATAGTTTGCGCGTAAGCTGCTATGGATCCCCTGGTCGCTAGATAGAGGCCCAACTGAATCGGTTGCTCGCTGCGACTTAGCTTTCTCGAGATTTGCACGCCTGCGGCTGCGGTGATCGCCAATGCCGCCGCGATGGACCATCTTTTCTGGAGTAATGTCACCGCTACGACCGCGACCGACCAAGGTGTTAGGACAGCCGGTGCGACCGCTGTCGAATGACGGAGAGCCAGTGGATGTGCGGAGGTTCCGTAGAAGGCTTTTCGGGAAAGCCAAGTGGTCAGGGATTGCCGATGCTCATGCCATACCTTTGCCTCCGGCTCGAACCTGACACGCCACCCGTCTTCAACCAGACGCCATACGAGGTCGACATCTTCCCCAACGCGGGACGTAGATGAAAATCCTTCTGATATGGCATGCGTTCGGGCAAGCAGGAAAGCTCCCGGTAGCCAGGAGACCGGTGACCTTGGGCGCACCGTACCAGGTCGGCCTCCAAGATCGAGTGACGATTTTGCATGTTCGTAGCGTTCGATCCAGGTCATTCCCGACCCGCGTTTCAACCCATGTATCCGGGGTCCAGCCAAGGCAACCCTGGGGTCGGCGAAATGCTTGGAAAGGATTTCGATCGTGTCCGTGGCCACGACAATATCTGAATCAACAAAAGCAACGTAGGGAGTGTTAACGCGCTTCAGGCCTTCGTTGCGTGCGTGGCCTGGACCACCGTTCTCCCGGAGACGTACCAGACGCGCATGATGTTTTTCCGTGACGGCCAGGATGGCTTCCTGGTCAGGGGAACAATCGTCAACAACTACAACGTCGTACTTTCCTGCCATGCTGGCGAGCAACCTGTCCAAGGCAAGGGGTCGTCCGTATACGGGGACTACGACTGTGACTGACGAGGGGTCTGCGGCCGGAAGGGTAGAGAGGCAAGGGTCCGCCATGCCGGCATCCAGCAGGTGGTCCACGAGCTTGCGGCTATTGTCATCAGCGACGACGGCCCTTCCGTTCGTGATGAGCCGACGAGCTGACGCTGAGAGATAGAGCACGCGGGTGGGGGAGCCACCAACGAGGTCTCGTCCGGTACGCCCAGTCCGGACGAGATCATTGAGCTCAACGGCGAATCCGTGTGGCAAACCAAGTCCGCTAATCTTCACGCCGACACCCATGTTGAAGCAGGATTGTTTTGTAGGGTGAGCATTCCGTGAATGTTGGTTCGTCCGTGCAGGCACCGATGCTGGGAATCGACGACCATCTCATGGAAGATCTTGCGGCCTTCATCAGCTGTTGCGTCGGTAGGATCACCGAGCACCCCGGAAGGTGAAACGGATCCCACGCCTCCGGCCTGAAGGAGTGGAAGTATCTCGGCCAAAGACCGTTTGTCTCCGGCTCCACATTTCGCAGCCCGTACGCTTTCCGGCTGAAGATGAAGCATGAGTGATGTTTCGGCCTTTCCGGCGTGAAGGTCACCGTTTCTTGGTGTACATGGGAGCCAGGCAACATCGTGTTTCTCTGCGATCAACTGCTGCACAGCAGCCGACAACGCGGAGACATTGCCCCCATGGCCGTTGACTAGAATGACGGGGCCCGCCCATGTCGAAAGGGACCGCACGAGCTCGACCACCAGGATTCGTAGAGCTTCAAGCCCGATGGACGTCGTCCCTGGAAAGGACTGGTGCTCTCCGCTTGCACCATAGCTCACAGCCGGGGCGACTACGACACCTTGGGGCGTTTCTTCGGCGATAGCGCCGGCCAAAGCCACCGCCAGTGCCGCGGCCACAACAGTGTCGGTGTCAATCGGCAGGTGGGGTCCATGTTGCTCGGTCGAGCCCAAGGGTACAAGAACCAATGGTCTTGTGTGAAGTTCCTGCCAAGTGAGGTTGCCCAGCAAGTGCGGTGCAGTTGTCATGACCGGGTGGTGGCGGGCAGGCCCAGTACCCGCGGAAACGATTCGGGGATGATCAAGTGTTCCGGTCGAAGGTCTTGTACCGATGCGACGTTGAGGCCCATCAGTGCGGAATCGATGCCTCCACGCATGATGTCCAGTACATTTTCAACACCAGCCTGCCCGTTCGCGGAGAGTCCCCACAGATATGCCCGCCCGATCATGACAGCACGCGCTCCCAGAGCCAGAGCCTTCACCACATCGCTGCCACGCCGGATGCCGCCGTCGAGGACGACTTCCACCTGATGGCCCACAGAGTCGGCGATAGCTGGCAAAACCCTTATCGGTGCAGGGGTTCCATCGAGGTTATTACCGCCGTGGTTCGAGACCGAGATCGCAGTGACACCCGCGTCAACGGCACGCAGTGCGTCGTCAATGCGGCAGACACCCTTTAGCATGACCGGCCCGCCCCACTCTGTGACCATCCATTCGATGTCCTGCCACGTCGGTGGGGGCGTCTTCATCCACTCGTAGTAGGCCCCAAAGAACGTGGGGCCCTTTTCCCCAATAGGTGCGAGATTGGGAGCGGTCAGGTCAGGCAAGTCACGGGCAAACGAGGCTAACCACCGGGGCTTGAGTGCAACTTCGGGTGCGAGCCTGATGGCCGCCTTGAGGTTGACTTTCTCAGGGATTTCGGGGCTTCCCCAGTCCCGCCCCATAGAAAATGACCAGTCAGTGGTGATGATCAGGCCTTTCGCGCCCGCAGCGCGGGCTCGATCCATGCGGCTGAGCATCTGCTCCCGCGTTCCAGTCCAGTACATCTGGTAGAACGTCTTCTTGTTTGCCGCGGCGACCTCCTCAACGGATTTTGAAGCGAAGGAACTCAACCCGACAACGGTTCCCCTCGCGGCCGCGGCGCGAGCGACGGCAACTTCGCCTTCGGGATGCACCGCTTGGACACCCGTGGGGGAAATCATGACCGGAAAGGATATTTTCTGACCCATGACAGTGGTGGCCAGGTCCCGTTCAGGTGGTTGACCGACAACGTGCGGCGCAAACCCAAGCTCAGCAAAGGCCGAGATATTGTCATCAAGGGTTGTCCCACGCTCGGAGCCGGCAACAAGGGCGGCGTAGACAGAAGCTGGCAATCGCTTCTTCGCCCGGCGCTGCGCCTCGGCTACAGATTCGAACCAGGGGTTTTTGGCCCAAGGATTCTTAAACATGTCTAACCTTTCAAAAGTGTTTTGTGCTAACGTCTAGGGCCGGAATCCGGCCAGAGGGCTTGCTGCACAGGCCGACACCGGAGGATCTGTAACTTCCGGACGCCGAAGACTCAACTGGACCATGACGGGTTGCACCCGCTTAGGCAGGCTGGAACGTGAGTGGTCTTGGCTGGGCTGGGGCCTGCTACGGTCTGCAGCGAGGGCCACTTCGCCGTACCCCTGCACACATTCAGGATCCGGACCATCCAAGGGGAGGCCTGTGAAGAATTTGGCCGCCATGCAGCCGCCTCGGCAGCTGTCAAAAAACGTGCACCGAGTGCAGGCCCCCGACGTCTGGGGATTACGCAGATCGGTGAACAGGTCCGACTCCTGCCAGACTTTCTTAAATCCCCCCTCATCCAGAACGTTTCCTGCCAGGAACGTGTCGTGGATCGCAAAGGGGCACGCGTAGACATCTCCAACAGGGTCGATCAAGCACACCACCCTCCCGGCGCCACAAAGATTAAGCCCGGGAAGGCTTTCCCCGAAAGCGGCGAGGTGGAAGAAGGAATCACCCGTGAGGACGTTTTCCCCATTGGCCATCAGCCAGTTGTAGATGGTCCGTTGTTGCTCAGGAAGAGGATGCAGTTCGTCCCACACATCGGCGCCGCGCCCGGACGGGCGCAGCCGGGTCAGCCGCAGTAGGGCCCCATGTTCATCGGCAATTCGTTTGAATTCGTCGAGTTGGTCAACGTTTTGCCGGGTAACAACAACGGAAATTTTGGCGTTCCTGAAACCAGCTTCTTTGAGGTTCTTAAGGGCGCGGATCGCAGTGTCATAGGAGCCGGGTCCCCGGACGTAGTCGTTGACCTCGGCAGTGGCCCCGTCGAGGGAGATCTGGACATCCACGTAAGGCGTGGAGGCAAGGAGAGCCGCTTTTTCCTGATCGATGCGGATTCCGTTGGTGGAGAACTTCACGCCAACCTGGTGGTCGACAGCATACCGAAGGAGGTGCCAGAAGTCGGGACGGACCGTAGGTTCTCCACCTCCGATGTTGACGTAAAACACCTGCATGCGCTGAAGCTCGTCAATCACGGCTTCGCATTGTTCAGTTGTCAGTTCGCGCGGATCCCGCCGACCGGAAGAAGACAAACAATGCACGCATGCCAGGTTGCAGGCGTAGGTCAGTTCCCATGTCAAGCAAATCGGTGCGTCCAATCCGAATTCGAATTGGTCCACCAAAGATCCGCCGGACGGGCGTTTCACGGGAGTGCTGATACTTTGGGTCATTGCTCTTTTCCTTCACGGGCGCGGGCGCGGATCATGTCTGTTTCAGCCAGACTTCGCAGCGCTGTGATGTAGGCGGGCCACTGGTGTTCTGGTAAACGGGCCACCACCATTGCCTCCCGCACCGTGGCGCATCCCGCCAATGACTCCACCAGTCGCACGATTTCCGGCCGCTTCAGGAAAGTCAGTCTCCGGTTATCGAAGTGGTAGGCCATGGCACCGAATGGCTCAGGCCTCAACGCCACCGCCGGGGACAGCACCCACGCTTCATCAAGCATGGTGTCTGTGCTGGTCGTATTCATGAGTTGGCGGTCCGCTTAGTAGACGCCGCACATGCCATCGATTGACACGTCTTCGATGAGATCCTCTGCCACTAGTTCGGTGTCCTTGTCCGCTGCTGCGGATGTTTCAAGGTTCGGGTTCACGTACTCCATGGTTCTTATCCTCTGGGTATGGGTTGGTCGTCTCCCGTTGAGCTCCGGGGGTGAACTCAGAGTAGTGGCACTCAGGGCAAAAAAGATAGGGGCTGTGGGAATCGGGCGAAGAAATGACCTCACAATGATCCTGCAGACTGCGTCTGGGCTGCTGCCAACGTAGCGGTCCATGTCTGGATCGCGCGTTTGGGCAGCAGAAAGTGGATGCGACGGCGATGAGCAGCAGCTCACTGCTGAATCAGCAGGCGTGTGGGTGGCTCGTGGCCGCATTTCCATTCAAAACGCGCCCTTGGGAGCCGGCTCCATAGGACCGCCGGGATCTCGCTACGGTACCTGGTCGCCCCCGGGGGCGTGCCCATTTGATCAAAATCCCATGCCGCAGCACCTGTGCGCGCATGAGGTTGATTTGAGACGAGGCCCCTTCAGGAGCATTTCGAGGATGAATGGGCGGCGGAACGCCCCCATGGCTACTTCACGACGCCCTAAACCGTGGGTCAGTCGGAGGCCGTGGGTTCCTGGGTTGAACAAGGCGGCGTGCCAAACTACGTGGGAAGTGATCCGGCTGGGATGCCCCAGGTCGACCGCCTAGGCGACGTCTCGAGAACCTGGCCGAAACGTGCCTGCCTGCAGGAGTCGTCCGAGCTTAGTCCCGCCCGGTTCTCATCCTGTCAACATGCGGAAGGCTAGGCCAGCGCCCCATAGCCCATTCAGACCATCCGACCCATCCAGGCGGAGGCTGGTACTGTGCCGCCGCTCCTGAGATCTCCTCCGGCGTGGGTTCTTGGAAGTAGTCAAGAAAGGATTCGAAGCGCTCAACTGATACAGGGTAGACCTGGTCGGGATCCTTGGCTAGGCGGCGCAGTGAGCGCTCCAGTTGTGTTGCTGGATCGATCGGCAGGTAGACGATCTTCGGTTGGACGCCTAGTTCTTCGGCCAGCCATACCAATGCCGAGCGCTCATCCCTAGACCATAATCCCAGATCCAGTACTACGTTTAAGCCAAGCTGAACTGCCCTGAAACCAATTGAAATCAACTGGGCTTCCACCACGTTCCGCTTGCTGTCGGGGTCATCTCGGCCAAACAAAGGAATCATGCATTCGTCTGAGCTAAGCCGGAGTGCGCGCTCAGTCTCTTCCAGCCGGCGGGCTTCAGTCGACTTGCCGGAAGCCGGAAGTCCGACGAGAAGGAAAAGTAAGGCTTTTGAAGGCATACGCCATTATGGGCGGCTCAACTGCTCCGGCAGTAAAGAAGAATCAGCGTGTCGGCCGCTTAACAAATCATCGGAACACAAGGCGAAGCGGAGATCCTAAAGTACACGAACCATTGATCCGCAGGACAGGACAGCGGGCTGCGGCGTGCCGGATGTCGCAGCTTGAAGGCCGAAGGTGTTTTCCAATCTGTGCCACTAAAAGAAGATTCCATTCCTCTGACCTAATGCCAGGCTGTGGTCGGCGGCGTATGCATTTCTGGGTACACGTCGGAGGTCCTTCTCAACGATTTGGCGGTGCCCGGCGCCTTCCTGGGCCAGCCAAAGGATCGAACCGTCCGGAGTCACCAGGCCAACGATGCCACGGTCGACGAGTTTGTGACTGCCACAGATTTCCACGGCGAACCCCGGCAGCCTGGTCCAGTCATTCACTGGTTCCAATCCACGTCCGATACCGCCGATTGTTCCTTAGCTGGCTAGTTTGGTCATTTTTTCTCTTCGGTTGCGGCAGTGGTGCGCGCGCCGGCTCAAGAAGTTCGGCACCGCCAAGGGGTTTGGGAGCGGTGAACAGCGTCGTCGGGATCAACCCGATCCGAATTGTCAATCCCCGTAGGCACCCACCGCATGGCCGTTACTCGTGTCTCCGTCCAAGCGATCGATGCGCTGGCATCATCGAGATTGGGTCAAGGACGCGATGAGGAGTTCGCAATGCCCCGCTGGAATTTGCCGGCATGTCAAATGCGCTCCGAGCAGGGTAAGTGTCTGGATGTCAATCGCGGCCGCATCCGACTCCGGCGAAGAAATCGGCGGCCCTAATGTCACTTGGCTTCTGTTAAAAGTCGGGCCTTTAACCCCATCGGCGCTCCGGCCAGAACTCGTGCGCGGCAGAGACGCAGTCGAACACTTCTTCTACGGTGTTGGGGTCTTTCGAAGTGGTGCGGGAGAATAAATGCACCAGTGGTGACAACGATAGATGCATTCGTTGTCAAAATGAAAGACCCCGAGGAGGAGACAGTTGGCCCATCGCAGTCAGACACGGTCCTTGGCGCTTGGACGCCCAGAAGCAACGTCGCATGCCGATATTGAACAGGCGGCCTTCCGGATATTCGCCCAGCGGGGATTTGAGGCGACGACGCTCGACGCTATCGCAGAATCTGTGGGGGTCGGGCGCCGCACCCTGTTCCGCTACTACCCCTCCAAAAACGACATCCCCTGGGGGCAGTTTGACTCCACTCTGGAGCATTTCCGCGAAACTCTGGACTCCATGCCGCCGGAAATTCCCCTCCACCAGGCAGTTCACCGTGGCATCCTGGCTTTCAACAGCTTTCCGGAGGACGCGCAGCCCCCGCACCTTGAGCGCATGAGATTGATCCTACAGACACCGGCGTTGAAGGCTCATTCGGCAATCCGATTCACCCAATGGCGCCAAGTCATCGCGGATTTTGTTGCTAGTCGCACGGCAACCGCTCCGCACAACGCGCTGCCGCAGGTTGTCGGTCACGTCTCCTTGGCCCTGGCACTGACGGCGTACGAGCAGTGGCTGATGCGCCCGGACGATTCGCTGCACCATCTCATCGACGAGTCGATGGACTTGCTTACCGATTACCTGCATCAGTGAACCTAGAGAACCGCGGCCCTATGGTACCGGTGCACCGCCGCTGCACAGGCACAAGCTCCGACCGAAAAATCCGACAGTTCCTGAGCTGACGTTCGGCGGCGGCCGGCGCACTATGACGGGCAAAGGAAATGTTGCCTGACGTGAAAATGAAGCTACCGAAATCGCCGACCGGCTGGAAATCCTCGCCGGCTACGCGCTACGCACGCCGTCTACCGGTCTGACTACGACACGCTTCCGGACCGTGTCTTCACCGCGGAAGTCACGTTCGACATGATGGATGCTGGCGGCCCGCAATTGACTTGGGCACTCGTGCGCGAGCCTGACTCTTCGGCGGCACGGGATTCCCTCATTTCTTCCACATCACGGTCCCAGGCCCGCTACCATGATGAGCTCTTGCGCACCGAGCGCGGCGGATTGTTTCGCGCCGATGGGAGAACGGTTGTGTCTTCAGTTGGGAGCGCAGGGCCTGGGCAAGATAGGAGCTGGAGATGGCGGCTTCGATGGCCTCAACCAACCGGCCCACCGGCGCGGAATAGCCGCCGCGGGCAGGTCAGCTGCGCTGAGGAGCATCGGGGCGTCACGGAGTTCCGCGTGAAGCGCCACGAAGACGCTCCTCTCTCCTCGTTGCACAGCCAGAGCTGCTGCCCTGCACTCTAGCTCCTCGAGCACCTCGAAGAGCTCGTCGACGTCCTCCAACAAATACCAGTAACGACGACACCGCGATCTTGAGCAGTCTGCGTGAGACCTTGCCGCCTAGCCTGCCAAGTGCCTCCCCGAGAGGAGTGCGGGAGAGGCCAAGCCGATCCGATTGTTCGACTTCAGCCAGAACAGTTCCCGGCAAAAGACGCTACTCACCGATGTCTTCACGAAGGTTGTAGGCCCGTTCGGAGGACGCATAAAAAATTATTGTATACATCAAGGGCACGCACGCATGAAAAAACTGAATATAAGTCATTCTGTGTATACATTGATAGCTCCTCACTCTAGAATCGTTGCGATGAGCAACCTGTACGCTACTCTGCCGCGCGTCGATGAGGACGCTGTTGAAACGGAGCTTCAGAACTTGGAACACCAGTTCAGCCTCTTTTGGATGCAGGCAAGGGCCGTAGCCAACCAACTGTCCCGGAAGGTCCACCCCGATATGGAGTCGGCCGCCTACGGGCTCCTGAAGGTTATCCGCTCCGGGGGCTCCATTCGGCTGACAGAGCTCGCAACGAACATTGGAGTCGGCAAACCATCCGTCAGCAGACAGGTTGCATTTTTGGAAGACATCGGCCTGCTGTCCAAGGAAGCGGACCCGCTGGATCGCCGTGCACAGTCCATCCGCCTCACGCCCAAGGGCGAGGAGAGAATGCGTCAGGTCCAGGATGCCCGGAGGCGGGTTTTCCGGGATCGCTTGGGTGAATGGCCCGTGCACGAACTGAGAGAACTGGCGCGCTACATGGGAAGGCTGAATTCCATGTACGAGCGGGGCGGGTTCTCGAAGGATGGGCCTGCGGCACGCGACGACGAGGACAGCTGACGAGTCTCACGGGGTGATGGCACTCCCGAAGACACTGTGAGGGAGAGTCAGCACGCAGTTGCTGACTGTGACCCAGAATAAACGAATCGATACCGTGCTGCACCGGGCAAGGGTGTGCCCCATCAGCAAGTTGGACTAAAGGGAGAAGATTGAAGAGCATTGGCATTGTGGCCGAGTTGGGTCGCGAGACGAGGGTGGCGGCGACGCCTGTCACCGTGAAGCATTTGTTGGGGCTGGGCTACCAGGTTGTGGTCGAGAAGGGCGCCGGGGAACATGCATCATTCCAAAACGAAGCGTATGCGGATGCTGGCGCACTGATTGTTGGTGCGGAAGAGGCTTGGGGTGCCGGCGTCGTGCTTAAGGTGAACCCGCCCACCGAGGAAGAAATCGGGCGTCTGGCCGACGACGCAACCCTGATCGGGACGTTGAGTCCTGCACTTCGGCCTGATCTTGTGGAGGCCTTGACGCAACGGCAAATCACCGCGTTGGCGTTGGATGCCGTTCCGCGTATCTCCCGCGCACAGTCGATGGACGTGCTGAGCTCCATGGCGAACATTGCCGGGTACCGGGCCGTCATTGAAGCAGCGCACGAATTTGGCAGGTTCTTCACCGGCCAGGTGACCGCGGCGGGCAAGGTCCCGCCAGCGAAGGTCCTGGTCGTCGGCGCCGGTGTCGCCGGCCTCGCAGCGATCGGTGCCGCGTCCAGCCTGGGCGCGATTGTCCGGGCGACGGACCCTCGGCCTGAAGTCGCTGACCAGGTGAAGTCCATCGGCGGGACCTACCTCAAGGTCGAGGTCCAGGAGGTAATGAACTCCTCTGACGGGTATGCCAAGGCCACGTCCGAGGCTTACAACGCACGGGCTGCTGAGATCTACACCGAACAAGCAGCGGATGTGGACATCATCATCACCACAGCCCTGATCCCGGGACGGCCGGCGCCGAAGCTACTCACGGCCGAGGACGTGGCGGGCATGAAACCCGGAAGCGTGATTGTCGACATGGCCGCCGGCCAAGGCGGGAATGTCGAAGGCTCGGTCGCCGGGGAACGGATTGTCACTGACAACGGCGTAGTGATCCTGGGCTATACGGATCTTCCGGCGCGTTTGCCAGCCCAGGCGTCCCAGCTGTACGGGACGAACCTGCTGAACCTGCTCAAACTCCTCACCCCGAACAAGGACGGGATCCTGCGCCTCGACTTTGATGACGTGGTGCAGCGCTCGGTGACGGTGGTGCGGGAGGGGGCGAAGACCTGGCCGCCGCCCCCGGTCCAGGTCTCCGCCGCCCCGGCAGTGAAGACCGACGTCGGGACCTCCACTGAAGGTGCCGCGCCGAAGAAGAAGGCCGGGGTGAGCCCGGCAGGTAAGGCGGGGCTTTTTGCCGCGGGCATCGCGGCATTGTTGGTGGTTAACGCGGTCGCCCCGGCGCCGCTGCCCCAGCACTTCACGGTGCTGATGCTTTCGGTCGTCGTCGGGTTCTACGTCATCGGCAAAGTCCACCACGCCCTGCACACCCCGCTGATGTCGGTCACGAACGCGATCTCCGGGATTATCGTCGTCGGCGCCCTGCTTCAGGTCACCTCCGAGAACATTGTCATGCAGGTCCTGGCCGCGGTCGCGGTGCTGCTGGCCAGCATCAACATCTTCGGCGGATTCGCAGTCACCCGACGCATGCTGGCGATGTTCTCCCGCGGTGAGAAGGCCCGTTCATGAGCACCGTATCCGAAACAGCAGCCCGAATCGTATCGAGGAGCCTTACCGTGTCTGACACCGCCTCCGGTCCGCTGACCGCCGACTCCATCGCCGGAGCTGCGTATATTGTCGCGGCCCTGTTGTTCATCCTGAGCCTCGCCGGTCTGAGCCGGCATGAGAAAGCCCGGGCAGGGGTCATCTACGGCATCACCGGCATGATCATCGCCCTCGCCGCGACCATCTGGCTGACCGTCCAAGGCGCCTGGGGCACCGGCCACGCCCTGACCGGCCTGGTACTGCTGCTGGCCGCGGTGCTGGTGGGCGGGGCCATCGGGCTCTGGCGCGCCCGGGTCGTTGAAATGACCGGGATGCCCGAGCTCATCGCGCTGCTGCACAGCTTCGTGGGCCTCGCCGCAGTGCTGGTCGGCTGGAACGGGCACCTCGAAGCCCCCACCCTTACCCCGGAACTGACGGCAGTCCACCACGCAGAGGTGTTCATCGGCGTCTTCATCGGCGCAGTCACCTTCACCGGTTCGATCGTGGCGTTCCTGAAACTCTCCGCCAGGATGAAATCCTCGCCGCTGATGCTGCCGGGCAAAAACGCGATCAACCTCGGTGCCCTTGGCGCGTTCATCGCCTTAACTGTCTGGTACGTCAACGACTCCCAACTCTGGCTCCTCATCGTGGTCACCCTCTTTGCTCTCGGGCTGGGCTGGCACCTCGTTGCCTCCATCGGCGGCGGCGACATGCCCGTCGTCGTGTCCATGCTCAACAGCTACTCCGGCTGGGCAGCAGCCGCCGCCGGCTTCCTGCTCAACAACGACCTCCTCATCATCACCGGCGCCCTGGTCGGCTCCTCCGGCGCCTACCTGTCCTACATCATGTGCAAAGCCATGAACCGGTCCTTCATCTCCGTGATCGCCGGCGGCTTCGGCATCGCCGCACCCACCAGCAAGGGGGAGACAGACCAAGGCGAGCACCGCGAAATCACCGCCCAGGCCACCGCAGAAATGCTCACCAACGCCACCAGCGTCGTCATCACCCCCGGCTACGGCATGGCCATCGCCCAAGCCCAATACCCAGTCGCCGAACTCGCCCACCAACTCCGCGAACGCGGCGTGAACGTCCGCTTCGGCATCCACCCCGTCGCCGGACGACTCCCAGGACACATGAACGTCCTCCTCGCCGAAGCCAAAGTCCCCTACGACATCGTCCTGGAAATGGACGAAATCAACGACGACCTGGACGAAACCTCAGTGGTCCTCGTCATCGGCGCCAACGACACCGTCAACCCCGCCGCCGCCGAAGACCCGTCCAGCCCCATCGCCGGCATGCCCGTACTCCGGGTCTGGGAAGCCGAGAACGTCATCGTGTTCAAACGATCCATGGCCGCCGGCTACGCCGGCGTCCAGAATCCACTCTTCTACCGGGACAACTCGCAGATGCTCTTCGGGGATGCCAAACAACGCGTCGAGGACATCCTCCGAGCCTTCTAAAGGACTTTCCCGGCCGTCGGCGGGTCGGCGGTACGCCGCCCGACAAGGCCAGCGCGCTCAACCCGATCAACACAGTTCGCGACGTTGGTCGGATGCACTTGCAGGCGAGCACTGGCCTTAGCCATGGGCAGGGCCCCTCCCTGGTGAAACTGAGCAGGGCCAGCAGTTCAATAGCCTTCTTCGGCCAGCTGGTGGCGCTGAGGGCCGACCTGAATAGCTCAAGGACCGGACATCCAGACGTTCTCACCGCGGGCGCCGTACGAGTGACCGGTTCCCGATCACGATGACAGCTCAGGGTTTCGCGACAGTCGCTCACGAGCAGGAGCGTGGCCGCTGCATGCCTCAGGCAGCCTATTTGCGAAGGTATTGCGCAGACCGGGATGGCGCCGTCGGCTTTGGCTTAGCCGCCGGCTCGAGTAGGCCCGCTGCAATAGCGTCTCCGCGTTATTAGGACACCCTAGGCTTGGAGTTTCACACGCGGACTGACTTCCGTCTTCTCACGGCTTCCGTCGTTCGTCATGCGACGGAGGCTGCTGGCGGCCCGAGGAGGCTAATGAGGCGGCTAATGAGACGTGCTTTTTCCCGGCGCTGCCAGCCGCCGCTTCGGTTACCCCTTCCGGCTCAGCCTGTCCAGCTCCAGTGGGTCACCAAACGAGGGCCGCGTTCCCCTGTGCAGCGCGATTCCTTCTGGCAATCCCTCCACGGTAACTCTGGTCCCGGATACCTCGACGGATAGCCGCGCCCTGCCCACAGATACATTCGTGGCCTGCACGCTGCCCCACGTTGTCGGTAAAAGAGGGTTCATCCAGAGTCCACCGAGAGAGACGTCCGCTTCGTAACACAACAGGCTCCGGAGAAGCATGAGTGGCGTCGCCGACGCCCACGCTTGAGGTGAGCAGGCAGTCGGATATGGAAGCGGTTGGGGATAGTTGGATCGGCTGAACCCGCAGAATAATTCGGGAAGCCTGTTATCCGTGTACTCGGCTGCCTCCATCAGCGCCGAGGAAATTGTCTGGGCTTCCTTTACAAACCCGTAGCGCATCAGGCCGGCAACTATGAGCGCGTTGTCGTGTGGCCAGACTGAACCATTATGGTAACTGACCGGATTGTAGGCACCCATATTCGTCGCTAGGGTGCGAACACCCCAGCCGCTGAACATCTCCGGCGACATGAGCCGGTCTGCAACCTGTTGGGCCTTGTCCACATCAATAATGCCAGACCATAAGCAGTGCCCCATGTTGGACGCGCAGGCATCGACCGGCCGCTTATTCCGGTCGAGTGCGATGGCATAATAGCCACGCTCCGGCAGCCAGAACATGTCGTTGAATTTTTTCTTCAGCATCGCTGCACGGTCATGCAATTCAGCTGCCAACGCCTGCTCGCCGGTACGAAGGGCCATCGAGGCACGGGCAAGGTATGCGCTGTAAACGTAGCCCTGCACTTCGCACAATGCGATGGGGGCCTCCGCAAGGCTGCCATCTGCAAAGTTAATTCCATCCCAGGAGTCCTTCCAGCCCTGGTTGATGAGGCCTTGGTCGTTGAGTCGCTCATACTCGACGAACCCGTCGCCATCGCGGTCGCCGTAGTCCCTTATCCATTCCAGGGCGCGGTCAGCGTTTTGGAGGAGCGGGGCGATGTCCTCCGCGGCAACGCCCCAGCGGCTGACTTCGCCGAGTAGGGTCACGAACAGGGGGGTGGCATCCGCTGTGCCGTAATACGCAGATTTGCCGCCAAGCGCCAAGCCAGTACCGACACCAAGCCGCACCTCGTGCAGGATCCGCCCCGGCTCTTCCTCGGTCATCAGATCCACCGTAGAGCCCTGTCTATCGGCCAAGGTCTGCAACGTCCCCAATGCCAGTGACGGGTCTATTGGGACCACCATGAAGGAGGCCAGTAGTGAGTCCCGGCCAAAAAGTGCCATGAACCACGGCGCCCCTGCTGCGACGACCATGCGATCTGGGTGGCGTGAGTCAACGATCCGGAGGGCCCCCATGTCGTCATAACTGCGCAGGAAGGTCCGTTCCACAGACGGATTGCCGACGCGAAGAACGGGTACATTTGTAGCCCAAGCTTGCTGTCGCCGTTCCTGGGGCGAGACAGTATCGGAATCGACACGCACAGTCGCCGCCACTGCTCCTTCATCCGGGTCCGGGTCCGGGACTACAGTTACCCGGACGCCCCGCTCGCCATGCGCGGGGACGATTGTAGTAAGGCGAAGGCCTTCCGGGATTGCCCCGGTGCCAGGTGCGCGTACGTAAACGCCCTTCCGCACGCTTTGCCAGACGGCCTCAATATGTACTGCGCCTTCTTCAGAACGCCGTTCCTGTTCCCACTGCCGTTGGAATCGCCCGTCTTTGACTTCAAATAGATCCGCGAAGTCCGCGTCGATGGACAGCACCATATCGCACTTGGTCGGCTGCTGGGCAAAGTTGCGGATCGTGATGGTCTCACTAATGCCGGCTCCCAACTCACGTTTGCGCTCGACCGTCAACGGGCTGTCCGCCCGGCCATCAGCACCTACGGCCCTGCCGACATACACCCCTTGGTGGGGCGAAGGCGTCCACGCGCCGAGCGGCTCCAGGGGCTGCCCGTTGATGGTCAGGCACCAGCGGGACAGAACTCGGGTGTCCTGATAGAAAACGCCATGAGGGTGTTGGGGGGAAATGTCCCCGTTTTGCATAGAAATGCAGAACGAAGACCCCTCCACCAGTGTTACGGCCCCCTGCCCGGTGGGGCCCGCCACGTTGTCTGCATTCCATCCGGCCACCGCTGGCTCCTTTGCAACCGCCGCGCCATATCGAGTGAATTGAATCTACGCCAGCCACCACGCAGGCACCAGACAGCCAGACGAAGCAGGGCGGCTCTTAAGCAATCGCACTGAATGCTGGACGTACCTTCAGGCGACGTAGGTCAAGGGCTCGGCCGGGAGAAAGCCAGCCGATTCGATGAGTCTGACTGCCGATGGCGATTCTCAATGGATTCCTGATGGCATTAGCCCCGTACTTCAGGCGAGTGACCTGCCCATCGAACGTGCTGTCTCCGCCCTGCCTCTTCGGCAGGCCGCAGTTCCCGCATCCGGTCTGTCGATCAGGGCGGGCGTGTTTGTCCAGCCTCGTTGGGAGAACGCCCTCCCGGGACCCGACCGTTGACATATCTCGAGCCCGATCCTACGCTAAAGTTCTGCAATAGGGTCTGATGTTCTATTTTGCAGAACAAGTTTGTTCCAACACAATGATGTAGAAGGAGCACGGATGCGCAAACAACCGAAATTTACCCTCGGTCTCGGAATAGCGCTGGTTATCACATTGGCTGCCTGCAGCGCCCAAAGCGGTGGCTCGGGGCCCGACACAGCCGGCAGCGCTACCCCCTCGGCTTTGAGCGCAGATGTACCGACCACTGAGCCCTCGAGTATCCCTATGACGGAGCCGCTGAAGGAGCGCCCCGAACCGGGAAAGAAGGTGATCGTGCAGTACTGCAGCGCGCCGACTTGTGCCCGATTCAACCAGGGGTTCGAGGATGCGGCAAAGGCACTCGGGTGGACCGTCGAGACAATGGTGTACGACACGAATGACATGAGCGCGTCCCTCAGGAGCGCCGTGGTCCGACATCCGGATTTCATCGTCACCTCGGGTCAGCCGAGAGAAGCGCTTGAAGCTGGCCTCAAAGATGCCCACAAAGCGGGAATCCCCGTCTTTGTAAACTCCACGGATATCCAAACCGACGAAAGCGCTGGTCTATACGCCGGAGTCAATATGGCGCCCACCACTGAACGCAGCGCTGAGTACCTCGCCGACTGGATGATGGCCGATTCCGGCAGCACTGCAAACGCGGTGTACTTCTATCTGGGTGACCGACCGGTTCAGCAGGCTTCAGCTGCCGCCCTGAAGAACCGGTTCGCGGAATGCGCCAAGTGCTCGTTGAACCTGCATTCGATCAGCCTGGAAGAGATCGGGCGTGGCGCGGTCCCCGCAAGCGTGGTTGCGTTTGTTCAGGCGCACCCGGAAGTGAAGTATGTAGCGTTCTCCTTCGGCGACGCCGCCACGGGGGTTGGTGCCGCACTTGCTTCAGTAGGTCTTGCCGATCGGCTAAAGCTGATCGTCGACGGGACCACCTCACCTGCGGTAACGCAAGAGATGGTGCATGGAACGGTCTCCATGATGCTCCCACAAGCAGCCCACTACATGGGTTGGGCATCCGTCAACCAGATGGCCAGGTACGCAGCAGGGCTTCCCCAGCCCTCGGAGGAGGAGCGGCTGATGCCCGCATGGGTGGTTGAGACACCGGAAGCCGCACAGACGCTCATCCCTAAGGGCGGTCTCTGGCCGGGTCCGTCGGGGTTTGAGGAGCAGTTCAAGAAGATCTGGCACGTGCAGTGACGCCGGACGACACGATGACCGTCCAGGGGCGCATAGTGGCTGCTGTCGCTCGCCTCCGCCTCAGCCGATTCAGCGCTGTGGGGCTGTGGGTGCTCTTCATGGTTACCTTCGGCATTCTCGAACCGGCCACCTTCTTATCAGCAACAACGTTCTCCATCGTCTTTCACCAAGGTGTCGTGCCCTGCCTGGTCGCGCTGGCCTTCCTGGTCCCTCTCACCGCAGGAGCGTTCGACCTTTCAGTTGGGGGACTATTAGCGCTCAGCCTCTCCCTCTGCGTGTTCCTCAATATCGCGACCGATCTTCCGATCCTATTTATTGCGGTTATCGCCCTCCTGGCAACCTCCGCAGTGGGAGCGTTATCGGGCTTTATCGTCGTTAGATTGCGCATCGATTCGTTCATCGCCACGCTCGGAGTAAGTCAGCTTCTTCTCGCGGGTTCGATCCTGATCTCGGGGAACTCACAGATCATTGGCCACTTTCCAGATTTCTGGGCCGCGCTGGGCATCGATCGATTTCTGGGCGCTCCAATCATCATCTTTTTCCTGCTGGCGGTATCACTTCTACTGTGGTTCATCTTCGAGCACACACGCATCGGCCGGTACCTCTTCGCCACCGGTGGGAATGCGGAAGCCGCCCGCCTCGCCGGTGTCCCAACAGATCGGATGATCTGGGGTTCGTTGATCGCGTCGGGCTTCATCGCCGGCCTCGGAGGCATCGTTCTATCAATGCAGTTCGCGGTGTTTGCTCCCACCACTGGGCCGGGGTACCTCTTCCCAGCAGTCACGGCCGTTTTCCTTGGTGCGTCCCAATTCCAGCAACGACCAAACGTGTGGGGGACATTGGTGGCGTACTTCGCCCTAGCCTTCGGCATTCAAGGACTCACCCTGGCCGCCCCCTCCGCATCCGCTTGGAGCCAGCCGCTGTTTCAAGGTGCGGCACTAATCCTGGCGGTCGCCCTCGCCAGTCGTCACTTAAGGCAGCTTCGCAGGGGACGGCATCCCCGAAAGACCGATCCGCCTAGCGTCCGTCGCAGCCCTGCGAAGGCAGCACTGCGATGAGCCAGGAGGTCCGCGAGGGAGTTGTAGTGTTACGTGGGTTCAGCAAAGCATTCGGCGACGCCCTGGTTCTCGATGACGTTTCGCTGGACATCCGTCGGGGCGAAATCCACGCCCTGCTCGGCGGCAATGGCTCCGGCAAGTCGACGTTGATCAAGATACTGTCGGGATTCCACACGCCCGAGCCGGGCGCCTTAGTTGAAGTCGACGGCGCACCTGTGAGTCTCGAACGCCATGGTCTCGCAGACGCCGGATTCCGCTTCGTACATCAAAACCTAGGCCTAGTCGACGCACTAAACACAATAGAGAATCTGGGGCTTGGAGTCGGCTACCCGACGGGTGTGCTGGGCCGCATCCGATGGCGTGCCGCGCGCCGCGACGCTGAAGAGCGCTTGCGATCGCTGGGCTACGAGATCGACGCGCGGATTCCCGTCGGCGAACTGTCGGCAGCACAGCGAACTGCCGTCGCAGTCGCTCGAGCACTTCACGACTGGCGGAGCGCGAGGGTTTTGGTATTGGACGAACCGACGGCAGCAATGCCGGTCGGGGAGTCGACGGCGCTGTTCGACATGATGGACCGGTTACGGCGCTCAGGCATGTCGGTGGTTTTCGTCTCGCATCACCTCGACGAAGTTTTCGCGATCGCGGACCGAGTGACAGTCCTGCGGGATGGCCAGCGGGTCGCGACCATCCCCACTGCCGATATCGATAAGTCTCAACTCGTCTCGCTGATGCTCGGGGATGTCGAGTTTGCCGAGCTTCCCGCTAAAGAAATACGCGGCACAGGGCCTGTTCGGCTGGAGGCGAGCGGGCTGTCCGGCGCAGTGATCCAGCAAGCGGATCTGCAAGTAAGGGCGGGAGAAATCGTGGGTATCTCCGGGCTGACTGGCTCCGGGCGAGACGAACTGCTGCAGCTGATCTTCGGAGCATCCCGACGCAGTGGTGTCATTCGAATCAATGGGCAGCCCATCGACTCGGGAGATCCCCGGGCCTCGATCCGAAACGGGATGGCTCTAGTCGCAGCCGATCGCGCGCGGCAGTCGAGCATCGGGACGCTGAGTGTAAAGCACAATCTGACATTGACAGACGTGAGTCGGTTCAGCGGAAAATTCGGCCTCCTCAGCGACAGACGCGAGGAGCAGGAAGTGCTGGGCTGGATTCAGCGGCTGGGAATTCGCCCTACGTCTACAACAGCGGCCTTTGCAACCCTTTCGGGTGGAAATCAGCAGAAGGTGGTGCTTGCCAAATGGCTACGAAAGAACCCTCAGGTGCTTCTGCTCGACGAGCCGACGCAAGGTGTTGATATTCACGCGAAATCGGCAATCCACACCTTGACTATGGAGGCGGCGCATGCCGGGTGCGCCGTCATCGTCGCGAGTTCCGACGACGCTGAGCTCTGTCAGCTTTCCGATCGGGTGCTTGTCTTTCGTGACGGAAAGATCGTCGTCGAACTCCTTGACGAAAAGATCACTCAGACCGAAATAGCACGTCATCAGCACACCGCAATCGCGACGGTATCGCTTTAGGTATTGGCCGCTCAGCGGGCGTTGCCGCCCCTTTCGCTTCAGTCAAGCCTCGGCGTTCTTCCGTCGCCTACACGGCGAGGACCGAAGCAGTCAAAACCCGTAGGAGCCTGTGCCTACCAACCCGTTGAGAAGCGAGGGCTCCCGGCAACTATGAACTGCTCCCCTGAAGTTGGAATGAGAAATTTTCAGTTCCGATTTAAGGGGAGCAGTTTTATGCGTTCGAGAAGTTCTTTGTCTGTGTCGCAGCGACCTGGAGCGCGCCGAACCGGCCGAACTGTTCAACGTGGGGATTGGGGCCGAAATCGACGTACTCGAGCATCCTCAGTTCACGGCGGCGCAGCCCGTAAGCGTAGGCGACCTTGAACGCCGTCGAATCCCTCAACGCCGGCAACCAACGCTTGGAGCGTTTGGAGAACTCCGTATCCACCAGGTCATCAGCGACGTCAAAGAACGTTTGAAGCTCCGCCCTGGTGAACGCCCGCCGGCGCGGCCGCACGGCGTCGTCGGTGGTGTGCCGCGGCGAGTTCCACTCGAACACGACCTGCACCGGAATGTCGGCGAACACCCGTTCGCAAAGGGCTGCCCACCCATAACGACCATCGGTCAGATAAGCACAGAACGCCTTGATCGCTCCAGCGTTGGACCGGAGCGTGGACAACGCCAGGCCATGCTCTGAACTGCGCCTGTCCGCGAAGAACTCGTCCACGTGGTGCGCCGACCACGTCCACGGATACTCGTTTGCGTGGTCCTGGAACCGCTCAATCACACTGCAGGAACTCTTGATATACGCGGTCGAGAGCCCGCGTGCCAGCATCTGCGCACGCAAACCATCAAGCATCGCCTCGAAAACCCGGTCATCGGCCCGCAGCAGCCCAATGTTCTCAGTGTTCAGAAAGGCAGGAATCCGCCCAGGTTCGATAGTCAGGAGCAAAACTCTACGCAAGAATCTCTCATTTAATGAGAGATTACGCCGCTACAACGCGCAATGACGCGGCCGAGCCGATGGCTGTTACTCGACGATGCCCTCAGCACACCCGAAGCTGACGTGGGAAAACGCTGCATGACAGGTCTGGACGAGTTATCTCATCTACTTCTACTCGTCCCACTCGAACGCCGATAACGGACGTTATGTAAGGCAGTAATGACTTTAAGTGCGAATCGTGCACATCGTGAGCTTTCGGGGAACGTCTTGCCGCTCTCCCCTAATCGGTACCTGACATGCAGATTCATTGTGACGTTAGGCCCCCCGGGAACAGCGCGGGTGAGTTCCGTGGAGCGCCTGGATGGCCCGCAGTAAGTGGCCTGTGAGCAGCCTTTTTACCGTTGGTGATTGCGGTTCTCGCAATCTGCGTGCGAAGATCGCAAAGAGCTGCGACGATGCAAGGACTGACCATGGCGCAGGATGATGAGAATGTTCTGTTTGTTCCGTTCGGCGGCGAAGCGCCGGATCCGGAGTCGTTCCTGACGCTTGTCCTGGATGGCTGGGAGCGCCAGCAGCGCGCGAAGGATTTCTCGCCGTCGACTATCCGCACCAGGCGGAACGTCGTGCTGAGCCTCGTGGACTTTTCCGGCCGGTATCCATGGCAGTGGACGTTGGGCGACGCGGACGATTTTTTCTCTCATGCGCGTGCTGTGCGAAATCTGTCCCATGGCACTGTCCGCTCCTATCAGGGTGCGGTGAAGTTGTTTTGCGACTATGCCTGCAGCCCGCACTATGACTGGTGTGGGCAAAGCGCGAAGCTCTTCGGCCAGGTCTTTGCCCAGGTGGTAACCGAGCTGAACCGGGTGACGCACGCGCAGCCGACGGAAGCCCGTCCGGCCAAGCGGCCATTTAGCCAGCGCGAGCTGCAGGAGCTGTTTGATCTGGCCGACCTTGAGGTCGTGCGGATCATGGACTCCGGTCGCAAGGGTGCACTGGCTGCCTGGCGTGATGCGATTGCGTTCAAGACAGCTTATGGATGGGGATTGCGCTCGGACGAACTGCGCCACTTGCAGGTGGCGGACTTTTCGCGCAACGGCAAGGCGCCGTTTCTTGGAGACCATGGCGTACTCCGGGTGCGCTGGGGAAAGCCTCACCGCGGCTCCGCGAAGAAGGTCCGTTCCGTCCTGACGGTTTGGGAGTGGTCCGCGGAAATGGTTGCCGATTGGATCAGGAACGGACTCCCCCGCTATGGGCATCCCGTCACAGACCTCTTCCCAACCAGCGCGGGAAAAATTGTTGGCGAATCACACCTGATCGGCCGGCTCCATGACCTTGTGGACGAGCTGGGGTTCCCGCCGGGCCTGGACCTGCACTCTTTCCGCCGTTCGTATGCCACGCACCTGGTTACCGGTGAGGGTTTCGATGTGGCTTTCGTTCAGCTGCAGCTCGGCCACGAGCACGCGGCCACGACGTCGATCTACACCCTGCCCTCCCCCGACTATCAACGCCTCGCACTTGAGCGGGTGCATGAACGAATCATCAACGCGGCCCTGGAACTGCGCGAGAGGAAACACTGATGAGCAGACGAGAGATCGACTACACCTGGCGGGTCCGCGAGATCATGGCACGCCGCGGGGTCCATACGGCCAAGGAACTCGCCGCCCTATTGCACGATCGCGGCATCACCTTGACCGCCAACGCCATTTGGCGGATCGTGACCCAGGAACCTGAACGGATCTCCTTCAAGGTCCTCGTTGCACTCTGCGATGCCCTGGACGTAACGCCGAACGACCTGATCACCTACACGGCCACCGACACCAAGACCATCCGGCACCACCGCAAAACAGCGACTGGAGATGTCCCGGACATGCGCAACTACCGCCCCGTCCGCGCCCGGATCGTCGATGACGATGACTAGCCGAGGGCGTCCAGCCACCGGCGGCAACGGCTCCGCACGCCCGCCAACACTCACCGATCTGCCCACCCCCAAAAAAAGCGGCCGACCACGCTCAAGCGGAGACTACACCTGCGGTCGGTGCCACCAGCAAGTCGCCAAGATCCGGGTGCACTGGCCCGACGGCCCAGTCTGCGGAGCCTGCTTCACAGAGGCCACCCACAGCCGCGGGAAGTGCCCCAACTGCGGTGAGACCCGCATGCTCCCTGGCCGCTCGCCAGACCAAGAACCCATCTGCCGCGACTGCGCTGACATCACTACTGCCTTGACCTGCACACGATGCAAAAGCGAATCCGAACGGTTCCGGGGCGGTCTCTGCATCCGCTGCACCCTCACAGACGACCTCACGGCAGTGCTCAAACCCAATGATGATTTCCGTCTGCGCCGGCTGATCGGCCTCCTCACCGAAACCGGCAGGCCCGAGAGCATCTACACCTACATGCGCCGCGGCACCAAGGCCCGGGCACTACTCGAAGCAATCGGGGACCGAACACTCAAGCTCACTCACGAGGCCTTCGACGCCCTTCCCCGGTCCACTGCCGCCGAACACCTGCGCGCACTGCTGGTCCACCACCGCATGATGCCAGGGCGCGGCAATGAAAATCTCACCCGCTTCGAACATTGGCTGGCCACAAGGATCAGCAACCTCCCCGACGACGGCACAAGCCAGGTGATCGAACGCTACGCGGCATGGCACCACCTCAAACGCATCCGGGACAAAGCAACAGACCCTGCCGTGAATCTCGAGACCGTTACCCACGCAGCGAAACAGGACATCACCGAAGCAGGCAAGCTCCTCATCTGGCTCCGCGACTCTCACGGCATCGCAGCGGGCGAACTAAGACAAGCCCACATCGACGAATATCTCAGTACCGGGCCCAGCACCCGCAAGCACATCCGTAATTTTGTCCGGTGGCTCAACCGCGACAGCACACGGCGAGGGCACCTCGACGCGCCGTTCCGTCCCGCTCAATCCACGCCAACGATCACTCAAGCCGAACGTATTGAACTCGTGCGCAACTGTCTGGAACACGACCACGTCATAAGGTCCACACGCCTCGCTGGGTTGATCTTGCTGCTCTGGGCACATCCACTGAACAAGATCGTCATGCTCCGCCACGAACACATCAGCATCACTCCGGCGGGCATGCTTCTCAAGCTTGGGACCACGCCGGCCACTATCCCCGCAGCAATAACCGAGATGTTCTGGAGCCAGCGTGAGGGATCTGAGAACCAGAACACGACGAACTCAAATACCTCGTGGCTTTTCCCCGGCACCCGCGCGGGCCAGCACCTTCACCCGGCGACCCTTTCCGAGCGGCTCAAAGTCCTTGGAATCGACGCACAACGGGCCCGAAACGCCACACTCCGCGACCTCACCCAGGAAGTCGACGCCCGAACACTCATTGATCTACTCGACTACAGCCCCGCGGTCATCACACAGCACGCAGCCCGCGCAGCCACGCGAATGTCTGACTACATCGTCTTCAAGCATAATCAGCGTCCTTAACGCCCGCGCATGGCAAGAAAACGGATAACGTACTTCGCCATCAGTAGTCCGCGTATCTCATCAGATGAATCAATTCGTCCGATCCGCTGATCCTGCCTCGCTCGCCTGAATAGCCTTGGGACTCCGCGGATTTGGGGCGGTCAGTTGTGCCGAATGTCGCCGCCTCGATCGACAACCCACGAGGCTATAGACCTGGCGTCTGCCTAACTGAAGAATCTTCGGAAACAAGTACTGAAGAAGCGCAGCCGTTCGGTTGTCTGTATGGTCTCCTCCTAATCGATACTTGTTGATTAGAAGGGAGGTTCTTGGTTTTGCCACTGTGCGACCTGTTCGGGAGTCATCGTCCAAGGATCGAATTCAGCTAGTGCCTCTGGTGGTTCATGGTTCACAGTTTCGACAGCCCTGGCTGCGTCGGCTCGGTCACGTCGTTCACGTGCCGCGAGTATGTCCCTTGGTTCTTGATTCGACAGCCGGACCATCAGGGCTCCAGCAACGTGTATCGCAAGCCACGCGTCAGCCTTGGAGGCGTCGTCTGCCCGATGGTGGTGTGCATTACCACGGTCAGAACGATCGGCATTGAGCCAGTTCACGAGCGGTCTTAGGAGCTGCCTGTCCGCCTGTGTGATGACTTTCTGCCGCGCAGCAGCATCGATCTGATCGGTAATGCTGTTTCCCTGCACGCCAAGAGCTCTGAACATTTCCTGCACTGCAGATGCGGCATCGGTGATGGCAACGTCGGGTTTGTTGTCCGATAAGCGCGAAATTGCGGCGCTGAAGCCGCGAGAGGCTTTAGCAAATTCTGGACTTGAATCAAGGAGAACCGTTGCTGGCTTGACTACGTCCGCGTACATAACGGAGTTGCCACGCTGCACAAAACTTTCGTCGCTGAAATGCCATTCCACACGCTCAGCAAGGAGGACGTCGTTTACCGAGGTAAGGAAGCGATCCACTTCGTATCGAGGTTCCTCATCGGGCGTGTTGAAGTCTCCCTCAATCAGTTCCTTATCACTGCGGCTAAGTTCTATGAATGCATATACAACAGCGGCTAGAGCGTCCAGCCTTTCCACCTCGGAACCTTCGCCCGCCAAACAACGTTCGATTTCCATTGTGACCACCGTCGAACTGCTTCCCGCCACCCAGTGTTCTTCGGCCAGCCTCAACACGCGCCAAGCAGCGTTCGTTGCCCGCCGCAGCAGGGCCGCAACCTTGCGGCCCACTTCGGGAGGACAGTCGTCACGCCATTGAATACCTCTTACCGCCTCCAGCTTCGCCATCTCGGACCGCCTACGCATCTCGGACGGAAGCGGTGCAAAGAGATGGTTCGAGTTCATGCTCCAACCTTAGTTCCACCTAGCGAATACACTGCTGAGAAGAACGACCCGAAACCAGATTTTTCGTGAAGAGGATCCAACCGAGACCCCATCAAGGGAATCTCGCGGGAGAGCCTGGTCCTGGAACGACAAACCACAGGCAGAGTCGCTTCCGACCACGAGCGTCAGTCAGTAGCCTCATTGAGCCGTGCAGTCGTTGCAGAACCAAAGCAGCCCCGACAAATGACAGCCACCAAGGGTGGATCGGGTCCGGGCTTACGAACCCATGCGCGACACCTTCATCCAGATCTAGTGAGATCTATCTAGGGCTAGCAAAGAGATAGAAACAGATTTTTGGTCGGCTCGGGCGCACGCCGACTTCCACCACCAACACGAGGGACGGATCTCTCCTGGCGGAACAGTGTCGCGATGGCCTGGATCGTGACGCGCAACGGGATAAGTTTCTTGGTCATCCCGTGGCGGCTGATGTCGGCAAGCCCTGCAAGACGGTGCTGATGCCATCGAACGCGCCACCGCCGGTCTCCTTGAGAGCCTGCGATGGCACCCGGTCGTGCGGCAGCAACCCAGTACGGCCCCGTAAGTTCCCCCGAGAGGTGGAATCCGGGCATGGATATCACGGCACGAGGCTGCCGCGGCGACAATTCGTGGATCGAGGTTCCTGAAGTCAAGGGGCCGATACCCGGCCCGGAAGCTCAGCGAGGTCAAAGGGATGGTTCTGGACGCGGCAAGTGCCATGGCCGGCCGCCCCGAGGGCGATTTCAGTGTCCGGATCTTCCGTCTCGGACCAAGACCACCGAAGGGACCAGTCTCCGGCCGAACCAGCCCAGGGATTGGCCGGACATGTGGCCGGCCGCGTCTCGGGGTAGCCCGATCTACATCAAGCCGGGCCCGGGGGTGGACGGTAGCATCAGAGGCATGGACACGGACGGCAGCGCGCCTGCGGAACTGTATGCGGACGCGGACCGCTTCAAAGGGCTGACACTGCGGGACCTCGGTATGTGCCTCATCCGGACAGTCTCTCCGAGGAGGAGCGCCCCGAACTGGACGTCGAGACATTCGAGTGGATGGCCGGGCTGAATGAGGATGAACGGCGCCTCGGGCTAGACCGTGCCCGCCTGCTCGCCGGGGCGCTCTGGCAAGCCTCGATCATCCTCATCGATGAACTTTTTGAAGACATTATCGCTCTCTACGACAAAGAAGACATCACCGCCGAAGACATCCAAGAAACACAGGTGCTGTGGACCCTCCCACCGCAGTACGCGGCAAAGTACAACGGACTCTTCGCCCGCCGTTTCCTCATCGTAGCCGCTGATCTCACGACCAAACTCGCCGGCACATGGTCCATGCCCAGCTGCGTAGCCCAGGAACTCACCGTGCGGTGCCTCCTCGACAAAGTCGAACTCGTAACTGACACCCACGACCTTGACCTGGAACCCGATTGGCGGGGCACTTTGACCGACAGGATGCTCGAAGACACGGACAGCGACATGCTCTATAACCCCAGCATGGACGGTTTCCAACACAATCAGCACGTCACCGAAACCTTCCGGCTCGCTCCCATGGCGCTCGAGCACTGGTTCGAACCATTTGGGACTGCCCCGGCTTTTGTTGACTCGGGGTCTTAGGCCGCTATGAGCGCGGTTCGGTTGATTGTTTCATATTCGATTGGCGTGAGTTTTCCCAGCCGTCTTTGCCGTCGCCGGCGGTGGTAGGTCCGTTCGATCCAGGTCGTGATGGACAGCCGGAGTTCCTGTCTGGTGGTCCACCGCTGACGGTCGAGGACGTTCTTCTGTAGAAGCGAGAAGAAGGATTCCATCGCGGCGTTGTCCGCGCACGCGCCGACCCTGCCCATCGAGCCTGTGAGCCCGTGGTGCCGGAGCGATTCAACGAAGCGGCGGGACCTGAACTGGGCGTAATCAACCGGTCGAAGCAACAGTCGCTATTGGGACTGAGCTTAGCTGGTCCGCGAAGGCTTCCGCTGGAGTGCGCCATCCTAGTACCCCGCGCGGCCGGTTGTTGATGATGTCGGCGACAGCTTGGATCTCTGGCGTGCTCCAACGAGATATGTCGGTGCCTTTCGGGAAGTACTGCCGAAGCAGCCCGTTGAGGTGTTCATTGCTCCCTCTCTGCCATGGGCTCTTCGCGTCGGCAAAATAGACCGGCAACCCGATTTCCTGCGTCAGAAGGGCGTGCGCGGACATCTCCTTCCCGCGGTCCCAAGTCAGGGAACGTCGCAGGTCCGCCGGAAGCGGCTCGAAGGTCCGGACGAGTGCGTTCTTCATCGTGACCGCCCCGTAGCCAGCCAATGCTGGCCCATTCTTTGTCGGCTTGACCACTCCGTAACCCTTCTGCCGAGGCAAATGAACGAGCATGGCGAAACGCGTCGTGCGGTCGATCAGAGTCGCGATCGCTGACCGGTTGAGACCAATGATGAGATCTCCTTCCCAGTGGCCTGCGACTTTCCGCTCGTCCGCTTCGGAAGGTCGCTTCTTCAAGGTTGTGGCGTCGGTGACATGCGCCCAGGCTTGCTGACGTGTTCGCGCTCGTGGCGTGCGTTTCGTGCGCCCTCGGCGCAGGTGCCACGCCTGCTGCCTGGTCAGTCCGCCTCGGCTCGGAACATAAAGGGCTTGGTAGATCGCTTCGTGCGAGATCCGCATCGTTGGATCATCCGGGAACTCGACCGGCAGGCGTTTCGCGATCTGCTGAGGACTCCACCCCCTCACCCATTCGCGGTCCTCCCTATGCGGTTTGTTCTTCCCGTCCCAGACCGGGCCGACCGGGCCCAAACGTTCTCCTCCGCCGGATCTGACGTGTCCGCTGAGCTTGTCATTGACGTAATCGCGGAGGTCCTTGTTCGTGATCAGCTTCGCGGTCTTGGGACGGCGGGCTCGTCGTTCGGCATGCCACTGCGCTGTAGACGCCTTGTAGTCCAAGCGATACGTTCTCGTCGACGCGTTCCGACGCAGCTCCCGCGAGATCGTCGATGGGCTTCGGCCCAGCCGGCGAGCAATCTCTCGCACTCCACAGTCTTGCGCACGCCACAACGCGATGTTCTCACGGTCGCTCGAGGACAAATACCGCCCAGACAGTGTCGGGGCCAGCTGAGGATTCACACCGCCAGCGTGCAGGAACCAACGATGCGCGACGGGCTCTGACACGCCCGCCGCGACGCCAGCGTCCCGCGTCTTCGCGCCCGTGGCGATCGCGACCCAGAACCGTACCCGGTCCTCGCGCCAAGCCACCGACGGCCGACCCGGCGAAGGGATCTGCCCTCGATACGCCCGTACCTGCTTCTGACGATTTCGAACCGACATCCAACACCTCCGTGATCAGGTGTTGCTTCGACCGGTTGAATACGCCCTGGGACCCACGGTCCGAATGCACCACCGTCCCTGCCGGGCGGCGCGCCCGCACCGCGTTCTCCAGCGCGGCGACGGCAAGCGAGGACTTCATCCGCGAGTCCATCGAATAACCGACGATCCTCCCGGAATAGACGTCCTTCACCGCACAGAGGTAGAGCTTCCCCTCGGCAGTGGGGTGCTCAGTGATGTCGGTCAGCCACAGCTCGTTCGGCACCGCGGCGGTGAAGTCCCGCTCCACCAGATCATCGTGGACCGGTGGTCCCGGCTTCCGATTCAGGCCACGCTTCTTGGAGAATACGGACCAGATGCCGTGGTCCCGGCACAAGCGCTGGACCCTGTTCTCGCCGACCATGATGCCCTTCTCCGGGAGTTCGTCGGCGATGAACCGGTAACCGAACGCCGGATCGTCGGCATGGATGTCCCGGGCTGCATTGACCAGGTGCGCATCGACCCAGTCCCGTTCCGTCACCGGGCTGGCTCTCCACCGGTAATAGCCTTGCTTGCTGAACTTCAACACCCTGCAGGTCACCGCCACGGGAACACCGTCGGCGGCAAGATCCGTGACCAGCGGGTAGATCTGTAATGGTCAGTAGCCGGCCCGAGGTTGGCTGGCAGGCTGGTCCCGGAGAACGGCGTGTGACTCAGGGTATATCCGACCCGCTCATGCGGTGTCTTGAAAATGACTCGTCCGCACCATTCTCCGGGCACCGGCCTGCCCGCACGGATGACCTGATCAGAAGACTGTCCACCACTTGGGTGTGACTCGTTACAGATGCGTCTCCAAGCGACTCAGGCAGGCTCCTGCCACCTGTCCGGTTCATAAGGAAAAGGAGATCACAATGGCGATTATCGCCGAGGAATTTGCGTTCGTCGTCGGGGTCGACACTCACGCCCGCACCCACACTTTCACCGCGGTTCATGCCGCAACCGGGGCAGTGGTCGACACCGCCGCGTTTCCGGCCACCTCCGCGGGGATGGACCGTGCTATCACCTGGATCCGGCGGCGCACCGGCGGGGAGAGGATCTTCGCTGCTGTTGAGGGCACGTCCTCCTACGGTGCCAGGCTCACCCAGGCCCTGCTTGCCGCTGACATCGAGGTTGGCGAGGTCAGGCCTCCTACCCGCTCATCGCGGGCCCTCACCGGGAAATCGGATCCGATCGATGCCGAAGCCGCAGCCCGTTCAGTCCTGGGGCGACCCCGCGATCAGGTGATGGAGCCACGCGCAGCCGGAGCCCGGACCGCAATCAGAATTCTGTTGGCCTCCCGGTCCCTGCTGGATCACCAGCGCACCGCGAACCGCAACGCCCTCACCGCCTTGATCCGCGGCACCGACCTCGGAATTGACGCCCGGTCATCTCTGCGGGACTCCCAGATCACCACCATCGCCGCCTGGCGCAGCTCAAACATCGTCGACCCCATGGTCCAGATCGCGCGCGCCGAGGCCAAACGCCTGGCTTTGGCCGTTAAAGACATCACGATTCAGCTCGCCGAAAATCACAAGGCCCTGGCCCAGCTCACCGAAGAACTGGCTCCTGGACTGCAAACCATCTCGGGCGTCGGTCCCGTAACAGGGGCGATCATCATCTGTGCGTACTCCCATCACGGCAGGATCCGTTCAGAGGCAGCATTTGCCGCCCTCGGAGGTGTTGCGCCACGCCCTGCTTCCTCCGGCAACACCACCCGGCACAGGCTCAACCGCTCCGGCGACCGGCAACTCAACCGGGCCTTCGACGTCATCGTCCGCACCCGCATGAGCTTCGACACCGAAACCAAGGACTATGTGACCCGCAGCCGGGCAACGGGAAAATCAAACCGCGAGATCCGCCGGAACCTCAAGCGCTACGTCTGCCGCTCCATCTTCCGCCAACTCCAAACCATCATGGCTTGACACAACCCATAGAAGAGTCATTTTGGGTTGATGTCCCTTGCCAGATAGGCAGCAGCGCGGCGCAGGATCTCATTCTCCTGCTCCAGCAGGCGGTTGCGCTTCTTCAGCTCGCGCATCTCGGCAGACTCGCCCGTTGCCGGGCCGGCGCCAGAGTCCTTGCGTTCGGCGATGGCAACCCAGCGCTTCAACGTGGTGACCGAAAGCCCGAAGTCCTTCGCAATCTGCGCCAGCGGCGCCTCGCCCTTGCGGGCCACATCAATAACATCCTGGCGGAACTCCGCCCCATAAGCCGTGGGCATGGTCAACATCCTTCCACGAGCACCAGCTCGCTAGGTCAAGGAGTCAACAAAACCGGGGGCAGTCCCTTTCGGGAGAATCGGCAGGTCGCACCCTACGCCCAGACGAACTAGCCCGTACTCGACCTCCCACTAACTCCTTCACCACGACTCTGCGCCGGCGGACAATGAGGCGCCCAGAGTTACTGTTTCGTTTGTAGGCGAGCATTCCCCTAAGCTCGAGCAAGATGCTCCGCTAGGAATGCTGCCGAGCACCTGCCCCAAATCAAAGCCCGCATCTGAAGGAAGCCCACGATGACCGCTGAGGCCACCCGTGAAGCAAAGGCGCCCACGGCGTTTCAAAGAGTTGCAGCCGCTTGGAAGTGGCTCATACGCCCATCTGCTCTAGCATGCGCCGCCATCTTCCTTTTCGGTGCTGCCTTCATTCTTTGTACCTTAGCGTTGAACTCAGGCTCAGAAGATAAAACTTCGGACTGGATAAGTGCATTCGGAACAGCCTTTGGGGCAGCGCTAACGGGCGGTGCACTTCTGGTCGCCGCATTCACCTATCGGCACCAAGTCGACGAGAGGATCCGCATTGCGGCTGATAACAGGAAAGCACAAGCAAGGGCTGTATCCGTTTCAATAAGAAAGAAACCTGGATACGACAAAATGCTTCAAATCCAGGTTCTAAATAACAGTAACTTATCGATTAACAGTGTCTTTTTGATTCTTCTCGATAAGAAGCGAAGAGAATGTCACCAGGAGACATACCATTTGATGGTTCCCGGCTCAGAAGAGGGATTTGACCGGGACGAGCGCATCGTCGGCGCAGCCTATGCAAACTTCATAGACGCTGATGGCAGGCGCTGGCGTAGCTGGTTCAATGGTGACTTGGAGGAGCGATAGCCTGTCTCCACGAAGGTTTCAGAGATCCCAGGTTCACGGAGCACGCCTGTCGTGTCCGCTCTGGTCTCGGACGAGAGAATCATGAACTATTCGGCGTGCGTGCTGACCGCGCACTCTTCACTCCCTCCCCCAAAAGGACGTATCTGGGGTCCTGGATCACCCTTGAATCATTTCAGTCTTCGGCGAAGTTCCTTCGCGGAGAAATGATGCTCAATTAGTCTAAAAGCCAAAATGCACGAAATAATGCAGGCTCTACGTGCCTTTGGTTTCTGCCCTATCGTAGCCCGTTACAGAGGCTGAATAGCCTTCGCGCTTCGGGCCGCTGTTCGAGAGTCTGCAGCCTCCTGCAGCCTCTGAAGTTCGGCGCGCGACTGGTATACACCATGGAGGATCAAGTCCATGAATTCGAGGATGCTGTCCGCGTCCAGAGAGTCTACTGGTTTCGCTTAAATCACCGTGGGCCATGTCATTGCCGAACACCCGGATCGTATGCGCTGTCTCCTTGGTGAACTCATCGATGAGTCCCGTCTCGTGGAGCTTGTCGATCTTTTGGTAAAGGTTTCCGTTCTCAATTCCGTTGTCCTTCGCCACGGATTCAATCACGGATCTCGCCATAAGAATGGTAGACATCAGCGCATCAATACTTCTGCGTCGGTGGGCCTCTGACGCGGGTATCGCAACAGACTCCGGAACATCCTGATAGTCCTGACCCTTTAGATACGGAGGCGACCAGTGCGTGGGAGGGTTCTTACTCCAGAAATTCATCAAACTCTGGATGTCTGTACGAGAAGGACCACTTCCGTGCGTAACCGAGCCTATATTGAACCTTAGGCACTTGTCGCAGCGGAAAACCGATTCAACCCAGAACGATCGGCTGGGTCCTGCCGGTGCCAGGTGAACGCCCCCGATCAGTGTCATGTGGCTAATCGTGCCGCAGCGCCCACAAGCAGTCGTGGTCAATTCGCCTCTCCCATTCGTTGAAATCCGGAATCCTCCGGTCAACGATATGTGGCTGCTGGGCTGCCCAAACCTTTGGGGTCGACAACTGGCAGCTAATACAGGCCATGAACCACGGAGTGGAAGGAACGGCAAACACACCGGACGTTGTCGGTAATGGTCCGCCTGACTCTTCATCGTCATAGCTGACCCCGACTCGTGTACCGTGACGAACGCTCCGAAACTGCGCGCTATATGGGTTAAGCGCGATGACAGCTCGACATTGCCAGATTCCGTTCTGCGCTGGCGCGCGGGAGTCGACGACGCCGCTGTCGAAGTTGAGACAAAGGCAGTCGGCAGATGGGGCAACGTCGTTATACCCTCGGGCGCCCGAGATGAGTCTGGTTCGCTTCTTCCCCTCATGAATGTCGGATACGAGGTGCTCGCGCCCGAGGGTATGGTTTTCCTGCTCAAGGAGGGGTGATCGCCCCGCTTCAATCTAAGGAGCGGGTAAGGCAATCGAGCCCTGCATGTCAGGACGCGGCGAAACCGAGAATCTACCTTCAGGCGTGCGATTGGAGAATCCACGTAGCCTCCCGGACGGGAGCAGAGCTCCCGGCGTCTCGGGTATCGTCTCTCGGAACCCTGTCCCCAAACCCGGTGTAACCGGCACTGCTCATTTGGCCTTCATGTGAAACGCACGAAACCTGTCAACCGCCATTATCAATTCCACAGGCTGCGGAAGATCTAACTCCAATCCACCTTCGCTCACAATTCCAGTACAACGCATTTCACCGCCTCCAAGTTCGATCGCAAGGTCGGCGAGAAGCGTCTTGCCAATCCGACTTAGATCCCTTTCATAGAGGTAGCCAAAGAACCTCTGGTCAAGGTCTCCACCGAACTCGTCCGGTGCTGCAACGGAGATTGCATTTGGGTTGTAGTCGTTGTCTGGGCGGTGGACCAAGGCCAGTTCAACGTGTACGCGTTCTTGTTCTAGAAGCTCACGCCCAACGGCTCGCTTCGTGTAGTCCTCAATTCTGTCAGCTGCATCGTGCCACCGAGCAAACTTCCATGAGGATCCTCCAGGCGGAAGGACAGCCTTGCCATCAACTAATTCGATTCTGTAGGGCACTTCTTGGACTCTCACTTTCGCGGCCCGGCGGGGACTCATCCGTGTTTCATTTGGTCGTGGTGGCCGGAGCGATCTCGGTTGCCTGGTTTCAACTTGCGCTCAGCATCGTCGAGGCGAATGCGGTTTCAAGTCTCAGTAGCAGGACATTGAGTCCACACGGAATGACGCGCCTTGCCCTGATAGGTCAGTGAAGTCCAGTTGAGCCTGTTCGCCGGCTGCCAGCGCCCCGGTAGTGCGTGCCCCGTTGTATACGGATACGCCACTTGCCGAGATGAACGATGCTCGAACCCCAATCCCCCGCGGGCATCCCCCGGTCTTGTTGTTGGTCACGACCATGTAGGTGCACCCGTACCGCGTGGACGGGCAGAGGTAATTTTCTTCGGGTGTAGCGAAGTAGAGATAATCGGACACGTATGTCCAGCCCTGCTTCTCCATCGCTATCCGGTCTGCCTTGGCCCTCTCCGCCTCGGCCTTGGCCAGTGATGCGGCAGCATCCCGTTGTGCCCGGGCTTTGTTGGCAGCTTCTGCTGCGGCTGATTGACTCGCTCCTGCCCTCGATGAGGCAGCACTACTTGCTTGTGCTTCGTGTGCTGCGGCAGCGGAACCTTGAATGCCAAAGAAGATGAACGCGCCAAGCACGGATGCAATGGCAAGGGATCCAATGACGATCAACGTGATGATTAGAGCCCTGGGCGGCTTGGGATGCTGCGGTGCAGGCGGCATGGCGGGATAGGGATAAGTCATTGAAGGGCCCCCGGTTAGAACGGTGATGTTGGTGAATTCTAACTGCTAGGAATCGATGAAGCCGCTGGCTGCCTCCCAGTACAGCGGGTCGGATCCGGCTGGAACGTCACGACCGCCATCCTTGACCTCCTCAGCAGTCGGGCCCCAATAGGTTGACGGAATCATTATTATCGGCGTTTGAGTGGGACGAGTAGAGGTAGATGAGACAACTCGTATCAACGTGTCATGGGGCGTTTTCCCACGTCAGTGACCGGTGCGGGTGTGATGGCATAGGGTGGAGTGAGACGCATGCCAAGGCCGAAAGAAGTCGTCCTCCACTGAAATTTCGCCCGTCCAGACGTGCCAACCACTAGTGCCATCAGAGGACGGGTGGCGAAGTCCGTGCACCGGCCAGTCCCATTCGTTCCAGGGGTCGTGACGCACCGAGCACGTCTTTTTGTTCATCAGTCGGCATAACGCCATTCTGCCGGGAAGATATGTGATCGCAGGCGGCATGAACTCGTCCCACTTCAACACCCCTGCCAGTCAGAATACGGTAGAAGTGGCTTCCAAAACTCCGGCTTCGAATGTGTGACCGTGCAGGCCACGAGCGGCGAACGGTGGCGTAACCTACCCCATCAGTCGTATCCGGGCCCCTGAGCGTGCGGGGCCATGGGCTGGGGCCCGGCCACGGTTTGTTTACGCGGCAGAGGTCCTCACGAGTTCGACCGCGTACACCCCGGTCAGCACGATCCCGAGGATGCCGAGTACGACCGTCGCCGAGCGCATAGTTATTGTGTACGCCCGCGGGGTGAAACGATCGCGGAAGCGCGCGAGCAGCAGCGCCACGACCGCTTTCGCCCCGATCAGGGCTAGGTAAAACGCGGCAACCAGAGACAACGCGCCGAGCGGTACCGATTTCCACTCGCGCAAGAACAGTGGTCCAAGCACAGTCGCCCACGTGATCCAAGGGTGAGGGCTGAGCAAGTTCACCAAGGCGCCCTGGAGGAGAGTACGCCACCCGTCCGTCCGCGGAGGCACGACATCAGACACGACCTGATCGACCGTTGCACCACGGTGCCACTGCAGCCCGGCGGAGACGGCCAAGTACAAACCTCCCAGCAACCCAATCACCGATAGCGTCCAATACGGCAGCCGGTCGAGCGCGAGGACTACCAACACCACGACGACCGCGTCCGAGAGCACCGGCGCCACGGCCGTCGCCATTCCTCCACGCCAACCGCGGCGGAGTGTCTGTGCCACAACGAGAACGAGCAGCGGCCCGGGACTGACACCCGCCGTGGCGCCGAGCGACAAGCCGATTAGAAGCGCATCCATTGTTGTTTCCTCAAGTGGACTGTAAGCATCATAATAACTATTATTTCACCATAATTATGCACGCACAACTAAAGGTAAAACGATGAAGATTGGTGATGCGGACGATCTCGGCACGCTGGCTGACCTGCTACTCGACGTCGCACGGCTTATTCGAATGGTCGAACCCCTCGGTGAGGTACCAACCTTGACTGAGACGGAACAGATGGTCATGCGCGTTGTCGACCTCGCGCCAGGGTCGACGCCAAGCGAAATTGCGGACCGGTCCGTCCTCCAACGGCCCAATGTCAGCGCTGCGCTCCGCAGCCTTGAGGCCAAAGGACTCGTCGATCGCACCGAACGGGCCGGACGGAACGTCGTTGTCCGGCCGACAAGGGCTGCTGCCATCGCGCTCGAGCGGCTTCGGACAGCCCTGCGCGACGTGATGATAGAGGCAACGGAGGAAGCCGATATCGAAGAATTGTTGGCCCTCATTGCACCACTGCGCAAGCTGGAGCTGAGACTCTTCGCACTGCGGCGCCCGAGTCGGACGCAGATGAGCAGGTCCGACCTTCCGTAGCAGCGCGGCCCCGTATTGTCCTCTTGATGGGTGCACTCGGACGGGCGGCACGATCTACGACCCATAAGAGCCAGTTCCTGGTCCCCGAGGTCACTAGCCGGGGAAACCTGCGCGCCCTTTGCCGTTCCGGAGAGCCCTGGGAATTGCCAGGCACTCTTATGCGCTGGAACTATGATCGAGTTACGACCGGGTCGGGACACCGAGGAGTGCGGCGGCGAGGCGCCCTTTCTCAGGGTAGCTCGTGACTGACACATATCGGACGGTGCAAGGTTCCTCCGTCTGATCAGGCACGTATGTGAAGGCCGGAGTCGGAAATGCTATGTGCGTGGTCCTGGATCCAAATACGTGACACTCGAATCGGCCAAGGTCGCAACTTCTGCAGCCACCGCTCCCTACACGGGCGCAACAATCTGGTATTACACCGGAACTGCTGGCGGTCTTCTCAACCCTGCCAGCACCAGCTACAACCCAAATGCATGGAATGGCTGCGGTACGGACACTCCTTTGGCTGATGGGTGGACGACAACGCCGCCGGCCAACCTTAGTACGGTGACGTCATGACCTTTCAAAACCAGGCCCTTATTGACCAGGGGACGTCTGCCAACGGAATGCTTGGCCTGCTGGTTTCCCAGAAGATCAAGAGCCCGGTCGCGATTGGCCAGGACATCTGGTCGTGGGGTTCATATGTGTTGAACGGCGTTGTAGCCGAGGCCGCCGACGGCACTGAGGGAGTCGCCGCCGCGACTGCGGGTGGGGTGGATCTCGCTGTTCTCGACATCGCCATGCCTCAGATGACCGGCATCCAGGCGGCGCGGCAAATAGCGCGTCGCGCCCGACGTCCGGATCCTCATCCTTTCGACGTACGACAACGAGCAGTACTTCTTCGAGGCGCTGCGCGCAGGCGCCTCTGGTTATGTGCTCAAGTCGGTCGCCGATCGCGACCTGATCGAGGCATGCAGGGCATCTATGCGCGGGGAGTCCTTCGTCTACCCCGGAGCGGTCACCGCACTCATCCGCGACTATCTGGAGCGCGACCGCCGCGGCGACCGGATGCCGGACAGCATCCTCACGCCACGGGAGGAGCAGGTCACGAAACTAATCGCAGAGGGAAACTCCACCAAAGAGATCGCCGAGATCCTCAGGATCAGCGTGAAGACTGTCGACCACCACCGGGGTAACGTCCTGCAAAAGCTAGGGTTGCGCGACCGGCTGGACCTTACAAGATTCGTTATCCGCGCCGGGATCATCGAGCCGTAAGTTTGACCCGACCACCCTCCGTCGTAGCTGTCGTAGTGCATTTGTCCCGCCGGTCCTAGCTTGATGGAATCTGCTTATCGACGTTTGAGTGGGACGAGTGGAAGTAGCTGCGAGAACTCCCGCCCCGTAACGAATCCAGCGTTTCTGCCGGTCAGTCATCGTTCAGTGAGCGCTCCTGTGGTTGGAGGGACTGACTGCAGATTCCAGCGGGACAGGATACGGGTGTCCTCGACGAAAACCCCTTGCGGGATTCAGGGTGGATATTCCCTTCGCCGAGGATCTCTCTACGAAGGTGACCATCCCGGGCCCAGCGGCCCGGCGGCAGTGTCAACGGGTTGCTATGCCGCTGGCTGGGTCAGGCGGGTGTCCAAAAGTGCTTCAGCGCATCGGACGAGATGCTCCGGTACATCGGTGTCGTGGTTGAGTCCTGTCCGGCCCAGGAACACGACGTTTCCGGTCACCGGCAGGTCAAGGCCGGTTTCGTGAAGCAGCTGCATGGCACGGATGTTAGGTTCTGCTGCTTTCTGGGTGTCCGCGTTCAGGTAGACCTGCCAGTCTCCTTGCGCGATGCACTCCAGTCCGCCGCCGACAATGATTTGAAGGCTGGCGTGGCGTGCGTCGAGGCTGTGCACGGTGACGCTCTCACTGAGCCGTTCCGGGATGTACAGAGCGGTCAGGTGGCTAAGCATGGTGTTGCTCCTTCTTGTCCGAGAAAAGGAAGTGGGGCGGCCGATGGTGACTGGCCAGCTTCCCTTGCTCCCCCATCACCGCGGTTGCCGGCCACGCTGGCTACAGCTGATATGAGTTGAGTTAGTCCTTCCCAAACACCTCCGGAGATGTCAGGACGGGATGTATCAGATTCCCGTGAAGGACCTGGGGTTTGATGTGCCGGGTCCTTTGAGATGCCGGAGGTGTTTGTAATGTCTGTTCAAGCCATGGTTCCCACTGATTGGCCTGTTGTTGTGGCTGTTGATGTGGGTAAGACGGTGGTCGCGTTTGTCGGTCACCGATGCGGGCCGGCACCGGTTGCTGGGGCCGGTGGATTTCGAGATGACCGGACGGGGCCTGCAGGGGGTCCTTGCGTTAATCCGTACCAGGCTGGCTGGGACCGATTTACCCGTGAAGGTCGGCATCGAAGCCGCAGGACACTACCACCGGCCGCTACTGGCGCCAACGGTTTGGCCTGAAGGCTGGCAGGTGCTGGAGCTTAATCCCGCGCATGTGGCCGAGCAGCGCAGAGCACAGGGACGCCGTCGGGTGAAAACCGATGCCCTGGACCTGGAAGCGATCACGGAGCTGGTACTCAGCGGCAGGGGTATCCCGGTCACGGCTCGAGAGTCCGTGATCGGTGAGCTTGGCGCATGGGCAGCGCACCGGAACCGCAGGATCGGGACCCGGACCGCGACGAAGAACCAGATCCTCAGGCCTAACGTTCAGAATACCTCGGCCCCTTGCGTATGGACTAAGGAGGCGACCCCTGCCGCACTCGACCGGGACACCCTTAGGGCACGGGTCCGTTGATAACATCGGCAGGATTCCTTCGGAATCTCGGGCCCTTTCCGGCCTCATCCAGCCCCTGCTTGGCCGTGCTCCGTCGCCCCCCAGTCGGCTCCGGGGTTGTTTCCGTGCCCGCTTCATGTCCCTCGACCCAGTGGCGAACGAGTTCCCGAATGCGATATCAATGCCGTCGTTTCCGGTGCAACGAGGCGCGCGCATCAAGGAAGTGATTTGTACTGTAAGCGCCACCGCGCAGCTGATAGACGACTCGCTTCGAACAGCCGCGACGATGTGGAAAGCGCACGATGTGCGCTGCTACGACACCTGTTGCAAAGGTTCGATCACCCGTCCTCGGCGAACTCGTTCCTATGTACGAACTCCTTGAACTATCCGTCGACTATGGCAAGTCCTCCTTCTCGGGCGCGCCTTGCAGTTGCCGTTGCTGACGACACCGACTGCTCGCCGCTGGACTGCCGAGCACCATTTCTCATTTGCGGCGAAAATTGGAATCCGTCCGCCCTTCCTGGATGCGGCAGTGGCCCGCTGGGACAGTGCCTGCCCGCCACATTCCGCGGCTTAGCTCAGCCGTGAACCTCGATATGGACGAGAGGCAGCTAATCGGCTGTGGCCTAGCACGGCTAGTGGAATAGCCGAAGCTATACGATGCATCGCCACAGAACTCGGAGTGTCCATGGGACGATCCGAAGACCTCTGCAGCCCTGATGTCTGCCCCTCTCATTGGAACGACAAAGGAGACACCTAATCGAGTCGGTAAAGACCCTGGATGTTGGCTCACAGCAGAAGAGGCCATTTCACCGAAGCAGCACTACATACCACGGCGCCCGCCTCACTTTGAGCTATCGGGTGGGACTCTGCCCCTAAGCCATTCCTCGGACTTTGGCCACACCAGAAGTTTCCATGCCCGCCAAAAGCCGCTACACATGAAACGTGGGAGGCGAGGATGACGGCAGCTGCACTCGAGTTCGACATAAGAGGAGTCTGTAATTAGCGGTGCCGTCGCCTTCGAGCAACACCAACCTGACGTTGGGGTCTCTAAGTACCGTCCGGGGCTAAAATCACAAGGCGATTTTGGACTCTCTGGGAAAGTAGTTCCGTCAAGCATCGCCGGATTGGACAAGGACGGCTACACCGCTCGGAAAGGAACAGCCCAGCTCCGTGTGGCGCGGGTTTCAGCTGACCGACCCCCGCTGCCACGAGGAAAGCATGCGCCGATCTCTCAGAGCCCACAGCGTCGCTCCCAACGGCCCGAAGGAGCTGAGGCTGATTTATGAAAGGCAGCACTTAGCAGGAGGAGAGTTAAGCACTGCAGGCAGCCGCCGACTTATTCCCCGACGCGTCATGCCTTTCCAATGGGTGTTGCAGTCTCAAGTGTTTTCTCGTACGTGTACCCGTAGGGGACCAGTGGACTCAGTTCGATCGTGAACCGACCAGGAGCCAACCTGGTGACGAGGATTCCCATTGCGCCTTGGGCGCAAGCCTGAATTTGGAGTCTGCCGACTTCGTGTTCCAGTGCCTGGTCGAGATCGTGGGCGTGAAGAACGCACACTTCTGTTCTTTCCGCCGCGATTTTTGTCATGGGTTCCTTTCCTTCCCGGTGCCCTGGGGCCGGTAGCCTCTTTGCGACCTTGGATCCACAGTTTGCTGCCTCTTAGGCTCATTCTGATCCATTGAATACTGCGCATCGTCTGCCGTGCTTGAGAGGATCTCGCGGGAGCGTACTACGTCCTGGGCGGTGTTGAGGATCAGGTCGGCTACGGTTTCGAACCTGATCATGTCTCTGAGCCGCTGCACTAGCCAAATTTCAATTCTTTCGCCGTACAGATTTGTTGTGACGTCGTGTAGATGCACTTCGATCCGGGATTCTGCGATGTCGCCGAAAGTGGGGTTGTCCCCCACGCTGAGGGTGCCGTCGTGGACTTGCCTGGAGGAGGGCAGTGCTACACGGCAGGCATAGATTCCGCTTTCCGGCAGGCGGCAGTCCGGGTCGAGTGCGATGTTTGCGGTGGGGAACCCGAGCCGGCGTCCCCGTTTTTCACCGTCGATGACGCGGCCGCGGAGGCTGGCTGAAGTGGGGTTGTTCACTGGGACTGGAGACCGCGGAACGCGCTTTGGTGGAACACGAGCGGCTCCACTTCCGGGAAGAACTCTGCCCCGAGAACGTTCAGGAGGATGATTTCATGGTCTCCCCCGTCAAGGACTGAGTGGACGCCGCATTCCAGCCAGAGGGCGGCGTTCTCAATGAGGACTGCTCCGCCTTCGGTGGCGTGCCAGGACGCATCCGCGAACCGGTCGGGACTGCGCGACGACAGCTGCCTGCACAGCGCCTGGTGTTCGCTTCCGAGGATGCTCAGGCCCAACTGGGGGGCTGCGGCGAGGATGGGCCAGGTGCTTGAGGTCCGGGCGACGCTGACTGCTACCAGTGCCGGTTCAAGGGAGATCGACGTGAACGAATTGACCGCCATCCCTACTGGCTTTTCATCTACCAGGGCCCCGATGCCGACAACGCCGGTAGGGAACGCGGAGAAGGCACGCCGTAAAGCGCGTGGCGCGTCGATACCGGCTGCGTGTGTTGGGATGGACATGTCGGTTAGCTCCTAGCTACTCGGCCAATCTAAATAGTCAAATTTATCTATGTCAGAACAGTGTATAAAACTTTACTCATACAAACAACGTAGAAAACGGTTAGGGTGGTTGCATGTCGTCTATTACCCGCCTTGTGGTCCTTGGGGCCGTCCATCAGTTCCAGCCCGTTCACGGATATTTTCTTCGTCGGGAGCTGCTGACCTGGCATGTCGATGAATGGGCGAACGTCCAGGCTGGCTCGATTTACAACGCGCTCCGGTCCTTGGAGAAGGACGGCTACGTCGAGGAGAGCAGCACCGAGGCTGAGGGGAAGCGCCCCGCGCGGACGACGTACAGCATTACTCCCGAAGGTGAGGTCGAGTTTCTTCGGATGTTCCGTAGTGTGCTGTGGAACGTGGAGATCTTTGACGCGAAGCCTGTGATGGTGGTGCCTTCGTTCATGAACGTGCTGAGCCGTCAAGAGGTTGTCGATGCTCTCGCCCACCGGGTCAGCGACATCGACGCAATCGTTTTGACCAATGCGTACAACATTGACGACACGACCCGTTCGTCCACGACGCCCGGATATGTGCGGGAAATCTTTGAGCTCTCCACGCTCCGCCTGCGTGCCGAGCAGCAGTGGGCCCGTGATCTTCGAGAGCGCCTTCTCGCCGGCGATTATGTTTTCGCAGGCGAGAAGGGCTCCCGCGTGGAAAGTGCTCCTGAGTTAGTCCCGGCTGACGAGGCAGTCAACGGCGCCGGACGTCAGTAGGCCCGTTTGGGCGCCAAGGGCCGTAGCAACTATGGCCCCGGCCGCCGATGCCTTCAGCAGGGCGGTTTCAATGTCATCTCCGCGGCTCATGGCCGCCGCCAGCGCGCCGCAGAACGCATCGCCTGCCCCGGTGGTGTCAACGGCATCCACCTGGAAAGCCGGGACCCTAAGGTGGCCACCGGAGCGGTGGGTCCATTGCGCACCACGCGAACCGAGGGTGACGATGACTGCTTCAGGACCTGATGCCAGGATGTGTTCGGCTCCGCCCAGCGCAGCTGCCTCGCTCTCGTTGACCACCACCACGTCGGCAAGACGGAGAACCGAAGCGGTTACGCGCTCTACCGGTGCAGCGTTCAGGATCGTGACGGCCCCGGTGCTTCTTCCGGCGGTGAGGGCCGCTTCAGCGGCCGCGGCGGGGATTTCCATTTGCACCAACACCACCGCGGCTCCCTCAGCGGCCGCCGCGGCGGCAGTTGAGGGAAGCGAGGAGTTCGCTCCGCCTACCACGATGATGCTGTTGCCGGATTCGGGCAGCACTGCAACTTGTGCAATCCCTGTTGGCTGGTGCTCGCTGGTGCAAAGTCCTGTTGCATCGATGCCCGACTCTTCAATCGTCCTCCTGAGCATTGCTCCGTCCGCGTCGGATCCCACCTGCCCGCAGAAGCGGGTCTGTGCCCCGCAACTTTGGGCAGCCAGCGCTTGGTTCAGTCCTTTCCCTCCCGGGAGCCGCCCGACCCAGTCACCGAGAACGGTCTCGCCATGCTCCGGATAGCGGTCCACGCGAACCATCTGGTCCACGTTGGCGCTTCCTATGACGCTTACCAGGCCGCTGGCTGCCTTTCCTGGGTCACGCAACAGAGGCCCCTTGCCGGTTCCGGTAGCCGGCGCCGGGGTGATCCGCGGGCAAAGTCGGAGAATCGGAGCCCAGCAACCTCTCGCGGAGGCTTGCTGATTCGTACTCGGACGAGGCAACACCGCGCTTGCGAAGGATTGGCAGGACGTGTTCGACGAAATCAAGGGTGGAGCCGGGTTGGATGACCGGGGACAAAAGGAACCCGTCGAGGTCCGCCTCTGAAGCCAAGGAGCAGATTTGGTCAGCAGCCTCTTCAGGGGTGCCGACAAATGGCTTGACCCCCACGCCGTGGGCGTGCCAATCCTTCAGGACTTCCCCGACCGTGAGATCCCCGAAGCGGGCGACTTGCGTTTGAGACATTTCCGTGTGAAGGTCGCTCATCGGCGTCTGCGGATCGTGGGCGGACAAGTCGATTCCCGTGAACCACGCGTAAGAAGCGATGGTTACTTCCGGGCTTTGCGATTCCAGGATGGAGGCGTATTTGCTTTCGGCCTCCTCCCGTGTGGATCCGATGACACACGAGAAGGCCGACATGAGTTTGACTGCATCGGCGGACCGGCCAGCACTGACGGCTTCCGCCCGGACGCTTTGCACGTGCTGGGCGAGGGCGGCAGGGCTTCCGCCGCCGAGGAAGATGCATTCTCCGTGGCGTCCACCGAATCGCCGCCCTGCAGGAGAACTGCCCGCTTGGAACAGGACGGGCGTCCCCTGGGGTGAGTACGAGGTGTTGCCATAACCGTGGGACCGGAAGTACGGCCCCACGTGGCTAATCCGGTGGACTTTCGCAGGATCGGCGTATCGGCCTTGCTTGTCCAGCTCCAGGGCTCCGGGCTCCCACGCGGACTCCCAGAGCTTGTAAACGACCTCCATGAAATCCTCGGCCATTTCATACCGCTCGTCGTGGCCGACCATCGGAACACCAAAGGCCTGCGCTGCAGTCTCGGCGGTCCCGGTGGTCACGATGTTCCATCCCACTCGTCCGCCGGAGAGGTGATCCAGGCTCGCCATGCGCCGCGCGAAGGAGTACGGCTGCTGGAGCAGGGTGGACCCGGTCAGGACCAGCCCAAGGTTCTTGGTAGTCGGAATGACCGTGGCGGCAACGACGGCCGGGTCCAGCCGCGGTAAGTCCAGTCCTTCCAGGGAACATACGTCCGGTCGGCTGCCGTTCACATCAGCCCACCCCCAGGCGTCTGCAAGGAACATGAAGTCCAGGCAGGCGTCTTCGGAAATACGGGCTATTTCCTGCCAGTAATCCGCGGTCTCGAAGAGGTGCCGTTTACTGTCTGGGTGCCGCCAGGTTGCCGTTCCTGAGTCATTGGTTTGAGCGTTCTCGAAGAGACCAAAGCGGAGCTTTTTCATTTCGTGCCTTTCAGAAAATTCTTTGAGTACAGCTGTCAGCGACTGGTGATTTCCCCGTCGCTCCACCAGAGGACCTTCTTGCGCACCAGGGCAAGGACGGAGACCAGGGCCACACCCATAAGGCACAGGAGAGCAATGGACGCCCAGGTAACCGGCAAATTGGCTTGGGCGGCTGAGATCGTCACGAGTGAGCCCAGACCTGCTTGCTGCCCGGCGGCAACGAACTCCGCCACGGCAGCTCCGACGATGGCCAGGGGAAGGGCGATTCGAAGGCCGGCGAAGAAGTACGGCATACTCCCGGGAAAACGGAGTTCGCGGAAGATCTCCCATCGGCTGGCATGCAGGGTTCGCATGACGTCCAGTGCGCGGCTGTCCACATCGCGAAGCCCGGCAAGGGAGTTGACGAGCATCGGGAAGAACACCACGAGCGCAGTCACGATGTATTTGGGGGTCATGCCAAATCCGAAGGCCACGACAAGGGCAGGGGCGATCGCCACGATGGGAGTGACCATGACCACCACCACCAGCGGCATGACGGCCCGTTCGATGATCTGGAATTCCGCCATGACCATGGCAAGGACAAAGCCTGCCACGATTCCTGCGGTCGCACCGATGACCACCTCCTGAGCGGTGACGAGCATGTTGGACCAGTACATACCGGCATCGTCGACCAGGCTGGCCCCAATGGCGTCCAGCGTCGGAATGACATAAGGGTTCGTCGTGGCCACGAACTGCCACAAACCCGCCGCCAAAGCGAACGTAATAACGGTGGGCAGCCACGTCCGCCACTTCGTCTGCGGGAATGCTCTTCCCTGAGCGGGCTGCTTTTCCTTGCCTTGGACTTCTGAGGGAGGTTTCACTGCAGGTGCCTTCATGGTTCCGATGTCAGACATTGTTCTTCTTCTCCATTACGCTTAGAAGGGATGTCCTGACAACACCCTCAAGGTCTCGGAATTCGTCCGTGGCATAGGTTTCGGCTGTTCGCGGCCGTGGCAACTTCACGTCGATCACGTCTGCGATCCGACCCGGATGGGCAGCCATAACGATGATGCGGTCCGAGAGCATGATCGCCTCGGGAACGGAGTGCGTCACGAACATGACAGTCTTGCGGTTCGACTGCCAGAACTTGAGCAGCCCAAGTCGCTGCTGATCCCGGTTCATCTCATCAAGTGCTGAAAAGGGTTCATCCATGAGGAGTACGCTGGGGTCGAAAACAAAGGCCCTGGCGATGGCGGCACGCTGTTGCATGCCGCCGGAAAGCTGGGACGGATACTTGTGCATGGCTTTGCCGAGCCCGAAGGATTCAAGAAGCGATTCCGGGTCGCGCAGGTCGCGGCCGCTGTTGGCTTTACGGTTGACCCGCATCGGGACCTTGACGTTGTCCAGCACAGTGCGCCACGGCATCAACGCCGGCGATTGCGGGACAAGCCCGATAAGTTTGTCCTTGGTCGCCGACTGCACGCCAGCCCCGTCAATGGACACCGTGCCCTGGTCGGCGTCAATGAGGCCCGCCACGACTTTCAGGAGGGTCGACTTTCCACATCCACTTGGACCAATGATGGAAACGAACTCGCCGCTACGGATATCCAGAGATACATCGCCCAGTACCACGGTGCGCTTTTCGTTGCTGCCGAAGCTTTTGGAGACGTTGCTGATCTTCACGCCGTCGTAAACGCTATTGCTTGATGTGTCGGAGCGCATTTGCAGCCTCACTCCCCTGGCCACGCGAGCTGCTTGTCCCGGTACAGATCAGCGACAAGTTTCGTGTCCATCATCTCTGACACCGGCGGCAGATTGCCGATCTTGCCGTAACGCTGCACCAACTCGTACTCTCCGGCCCATTCGTCTACGGACTGAACACCGGGTGCCCCTTCGGTTTTGGCCTTGATCCAGCCGGACTCCACGGCCCAGGTGCGTGCCTGCTGATCCTTGGGGAAGGCAGCCCCCTGGTTGTTGGCCGCAGCCAGATCGGTGATCTTGTCCACGCATTCCTCGCTGGAGCTGAGGCAGAATTCCAGTGCCTTGAGGTCGGCACGCATGAAATCGGCGACGACCTCGCGGTTCTTTGCCAGGAACTCGGAGTTGGTCTCCATGACGTTGTAGGTCCCGGAGATGCCGAAATCCGACGGCAGGAACTCGGTGAAGGGCAAGCCCAGCGCTTTGAGCTTTTCGGGCTGGTTGGACGCGTATCCAACAATGGCGTCGACCTGGCCGCGGGTCACCACCGTGGGATCGTAGTTCGTCATCTTCACCAGCTCGACCTTGGAAACGTCGACCCCTGCCTTGTCGAGCATGGCCGAGGCCATCGGCGTTAGGTTGATGAAGTACCCGAGCTTCTTGCCCTCGAGATCCTTAAGGCTCTTGATGTTCTGATTGGCGAAGATCGAGAAAGGAGAGGTGTTTCCGTACGTCGCCACGGCCGTCAAATTCCTGCTGTTGGCCGCTGCGAGCATCACGTCCGACGCAGATCCCAGGGCGGTGAACTGCGCCTGGCCCGATGCAACAAGCTGTTGCCCGTTCGCGCCCGACGCGTTGATCTGTACGTCCAGGCACATTGCCTCGAAGTAACCCAGTTCCTTGGCCATGAACACGTCCATTTGGCCAGCGCTGGCCGAGTATCCGTAGCCCGAGATGTAGGTAATGGGGCCCGCTGCGCGGTTTCTATCACATCTGGCCTTATCGACCAGAACTTCGGACTTCCCTGCGGTGCTCGTTGTCGCGGGGGTCCCGGCGCAGGCATTCAGCGCGAGAACCACTGTCATGAGGCTGATGGCGGACAGAGCACGCCCACCAAGGCCCTTCTTACTTGTCATCATTTTTGATCTTGCGTCCCTTCGTTGGGCCGGCCTCCTTCAGCCGCTAGCAAAAAGTAGCATAGTCAATCTTGACTACACAAGGTTTTTCTAATTGCGTTTGTACTCCCACTTTGCTTCGGAACGCAGGGCGCCGGGTTGGCGTCCACCATGGCGGGAAATCGCCGAACGCGGACCGCTCTTGACATTTGGCGGCCGCGGTGCTGTAACTTGGGTAATCCGCTCAGCCTTTGCGCTGAGGTGGCCGGGTGCAGCAACTTCCCACGGTCCGAGGCTTGAAACCTCCGTACTCAACTAGACCCGTGGAGGTTTGATTTTGCGTGCCAACCGTAGGCCACCCAGCAGGTGGGTGGGGCTTATTGTTCTGTCACTGACGCAGCTGATTGTCGTTCTGGACGGAACCATCGTCACTATTGCCTTGCCCGATGCGCAGCAGGACCTCGGACTAACTGATGGCCAGCGTCAGTGGGTGGTGACAGCGTATGCCCTGGCTTTTGGGGCCCTGCTGCTCATTGGAGGAAGGGTCGCCGACTACTGGGGAAGAAAGAAGGCGTTCATCGTCGGCCTGGTCGGCTTCGGGCTGGCGTCATTCCTCGGAGGCATCGCGCCCAACGGGGCCGATCTCATTCTTGCCCGCGCTCTTCAGGGCCTATTCGCCGCGCTGCTTGCCCCCTCCTCGCTGGCGCTTCTAACCGTCTCGTTCCCCTCCGGGCGGGAACGAAATACCGCCTTTGCCGTGTTTGGGAGCGTCGCAGGAGCCGGCTCGGCCCTGGGACTGGTTCTGGGGGGCTTGTTGACGGAACTGGCCAACTGGCGCTGGTGCCTTTTCGTCAACATCTTCTTCGTCGCAGCCGGCATCATCGGCGGCATATTCTTCATCACCGGGAGCAAGACCGAAGGGAAGTCCCGCTACGACCTCTGGGGAGTCATTACGGTCACCCTGGGGCTCGGCGCGCTCGTGTACGGGTTCACCCTGGCTGAGAAGGGCTGGACGCGGCTGGACACGCTTGGATTCCTCGCGCTGGGTATCGGATTTCTCGTCATGTTCGTGTGGGTTCAGACCCGGGCGACGTCCCCGCTTCTTCCCCTGCGCATCATCCGTCACCGGGTCCGAGGAAGCGCGTTCTTCATCCAAGCCGTGGCGGGAAGTGTAGCGATAGGGGGCACTGTCTTCATGTCCTATCACCTCCAAGTCGTCCTGATGATGTCCCCGCTGCAGGCCGGACTGGCGTCCCTACCTTTCACCCTGTCCACACTCTCTGCCGCTCCCTTGGCCACTAAGGCACTCCAACGGTATGGTCCCCGGCCACTCCTGGTAACCGGCCCCCTCATCGTCGCCCTCGGTCTTCTTCACCTCAGCGGAATCACGGCCACGGGAACATACCTCCAACAAGTGCTTCCCGGCTTCATCATCATCGGAATCGGAATGGCAGCAGTGTACGTTCCACTCCAAAACCTTGCACTGGCCGGCGTGGCAGCCCAGGATTCCGGTGTTGCAGGCGCCGCCAGCACCTCGATGATGCAGATCGGCGGGTCGGTGGGCCTCTCGGTATTCACGGCCGTCGCGGCAGCCTCGTACGGGACAGTCCTACTGGCCGACGGAGCCTTGGCCCCTGCCTCCCTGACGCAGGGTTACTCCGCAGCCTTCATCGCAGCGGCGGCAGGCATGGCTCTGGCAGGAGCCGTCGCAGCAGCGTTCCTAAGGGGGCGCGACGGTAATCCCGGCAATCCCAAGACCGAACAGAAGGAAGCCATGGAGGTCGGCTAGCCCGCCAGCACTTGCCTTATCAGGCCATCATGGCGCGGTCCTCTTCGGATTGGCTCAATCCCAGAGAGAGGCGGTTATGGAAGCCAAACGGAGCAACAGGGCCGCATCAACGGGACCAACGTTGACGGCCTAAACCTTTTGCCCGCATTCCTTCGCAATCCCCGGTTTGTGGTTTCAGCGGGAGTAGGGGCGTAGCCTCGTATCAAGGCCAAGCATCCGATCCATGGCTGCTTGGCTTTGATACGAACCGCCTATTGCCGAGTCCGCTGAAGGAGACGGAATGGCTGGCTGGAACGCTGACACAGCTGCCGGCCCTGTGGGCGCGGGTACGGTGACCCTGGTGGAAGGCTCGTCCTTCTGCATCTCTCTACCGAACGGGGACATCGACCCCAAGCTGCCGCATGGGCTTTTCCTTGAAGACACCCGAATCTTGTCGCGGTGGAATCTAAAGGTCAACGGCGAAACGGTGGAGCCATTGACCGCAGAACTTCAGGAGCCGTACCGTGCCCGGTTTGCCGGGCGGGTACCCCGCCGCGACAGATACGCTGACAGCAGCCTAGTCGTTGAGCGACTGCGCGAGGTGGGTACCGGAATCCTGGAGAAGATCACCATCCGGAACTACTCCCCAATCCCTGCAAACTGCGTTGTTTCCATGGAAGGCGACTCCGACTTCGCAGACCTCTTCGAGGTAAAGGAGGCACGAATCCAGAATGCCTGGCTTAAGTCCCGCCAAGCCGAGACAGGTTCCCTCACCATCAACGCAGCGTGGCACGGTCTCCGGAAAAAGGTCGTGATCACGGCCAGCGGCGCCGCTGCGTCACCGGAGGCGTTGACGTTCCACGTGGTTGTCCCGGCCCACGGAGACTGGAGCGCGTTTCTCACTGCCGAACCGGACGGCGGTGGCACGTCACGATCGTTCCTTCACCCAGCCCCCGGAGAGGCTTCCCGACAAGACCGGCGGCGGCAGGAATGGGTGGCAAAAATACCGGTGCTGCACATCGGCAACCACGCTATCGAACGGACACTCCGCCGAAGCTACGACGATCTGGGGGCGCTGCGAATCGAGGATCCTGAGCACCCAGAACGGATCGTCGTAGCCGCCGGCGCCCCATGGTTCATGACCCTCTTTGGGCGTGATTCGCTGCTTTCATCCATCATGGCCATGCCCGTGGACCCCTCTCTCGCCCTGGGCACCCTGCAGACTTTGGCTGATCGCCAAGGCACGGTAGTGGACGCCGTAAGTGAAGAAGAGCCAGGGAAAATTCTTCACGAGGTCAGATTCTCGATGTCAAGTTCGCTGGAGCTGGGTGGAAGGTCCGCCTACTACGGCACGGTCGATGCGACGCCACTGTTCGTGATAGCGCTCGGGGAAGTGAGCAGATGGGGTTTCGCCGATGAAACAATCAACGCCTTGCTCCCCCACGCAGACCGGGCGCTGGACTGGATTCAAAACTACGGAGACAAAGACGGCGATGGCTTTGTCGAGTATGAGCGACAGAACGATCGAGGCCTGATCAACCAGGGATGGAAAGACTCCTGGGACGGCGTCAATTTCGCCGACGGTACCCTCGCCCAACCGCCCATAGCGTTGTGTGAAGTGCAAGGATACGTCTTCGGCGCTTACATGTCCCGTGCCTGGATGGCGTACGCCACCGGTGACCACGCGCTGGGCACCGACCTTCAGAATCGGGCAGCACGCTTAAAGAAACAGTTCAACGAACGATTCTGGCTTCCGGAGCGAGGCTACTACGCCGTCGCTCTGGATCGCGACAAGAAGCCGGTCGATGCTTGCGCGTCCAACATGGGGCACTGCCTTCTGAACGGCATCATTGACAAAGACAAGGCACCACTGGTCGTGAAGCGACTAATGTCCCCCGAGATGTTCAGCGGATGGGGAGTACGGACACTTGCCAGCAACATGGGCGCCTACAATCCAGTCAGCTACCACAACGGGTCTGTCTGGCCCCACGACAACGCAATCATCCAAGCCGGGCTTCTACGCTACGGATTCGTGGAGGAAGCTCAGCGGATCTCCACCGCCCTGCTCCAGGCAGCCGAGTACTCAGAGGGCCGCCTTCCCGAACTGTTCTGCGGCTTCAGCCGCGAACACTTCTCAGCACCAGTGCCGTATCCCACGGCGTGCTCACCGCAAGCATGGGCAGCGACCACCCCGATATATCTGGTCACCAACCTCATGCGCTACAACCCCGACGTTTCTCTCGGCAGGCTGTGGATCGATCCCGTGCTTCCGGAATCCTACGGCGATCTGCACATAACCAACGCGCCAATGGCCCAAAGCCGGATCACCATCGACATCACCAGCACTGGCACCACGATCCACGGGCTGCCAGAAGAGCTGGTGCTCCACCACGGAACCCGGCCTTGGATGGCAGATCTAGTAGAAAACAGCCGAGCATGGTCCAATGCCCGGACACCACCCGATAAAACCCGAAAAAGAGAAAGTGATGCTCCTGGCTGATACCACCCAGTACTGCCTCTCCTTCACCATGGAGGGATACGGGGCCCGATGCCGGCTAAAACACAACGGATAGGCTGGAACCTTCGGCTCTGGGCCCGCATGATTCCAAGGTTTTGCTCTCAAAGTCTTTTGCTCCGTGCGCTGTAGCCGCCGACCCCGGCCCTAGCGAACGCTCCTTGTCGAGCCGCCGCCGGAATTGTTCCGGGTAACCTACACCCCAACCTGACGTCAGGCCTTGACCGAAGATCGCGTCAGTTTGGAGTCGAAATGGCGTTAGTGCACATACCTGGGCGAGGTTCTTGAACCTGAACCTGACATGCCGGGCCTTCAGGTTCCGGCTCAGGTGGCCGGAGAAGCGACAGACGGCGAGCCGGTCTACCGTTGGAGTCCGCCGTTCTCGGGGCGGGGTGCAGGCCTATCCGCTGCCTGGTTCCGTTGCGGTTCCTTGAGCGCCTGGGACGCCTGTTCAAGGAGCTGCCGTATAGGCTCGGACGCTGCAGGGTCTGCACGCTGGCTGCGTTGGGCTTTGAGGTACCAGTCGAAGCGCTCTTTGATCGCGTCGATGGACTTGGGTGAGTTCGTTCCGACTGCCAGACTGACGGAGTGATCCAGGGCAGGGCGCTGGGCATCGGCTTTGGCCCGCACGGCTGCCAGGGCTTTGTTCTCTTTGCCTTGGTGGATTAGTCTTGATTCAGAAGCAACAGCCGGCCCTCCGCCTCTTTGAGTGCCGACAGTTGGCTGGACCCCCGGACTTGGCTGCGGCAGATGGGGGTTGCTTCCTTTAACGGGCATCCCCGTTCGGGCATGCAGCACCGTTGTAACCGGTGCCAATGGTTGAAACCATGACCCTTCCGCCCGGGCCATCTGGTGGTAGAAACTCCAGGACGACAGGTCAGCTGCCCACAGCAGGTGCTCATCGCGGGGAGAGACAGCTTCAACTGTCACCCGCCGGTCAAGGAGTCCTGCTTTACGCAACCTGGCCACGACGTCCTGGTCTTGTTGATTGGCGGCCGGGTTGTTGTCCTCGTTGACGCGTTCGAACACCATCAGCCGGGGTGGGTTTTCACGGCCTGAGTTGGTGGCTGCCCTGGCAAGGGTCGTGATGCATTCTTCGCGTGCCTTCGCCATGCCGTCGTCACCGGTCCTGACTTCGGTCTGGACGGTGACGATGTTGAAGTCCCGACTTGTGCCAGGTACTGGTTCAGTTCCAGGATCCGTGGGCGTAGTTCCTCAACGGGGCCGAGCTTCCCTGCGTAGGCCTCGGTGGTGTGCCAGTAATCGGCGGCAATGATGCGTTCGAGTTCTTTGCGGACGCCCTCCAGTGACTCTTTGGGGATCGTGACGCCGCTCATGGTGTAGAAAGGCCGCTCACCGTAGCTGTTCCCTGCAGGGCGGAAGCTTTCATCGACAAACACCACTGGTCCGGGAGTACGGGCGTACAGGGTGTGCAGTCGTTCCTGCGCTTCTCTCCCGCGAAAACTCCCCATGCTCTCCCTTTGCCCCCTGCCCGCCCTTTCGGACCAGTCAAGCCAGCCTACAGGCGCGGTCCGCGTGGGCCTTGTTCGGGCCCAGCGCCCGGGCCTGGCTGGTCCCGGCGGCGACGTTCTTCGGCGGCTTTCGCTTCTGCTTGTTCCTGGCGGAGCTTTTCGACCGCTGACGGGGTGCCGTTTGGCTGCGCGGCGCGCCGGGCGGCGAGCTTCTCGGCAAAGTCCGGGCCGGTCTTCCTTGCCTGCTCCCTTTCCTGTTCACGGCGGGCCTTGAGCTGGTCCAGTGCTTCCTGGACCGCTTCCGGGCTCCGGGTCTCGGACTGCCCACCGGCGCGCTCTGCCCGGTTCTGCCTGACCTTGCGGGCTAGTTCGGCCAGCCGTTCTGCGCGTTCCTGTGCCGGGCTCAGTTGCGCTTCCGCACCGCGGGCTTGCTGCAGATGGTCCACGACTTCCTCTGCCGGCGTCAGGGTCTCCTTTACGACGGCCTCAACATGGGCGGCTTCGGCCATCAGGGACGCGTCTGCTGCGGATAGTGGTTCCTTGGCGGTCTGGGCCGCGTACTTGTGCATGGCCGTGATCCGCGCAGTCAGTTCTGACCCGAGGCCCTTGTCCTGGTGGTCCTTGGGGACGGGCGCAGTTTCGCTGGCCGGGATCCGGTACATGTCACGGTAGGTGGAGATCTCCACGGCGAGGGTCCTCCACTGTTCCTGCCGTGCAGGGTCAGACGGCACCGGTCCCAGGGCAGCTGCCCAGGTTGGAGGTTCAGCCGCGAGCTGGGCACCGAGCCGGGTGACTTCGGTGGCCATGATCTCCCGGCGCTGGTTAAGTTCCTTCCGCCACAGGGCCGGGGTGTCTTCGTGGGTTACGACGTCCGCTGGTGCCATCCATGCCGGCAACCGGTCAACTGCAGCTTGCCGGCTGACAGGCGTGGGCAGTTGACGGCGCAGTTCGATTTCGGCGCGGATCCTGCGGTGGACCTGCGCGGCAGCTTCGACCTTGGGCGCGTTCTCGTCCCGGCGGTAGTTGGTCAGTGCGCCGCGTTCGTAGGCTTCATCGGCGCGGGCTTCGGGTCGCATCATTTCACGGAGGGATTGTTCCTTGTGCAGGGATGCGGCCAGCCACTGTGCCTTACGCGCGGCCGCGGGGTCGTTGATGGTCGTGTCCGTGCGTCCGCGCTCCTGTGCGGTGCGCAGGCGTGTAGCCAGGTCGTCGTCGCTGAGGTGGCCGTGCAGGCGCCGCTGCCACGGCGTATCTTTCCGTTCGAACCTCCAATTGCGGAGAAGGTCTTTCCGGTCAGGAATCTCAACACCGGGCGTGCGCGCCGCGTCGGCCTTGGCACGCATCAGCTCACTGACTGCCCGACGGTCGAGCCGTTCCAGCGCCTCATCGGTGATGGATGCGAGGGGCCGGCGGCCGGGATCGGCTGCACGTGAGCGCCAACGATCCAGCCGGTCCTCGACCCGCCAGGCCAGAACTGCAGCGGGATCCTCGGCTGCGCCGAAGTCTTCTTCGTTCACGCTGTCTTTAAGCAAGTGCACGAGGTTGAAACCTTCGTTCTCGGCCGCGCGCAGGTGTGTGGACACTGCTCCCCAGGCTGTGGACTCAGTGAACGTCCCTGCCACGCCTTCGCCAAGTTCACGGCGGGCAATGTTTGCCATGCGCAGCTCGTTGGCTTGAGCATCAATGTCGCGGTACTGCTCGGACATTTCCGGCAGCGACCGTGCCTGAGCGCGGGCGGCGTCCATCTGTTCGTGCGCGGTGAGGTTACCGTCATGGTTGGCGGCCACCGCGGTAAGTACGTCTTCCATGGTTTCTCCCTCAGCAACAATGCCGTAGAGCTTGTTGGAAAAACGGCCGCGGGAAGCGGCGACATAGGCCAAGGCGCGGGACAGTCCCGAGCTGATCAGGGCGTGCACGGTATCGCACGTGACGCCCTGGGTGCGGTGGATCGTTGCCGCGTATCCGAGCATCGTTTTCCCGCGCACGTAGTCGGCGGGGAGAGTCACGGTGCCTTGGTGGCCATGGTGCCGAACGGTCAAGGACCCGTCCTCGTGGGCGCCGAGAACGTTCCACACATCGTTGTTCTTGACGAAGTCCTTGCCCCTGTTGGTGGACAGGCGACGGTTGTTCTCACGGGTGACAATGATGTCTCCGGCTCGGGCGGTCAGCCCGTCGCGGAGCATGGCTGCCGGGGTCCTAGAGTCCAGTTCTCCGGTGGCGATCCGGTACGCCTGGGCGCGGGCGTTCAGGTCCGTGACGGTGGCATTGTCGAACGCCATCATGATCGAGTGTTTGCCGGCGTTGGTGTCTTTCTGCCAGGCCTCGAACACCTGGGACGTCATGGTCTCGGCGTCTCCACCGACTATGCGGTGGTTCTCCCGGTAAAAGCTCCACGGATCATCGGCCCCGTTGATCGGAGGTTCGCGGAGGGCCAGGGTGGCTTCTGCTTCTGCCTCATTGGAGGTTCCGTCTGCGTTCCGGAACCGGTGCAGGTCTTCCAGGTGCACGGCCCCGACGGTGTTCTTCAAGAGTCGCAGCGCACCGCCGGAACCCACCGCTGAAAGCTGCTGGTCATCACCGAGCGCGCGGACCACTGCGCCGTGCTGTTCTGCAATGGTCACCGCCGAGGCGAACAACTCCGTACCAACCATCCCGGCCTCGTCAATGATGATGACGTCGCCGGGCTGGGGTGTGGTCTTCTCGTCATTTGCCCCTGTTTTGTGGACTAGAACGAAGGAGTCGATGGTGGTCGCCGTGGCTCCCAGCTCGGTTCCCATCACTGCAGCGGCGACGGCGGTGGGGGCCAGCCCGAAGACACGCCCGCCTGCTTCCCGGATGGTGTCAGCTGCAAGCTTGAGTGCTGTGGTTTTACCCGCACCGGCCGGGCCTACGCCGACGAGCAGCAACCGGTCGCTGCACGCAAATTCCTTGGCCATGCGCAGCTGCCCGGCGTCGAAGGTCTTCTCCTGCCTGGCCAACGCAACGTCGAAGGAATCGACCGTCGCGGCAGGAATGATATTGCTTTGCGCGGCCGTCAGCAGCCGGTCTTCGCTGTGAAGGATCCCCGCTGAGGTGTAAAAGGTGGAGTGCGGTTTGCCGTACTTGGAACCACCGTTGGACAGGCACAGGGCGTCGATTTCAGGGGTGGGCGTTTCCGGTGTGATGCGGAGTGAGAACTGGTCAGTTGCGCGGGCCACAACCTGTTCCAGGAGCAATTCGGGAATGGGCATTTCACCGAGGCGGGACCCCAGTCGCCTCGTTGCCTCAGCCCGGATGTGGTGCTCTCCCCAGACGCCCCGGCTTCGTTCCAGGCGTTCAATGACTCCTTGGGCTTCGACGGCGGGATCGAGTTCGTCAGCGTGAGCGACCATCCACATGGGCCTGTCTTTCTCGGCCTGTTCACGCGCGTCATGCCGATGCTCGCGCGCCTGCTCAACGGCGGCCGAGCCGGTAACAACGCCGGGCAAGGCCCCCAGCTCCGTCGTCCATTCCTCGACCAAAACCGACAGTTGCCGAGCATCCTTCTTCGCTGGCCTGGTGTCCAGAGTCGCCTGCTGTGCAAGGGCGATCAGCTGCTTCTTATTTGGTGCGTAGCCGTGCTTCTCGGTGAACTCTTTGGTCAGTTCATCGATCACAGGCTTGATGCCCTCACGTCGTGATGAGGCCGCTTCGATGGCCGCAACGTCAACGCCGGCGATCTCAACGACCGGCCGGTCACCGTTGACCTTGCGTTCGGTCAGACCAACACCGAGACGGGCACAAATCTTCTCCATGACCACCCGGTTGTACATCTCGGAGGCGGCCACATTGAACTGGTACAACAGCCGCCCGTCCAGGCTGGACCACTTGCCGTCCGCACCAAGAACCTTGTTGGAAACCACGATGTGATCGTGCAGCTGGGGATCACCGTTGCGGGAGTCGTAGTGACGGAACTTGGTGTAGATCAGGCCACCGTCCACGTCCTCCTGGCGAACGCCGTTACGACCTCGGCGGGTGAATGTGGCTTCCTTTTCGAGGTAGCCCATGGTCTCTTCGATGGCCTCATTGTGGGCCTCTTCGATCTGTTTGCGGGCATCCTCTCCGCCGATGGCCCAGAGGACCGACGCTGATTTTGCTGGTGCAAACACCAGGTCATATCCGGCGACGGTCTGGGTAGCAGGCTTGGTTTGGGCGGTGATGAACCTGCCCAACTCTTCCTTGTCAGAAGGGTTTCGCCCGTTGAGTTCGCGGAAGTATTTGGCCCCTTCCTTCGTGCGGATCAGGCGTCGGTTGTCCGCGTCAGGCTCGCGGTGGTTCATCCGCTTGTAGTCACCCGTTGCGCGGTTGATACGTGCCTGGAGCTCGTTGTCTTTCTGATTGGCCTGACGGTACTTCTGGCCCAGGGCCACATCCGCTTTCGGGTTCTTCTTCAGTATTTCTTCGGCATTCGGGTGCAGTCCGTTCCCGAAGAGAGCCGCCATTTGAGCTTCAGTGACTTCCCCTGAAACACCCAAATGCTGAACACCCGCGCCGCCCCACTGACCCGGCGGGTTCCCGTCCACGGTGTAGTAATCACCCAGCTTCCGGCCTTTCGCACGCAGCTCATCACCGCTGGCGACTTCACGTGTGTAGTAGGTGTATCCGTCGCCGGCACTGAGCTTGTGCACGGTCATCACGGAACCCAGCATACCCGCGAAACGGCCCCGCTCATCGATGATGCATGAGGTGTGACAGATGTTGCTCTTTTTTGGTCTGTGGAATTGGCTGATGGGAGCTTTGCGAGCGGGGCTCAATGAAACAGGACGAAAAAGGGTAAGATCGGGCCATCAAGGTTTTGATGCGGTTCTGCACATGAGAGTGGGCGGTGGGTAACACGCTTTTCGTTATCCACGGTGCGTTTTCGATTGTGTGGAACCGCTGCCTGGGTTATCCACAGGTGGGCAACGGAGAGAGCCGACTCTCTCTCGGAGGGTCCACGTGTGGATAACCCAGGCACGGCCAGCCCGAGCGTAAGCGAGGCTGGTTGCGGTGCGAGCCGCACGCTTGGGACCAGGCACCGCGCTAGCCGTTAGGTTTGGTACACGGACAGTCCAGAGGGGAAGGACCCACACCATGGCAACACCACGAAAGTCTGCACTGCAATTGGCAGCCCGCGAGAAGGCATTGGCCAAGGCCAAAGAATTGACCGAGCGGCACGAGAAGCTGATCGAACTGGCAGCCGAGTTCTTCCAGCAGCAGGAGCAGGCAGAGCTCGTGCGTACCGAAGCGAAGAAGAAGGCTGATGCCATTCTGGCCAAGGCTGAGGCCGACGCCCACAACGCCGTCCGCAGCGCCGCAACAACGCTTCGTGCCATGCTCGATTCCGGCGAGCCCAAGTCCGCCGTAGGTGCCCGCCTGGGACTGAGCGGAGCCGAACTGAAGCGAATGCTCGATCTCGTCCCAAACGAGGAACCGGCTTCGGTCGGAAGCGAGAAGCCGGACAATCACGACTCATCCCAGCTCAGTGCACAGGACGCTGCTGCCTGATCACCGACAGCAGGAAATACCGAAGCCCCCCCCCGGCACATGTGCCGGGGGCTTCTCTTTGTCAGAAGAGCGTTGGTGCCTCTGGATCCGCGCCGGCGAGCAGTGCCCGGATTCGTTCCTCACGTTCCCATCCATGCGCGCGGACCTCGTCTCGTAGCGCCCTGGATCGTTCTGCGAACTGACCACGAGCGAGACCTCGCCACCGGAATCCCGTACCGTTCGTGTCACGGCCCTTGGCCTGACGGTCGAGAATGTTTGCCCTGGCATCCCCAACGCTCAGGTGCGTGTCCGAATCGGTGGTCGCCCGCACGAAAAGCGGAATGTCGCAGTGGTGCATCAGAGGCCCGAACCCGTCCAGGTCGGCACCGTAGGCCAAATGGAAAGCGAAGCGGTGAGGGCGCACAGCCACAGTACGTCCGCCGCTGTTCAGGGTGAAGCGTCCGTAACCATCGTCGGCAACGGCCCGGGTCCAGAGCCAGCAATCATTCTCCCGCGGGCCTTTGCTGACCTTCGCCCAGAAGCGCGCGGCATCCCGTGATGGGTTCATGACCGGGCTACCAGCGACGCCAGCGGCGTTCGAGCCGGTTCGCGGCGAAGAAGAAGGCGACCATGAACAGCGCCGGCGGCACTGCCTGGAGCAGGCTCTGACCGAGCCAGGCCACCACGGCGGCGATCAAGGCAATGACGCAGGCGGCCTTGCAAAGGAAGATGAGGATGCTTTGGCCGGCAGCTACCGGGTGCGTGAGGGCATAGATGATCCAGCCGCCCAGGGCGACGGCGGCGAACGCTGCGAAGAAGATCAGAACGACGGCCATGGGGTTCCCTTTACGATTCGGTGTTGCGCGGTCGGTGGTCTCAGCAATTCCATCGGCCTGACTTCCTGTCCCTGGCTTGGTCGGCGGCCGCGGTGAAGTCCTCGCTGTAGGCGAAGGGCTTGCCGTAGCCGGTGGCCCCGGCGTGACCGTGTTCAAGGATGGCGCGGTTGATCAGGGTGCCGTCTGCGGTCCAGACGTAGGCAAGCAGCCGGTCGTACTTGTCCCGCACTCCTTGGCCGGCATCGGCCGAGAGGAACACTTGTTGTCCGTCCAGGAGTGAGTGCAGGTAGGTGGACGCTTCCAGGCCGCCACATTCGACGGGCGCGTCTTCTTTGACGCTTTCCGGGGCGTTGATGCCAACGAGTCTGACGCGGGTGCTGGTGCCGTTGCAGCTGATCCGGATCGTGTCCCCATCAACTACGCTTTCCACCGCGTAGGGGCCACTGGCTGTTGCTTGAAGCGCCGACGGCCGCGCCGCCGTGCCCGTCGCGTCACACGGGACTTCATGCAACGGTGCTTGGCCGCCGGCAGGAACAACCCGCGGTCCGCCCTGGGCCGTGCAACCGGTCAGGACAAGAACAACCAGGGCAAGGACGGCCGGGACACTTCCGAGCATCAGCCGGCCCCTGTACTGGGTGATGGTCACGGGTGGTCCTCCCTTGCTGCTGTTTCGGCGCGAGTGCGTCGCCCGGGACGGAGTAGGCCGGCTTCGACTCCCGGCCATTTCCGGCCGGCGTTGTACTTGCGCTGCAGACGGCGGAGCTCACGGCGTGCAGCAGCTTCAACGAAGTCCGTAATGGACGCGTAGCCCTCCAGCGGCCCCACGGCTTGAACCGCCGCTCTGATCTGTTGCAGGTCCTCCTCCGTGAAGTAGGGACCCTTCTTCTCACTCGACTTCATCAACAGTCCTGGTCTTTAGAACGGGGGTTCGGAGTCGGGGCCGTTGCCCCAGGAACCGGCGTTGGCTGATGAGTTCGAAGCCCACGGATCATCCTGCCGGGTGGCCTGCCCGGTGTTAGGCTGACTCCCGAAGCCTCCGCCGATTCCGCCACCCTGGGCGTTGTTGCGCTGGGCGCGGTTCACTTTCGCGTTGGCGTAACGCAGACTCGGACCGATCTCATCTACCTCGAGTTCTATAACGGTGCGTTTGTCGCCTTCTTTGGTTTCGTAGGACCGTGACTTCAGCCGGCCCGAGGCGATGACGCGCATGCCCTTGGTGAGGGACTCGGCGACGTTTTCCGCCGCTTCCCTCCAAACACTGGCGCGGAGAAAAAGAGTCTCCCCGTCCTTCCACTCGTTGGCTTGGCGGTCGAAGGACCGGGGTGTGGAGGCGATCGTGAAGTTCGCGACGGCCGAACCACCCGGGGTGAACCGCAGCTCGACGTCGGCAGTTAGATTCCCAATGACGGTGATGGTGGTTTCGCCGGCCATGATGGTTCCTTTTCCTCGTGCGTTGCTGGTGTCGTTCCGTGGTTCGGTTACGGGTTGGTCGTGGGTGAGGTCGTTGGGTTGGTGTTGGTTTTGTGTGTGCTCGTCCCAGAGACCGCCTTCCCCGAGCGGGGCCCTGCTGATCGCGGCCAGGTACCGGTCATCCTCCACGGTGTACGGGTTGGCGTAGTAGCCGGCGTAAGGGTCCGGGACGTCGACGTTGATGACCCCCGAGGGGTTCCCGATCCTGCCGAACTCTTCCAGGTCGACGTACTGCCGGGGGCTGAGGGTGAACCCGTCCACCGGGTGCGGCTCCCTCACCGGAGCCCCACGTGCTCTGTCTCATCCCCGGCGTCACCATGCAGGAGGGCGGCGGTGCGGACGCTGGCCCGGTAGAAGAGTTGTTCGGCCATCAGGTCCCGGTTACCGACCTCGTACCGCAAAGGAGAATCGCTGTCGGGATCCACGTCGTAGAAGACGGTAGCGGAGTCGTAAAAGTTTTCCTCGGTCTTGGTGGCCGGCGCGCCCAGGAAGGCGACCCCGTAGGCCACGGCCTGCAGTTCCGGGTCGGCGTGCAGTTCGGCAGGGACCCGGAAGTCGTTCAGGATCGCGGTGATGGTTTCGGCGGTGATGCTCATGATGCTTCCTTCCGGGTGGTAGCCGTGTGGGTCATGGCGGCGGTGACGAGTTTGTCGCGGCGCAGCCCGGACCAGTGGTCCTGGTCATCGGAGTTGTTCACGATGACGGGCGCCTGGGAGTAGCCGAGCTCAGCGGTGATGTATTCCAGCGCTGCCGGCACCTCGGTGATATCCACACTCGTGTAAGTGATGCCTTTGGAGTCGAAGTACTCCATGGTGCGGTCGCAGTTCGGGCAACCGGGCTTGGTGTAAACCGTGTAATCGGTGGGTGAAGTAGTCATTTTCAGTCCTGCGTTTCGTATCAATTAGGTAAGGTTCGTCTGGCTGACTTGCTTCTAATATCCTAGCAATTATCCACTTGAATAAACAGGGTTTTGCCCCGTATTTCCGAGTTTTTTTACCCTATTTTGGGTCTATTTTTGGTGGGTCTTGCGGGTGGTGGGTTTGGTGTTGCGGGCAGTAGTCCGGCGGCACTCCCCCGGCTTCTTTAGAAGCTGCCCAGGGGTGAGGTTCCTGCGCCTGAGCCAGGTGATTGCCCGCGCCCCAGTTGGTCGTCGAGGCTGAAAGGAACTGTTCCCGGGCGGGTGGCGGGCCGGCGGCGGGTGTTGTGTCCCATGGGGAAGGTGCCCGGTTTTGATGGTTAAACAACGCAGGACCGGCGCGGGCCGGTCCTGCGTTGTTCCTCGGCAAAAAGGAAATCTGTTGGTCAGTCTACAAGACTGAAAGGCTTCAGTGTCAGAGCGTGCTTCGTTGGTGAGTCGATGGAGTAGCCATGTAGTCGGCGACGCGCGGCTTTTGGTGATGTTTGCCTGGTGGCGTTCAATGGCGGTCCGCCGCTGGTGATTGGCTGCTGTGGTGCGCCCTGGCGGCGGACCGCCCGCCGTTTGGGAGGTTCCTGGCCCTGTTTGTGATGAGTGGCCGGGGGCCTTGCCGGGCGGTGGGGGTTCCGCCCGGCAAGGGATTCTTAGGCCGCTTCGGTGCTTTCCTCGGTGGCGTCTTCTTCGGCTGGTGTGCCGCTGTCGATGATGATTTGCTCAACCTCGCTCGGGGTGTATCCCCATGTGAGGAGTTGGTTCAGGTAATCCCGGTGGCTTTGGGACGGGGACCGCCATGAGTCCTTGGCGATGGTCTTTTCGTATCCGGCGCAGACCAGCGCGATCAGGGAGAACTCGGGCCGTGCTGTGGACTTGGCCACGTGATCCTTCAGCGGGTTCCCTCCCCATGACTTCTCCCCGCCGGTCTTGGCGCTGACCATTTCAGCTGCAACTTCTCCGTCGTACGTCCGGGCGACGTCGGTGTGGTGGGTGATCGCGTGCACGGTGAAGTACTGCCAGCCCTTGGGTGCCTGCTTCTTCGTCAGCAGGGTTTTCACGAATTCCCGGCGCACGGTGGTGGCCGATTCCATGGCCTTGTTGTTCGCGATCAGGGTTTTCCGTTCGGCTTTCTGTTCCTCGGTCATCGGCCCTTTGTTGGCCGGTGAAGAGTGGTAGCTGTACCGCTCGGTGAAGCCAAGTTCCTTCCATCCGACGATCACCGGGACGGTGGAGAACTCACCCCGGTAGTCCTGAATGATGTAGACAGCGTTCGCGTCGTCCTCTTCGGTGGCCGGTTCCCCGTCGGCCCGATTCAGGGAGGTGACGTGGGCGGTTTCTTCGTCGCCGTAACCGGGCCGTTCAACAATGGTTGCGCCGGTGGCTTCAACTTCTGCCGTGTACGCGGCGAGGGCGGCGGCGCGTTCGCGTTCGTCCCGGAGTTGCTGGGCGACGTGGAACAGCTGGTCGGGTTCGTCCTGGATGACCGATGCCAGTTCGGCGGTGGCTTCCTCGTCGTCTTCGAATTCTGCGAGGATCAGGGCTTCTTCGATGGTGTGGCCTCTGCCGAGGGCGGCGGTTCCAACCTCGGATGCCTTGGCCTTCAGCGCGCCTTCGACGGCGGTCTTTTTCCGTCCGGTTTTCTTGGCGATCGCTGCTGCTGAGACGCCGATCAGGGACAGCTGGTGGTAGGCGTCGGCTTCGTCCGCGTCGGTGAGTTCGGTGCGCTGGATGTTCTCCACCACCTGCGTGACGATGCGTTCGGCTTCTTCGGGGCTGCTGATCATCATCACCGGGATTTCGCTGCGTTTGGCTTCGACGGCCCCGAGGGTGCGGCGCTGTCCCATCAGCACGTGCACGGTTCCGTCGTCCTTGCGGTGTGCAATGACCGGTTCCATGACGCCGTGTTCTTTGATGCTGGCAACGAAGTCAGAGGTCAGGGCGGCGTCTTTGCGGACGTTGATGTCTACGGTCAAGGTGGTGGGGTCGATCATTTCCAGCGTGGGTGCTGCGTTCATGGTTGTTGCTCCTTCTTTTGCCGAGAAAGGTGGTGGGTGGGGCGACCTGTGGTGACCGGCCAGCTTCCCCGTCCCTCCCG
>NZ_JBHZPI010000011.1:0-171754 GCF_042788025.1 Paenarthrobacter sp. YIM B13468 | reverse complement strand
CGATGGAAGGCCGCGGTGAAGGCGCCTGCGCCACCGGAGCTGAAGCCGCAGATGACCCGGCCCTTCGGGTCATCCGTAAGCCGGACCTTCGTCCGGATGACCGGAAACAGCTCCTCCACCAAGTAGCGGGCGAAGTCACCGCTGACAGTGTCGTACTCGACAGCACGGTTGGTGTTCCCGCCGTAGATCGGGTAGCCCGGTCCTGTCTCTCCAGGGTTGTGGAACAGGCCCACGGTCATGGGGATCTCGCCAGAGTGCACGAGGTTGTCCAGCACTGTGGTGGCGCGAACCTTCTCTCCGGTGTACTCCAGGCCGTCCAGACAGATCATCAGGTTGACCGATTCGGCTTCTTCGGCGCCATGAGGCAGGTAGAGGTAGATACTGCTCGTCACGCCCGGGTAGACGGTGTGGCTGGTCCAGCGGAAGTGGTAGTACTTCCCTGCGGGAACACCCTCTTGCGGCAACGACTCAGATGTCAGTCGGTACTCAGATACCGTGTCGTTCTCTGACAACTCGTACATGGCTATGTCTTTGAGCGGCAACGTGTTCGCCAAGTCGTCGTCGTTTGTCATCATTCCCCAGTGGTCGAGATCCACCAGTTCGAGCTCGGTTGCAGCTACCTGCGTATGGGCCATGGTGAAACACCCTTTCTTCTTCTCAAGGTGATCGAGATCTTGTCTCGAGGTCGCGTGAACATTGCGCCGTCGTGGTCTGCGCTGAGTTCAATACTTGAAGCCCGGCTCAGCTATGACAAGCACTGAAAACTACCACCAGGCACACTGGCGACGGCTGCTGCCAATCGTAGGATCGGCTTGCGAGCCTCGCTGGCTTCATTTGCTTACGTACCCTCAGGTAGTCTCCTTCGGCCGTAACTATCCGACGGCTGTGAGTTGTGTAGCTCCGGGCCAGATGTCAGAGAGACTGCGGCACTACCCTCTCCACGACGCCTAAACCGTATCTTCAATTCAGCAGCGTGCACTGATTTTGCCGTAAGTGAAATACTTCGGGTAGTGGTGGTTTAACCAATTGGCGAACGAGGATTTGGTCTTGTTTCAATGCCCCTACCCACCCCTTGGATGTAGCCCGGATCACTAGGAACGGATGCTTTTGGCTGGCGAATAGTCGCTGGCAAGAGCGGCGCATCCACCAAGCGCCTTCTCATTTGTCTTCTACCTGGTCGCGGAAGATCTATCGGAGCGTCTCGGGAAACACCGCGCCGGCGTGCGGAGGGTGTGCCCGCGGTTCCGAACACAAACCTCGAATGGTTGCGGATGTACTGCGGCGGCGCGAACCTTCTCTCCGGTGAACTTCGGGCCAGTCGAACGAGTTGACTTTTTCCCAAGTGCAACGCTGCGGGTAGGGGTGACATAACCAATCGACCCAGCAGGAGTTGGCGGTAATCCAGCGCCTATATAGGCGGCGGCGGCAAAGCCTCCTCAGCCGGCAGTGCCCACACCGAGGCGGGGGCAATCTTGATTGGGAGGACGCCAAAGTCCCGACGGCTCGTTGGTAAAACAACTAGTGACGAACAGATGACAAAGCAGCGAACATCGTACTCAGACCATCGGCGTGTGATTCACGTCCCAACACCCGAGCAGGCCACTGTGACCTTAGCGATGCGCGCCTCAGGAGCAGCAGCACTATACGGAGCACGCGAAAAGACGCGGCCGTGTCTCGGGGAAGTCTGTTACTTCTAGGAAGGTACTAATCGAATATGGACGTATTGAGTTCAGTTGATACCAAGGCGCCGCCACGGAGCCAGCCGCACCTCAAAGGCAACATGGGGTTCCTCTCGCTGTTCTTCAGCGTTGTGGCGTACAACGCCCCTTTGGTGGTCGTCGTCGGGGCCATCCCCATCATGGTGAGCAGCGGAGCCGGACTGGGTACGCCAGTGTCCTTCGGCATCGCAGGGGCCATCTTGGGCGCGTTTGCAGTCGGCTTCACTCGTATGTCCAAAATCATGCCGAAGCCAGGCGGCTTTTACTCCATGATTACCGCCGGCCTAGGTCGTGAAATTGGCCTCGGCTCCGGCCTTGTAGCCCTTCTGGGTTACTTCAGCGCCTATGCCGGAAGCGTCGTCTTCGGGGGCGTAGTCATGGGGGAGCTGGTACATGGCACCCTCAACGGGCCCAATCTTCCCTGGTACGTCTGGGCCAGCATTTTCTGGGCGGCCAGCTCCGTCCTGGGCTACTTCAAGGTCGAACTATCAGCGAAGGTGCTTAGTATCTTCCTGTTCCTCGAGGTCGTCATCGTGGTCGCTTACGACGTCCTTGTCTTCGTCAATGGGGGAGCCGGCCATGAGGGCATCTCCGTTGCACCGCTGAGCCCGATGCACTGGTTCGATGGGTCCTTCTCTCTGGGTTTGCTCTTCGCTCTCGGGATGTTTGCAGGCTTCGAGGTGACCGTCCTGTTCCGTGAGGAAGTCCGGGATCCCGGCCGAACTATTCCCCGTGTAACTTATGCTGTAATCGCCCTGGGGACGGTCGTCTACGGCCTTTCCGCACTGTTGTTCCTCAACTCGATCGGTCTTGACAAGGTCGTTGAAGCTGTGGCCGTGGACCCAACCGGTTCAATGACGCATAGCCTCCAGGCTTTCGGCGGTAAAGTCCTCGCGGACGCCGCGACCGTCCTCGTCAATACGAGTACCTTCGCCGTGATCCTCGCAGCGCATAATATTTCGGCCAGATATTCCTTCAATTTGAGTGCCGACGGAATCCTTCCGCGGAAATTGAGCATGGTGCACCCCCGCCACGGCTCTCCGCACATCTCGTCCATGGCCATTAGCGGTGCAGGCTTGGTGGTAAGCCTCGTAGTGATCTTCACGGGTATTGGGGCCATCGACTTCTATACGGCACTGCTCGGCATCACCAGTTTCGTGATCCTAGGCGTGATCTTCGTGACAGGAGTCGCAGTTCCGGTCTACCTGCGTCGCCATGGCCAGGGGCACTCGCTCTGGAGCAGGGTCGTATTCCCGGCCATATCAATTGCCGGCTTGGGGGCAGGACTGATCCTGGCCGGGATCAATTTTCCTCTCCTGGTCGGTGGCTCCCACGTCCTCGCAGCCATTCTCATGGCGCTGATCGTCGGCCTTTTCGTGCTCGGCATTGCTCTCGCGGTGGTTTATCGGCGGACCAAGCCGGCCACCTATGCCCATATCGGTCGCCAATAGGGTCCGACTTCAGTCGGGCAAGAGAAGCCGAAGGCTCAGGCTTCGACGTTTTACAGCCCCTGAGGGGGCGATGTAACTGCTCCCCGTGGGCTGGACGAATCTTCAGTCCGGTTCGCGGGGAGCACTCGCATTCCTGCCGGCATACTTCTTCCGGACCAGCCGTCGACCGGTCATGTGTGGCCATCGGATCAAGCCGGATCCCACTCCATTACGAAAGTCCCTCATGGCATGTCGAGGTTGGTTTTGTAGGCGGTGTTTTTGTTGGTGTTCCAGCCTGCGATGATGCCGGCTCCGAGCATGTGGTCGGTGAGGCGTGCGAAGCGGTAGCCGGGGTCGGTGTCGAGGGCGAGTTGGAGGTATTGGTGTGCTTTGGATCCTCTGCCTTCCCACCAGTTGATGTAGCCGATGGTGGTGAGGATCGGCGCTGCGTGTTCGGGTGCAGTAAGGGTGTAGGTGTGGGTGAGGAGTTGTTTGGCCCATTCGATGCGTGACCAGTTCGGTGCCTGGGTTGTTTGGGCGAAGAGGATGTGTTCGGGTGGTTCGTCGAGGCCGGGGATGTCGGCCATGAGTTGATCGCGGATGTGCGGGAATTGGTAGTAGGCGATGAGCTTCAGGGCGTCCTGGTCGGTGGGGTAGTCCTTGTTCTCCAGCATGGTGGTCCATAGCTGGTGGGCGTCTTGAGTGGCATTGGCAGGCGGCCGGCTGGTGATGGTTTGTTTATGGTGTTCGACGGCGGTCGCGTGTGCTTGCTTGTTGGTCGCCGCCGGGAGGGTGATTTGGTTGGTGGGTTTTATGGTGCTGCCGCGGTAGATGAATTCGGCGTTGACTTGGGAGTATTCGGTGCTGCTGATGGGTATGGCGATGTCGGGCCCGGGTGGGGTGTCGTAGGGGGAGTATGTGGTGTCGGAGACGTAGATTCCGTCCCGGATCGTGATGCCTTCCTGGGCGAGCACTCCGGTGAGGGCTGCGATCGTGGCCCGGCGGGGCCTTGCTTCACCGGGCTCTGGGGTTTCTGAGGTGTAGAGGGCGAAGACGATGCCTGTGGCGTGTTCGTCCGACGTGAGGTAGGCCGCGACAGTGCGGGCGAAGTGGACTTCGAAGCCTGGTTGTTTGGGCAGGTCGATGCGGAGAGTGGCTCCGACTTTGTCCTTGTCGAGGGTGATGCAGACGAGGCTTTCTTGTGGCCAGAAGCCGAGGGTGTGGCCGATGAAGCTGAGCAGGTCAGCGGGGTCCTTGATGGTGAGCGCGTTCATGGTCTTGGCTCCTCGTGCGTTCTTGACTGCTAGTGACGGGCCCGATCTCTTGGGCTTCAGCCATCCATGGACACTTGACATGCCCTGCACCATGACTGGCCTCCACCGACTTGGGGGATGGAGGGCGGTACAACGGGTAGATGGGTTGCTAGCGAACGCCTTCTCCCTTCGCTGGGGTCCTTCTGGGCAGACCGAATCGGGGGAGCGGAGATTCGGACATATGCGCCGTTATCGGTACTTCAGGCGTTCAAATAGCGCTTCGGGCGATGTGTGTTCATGGTCAGGACATGCTGAGAGAAAAGCGGGTTGATCGTGATAAATCGTCAAGTTCTCGTTAACGCTTTCGTGCCTGCGCACGAACTGGAAGTTCCAGATCGTTTTGCGGGACGGCGCAAGCAGGTGCTCGAGCTGTCAGATTGTTTGTACGCGCATGGTGCCACTCCGCTGATTTACGGGGACCGAGGCCTAGGGAAATCAAGTCTGGCGCTTCAATTACAACTTATCGCGATGGGAAATGCTGAGCTGCTGACTAAGCTTGGCGTCACGGATCGAGTCCTTCCCCCGGACAAGCGTTTTCTGACCTTTTTTGTCACCTGTACGGATTCGACGCGGAATTTTGCCGATCTCCTTCAATCCTTGGTTAATCATGCGGAGTCGGTTGAGCATGTGGATACCTCGGCGGGTGCCACCAAACTGATTGATCGCACGACTCGAAAACGGGTAACATTCAAGCTGTTTGAAGCGGAGAGTACAAAGAAGTACGCGGCTGAAAGTGGGCGCCTATCCTTCAAAGATCTTAACCTTGAGGAGAAGTTGGTTCAGCTCTGCGAGCTCCTAACGGACACCTACGGCATGCCAGTTCTGTTCATCATCGACGAGTTGGATCGAATGAAGGACACTGCAGGATTGGCCAGTTTCCTTAAGGCCGTATCAAGCGAAGCTCTGAAGTTTGTACTTGTTGGCATTGCAAGTAATGTGGCCGAGTTGTTGACCGATCATCAATCCATCGAACGGCGCCTTAGGCCGGTGCTTGTGCCCGTGATGGAAGAAGCTGAGCTTGAACAAATTGTTATAAAAGCACAATCCTATTTGAATGCAGAAGGGATACCTCTGGCGTTTTCGATGAGAGCAATCGCACGGCTGGCGGACGTGTCATCCGGCTATCCCTGGTTCGTTCATGTACTTGGGCAGGAGTGTCTCATCGTGGCGGAGTCCAAGAGTAGAACGTTAGTTCAATATAATGACGTCGATCGAGCGATTCGTGGGCTAGCCAGAAACGAGTCAGCCCAGCAATTGTCAGACATGTATCAAGCGGCCGTTCGGGATTCGGAGCCGAGAGAAAAGACACTGCGGGCCTTTGCCCTCTGGAATCACTCGGACATCCCGACGAGGGACGTGTACAAGCTTTTGAGTGAGGAACTTGGCACTCAGGCCGGTTCCACGCACCGGAGTCAACTTTGCAAGGCTGAGTTTGGAGGGATTCTTTTTGTTCCGCCCTTCCAAAAGCGTGGGCTCGTCCGCTTTAGAAATGAAATGTTCAAGGCATATGTCAGAATGAGGCCGTCGATCTACTCTGGGGTTGACAGTGCGGTGAAAGAGGCTTACCTGAAACGGCACTGGCGCCAAGAGCGAGAGTTTGATGAGTACAGCGGAAGATAAATATCTTTCCTCCGGCTGAGCTTTATCCTGTTCGGCTATGCATTGGTCATGGCCACGTGTGCGGACTTCTTCAGGAATAGGATCAGTGGCGTTCGCATTGAAGGGAATCACGTAGGGAAACATGCGGGGGTCGTCAAAGCTGCGGGCGGTACGGTGCTCTGCATGCTTGTGCTGACCGGGTGCATCCAGATCAATGATGCAGCCCCTCAGGGGAAAGGTGAACCACCAGCAGACGGCGGAAAGTATGCATCCGTGGTCGAATTGCGCGATGCAATGGTTAGAGCAGGGCTCGATTGTCCACGTTGGCACGAGCACGACCTGATGATGGATTCTGCTTCCTCAGCGGACTGCAGTGAGAACATCGTCCTTGCCACGTATTCATCCTGGGCTGACAGGGATAAGCAGATGGGCACATACCGCGCCATCGGTGAGTCTATGGAAATCACGGTGCTGCTCGGGACGAACTGGACCATCAACTCCCCTTTGGCCGACAAGGTCAAGGGCAGGCTTGGCGGCTACCTTTTCAAGACGACGGGCAAAGCGTAGCCTGGGGGTGCCCTCGGCGGACTCAAGCACCAGGGCAGCGCGCTGCCTGCAGCGACTTCTGTCAGCCCGTAATCCCGGTCGGGTCGGTCACCAGGATGGACGGGGAGGTGCGCACCACGAAAACCGGGGTTTCCTCAGCGGCCGCGAGCTGGAGCATTGGTGACCGGCACCAACCCTGGGGATTCCCCGAACGGAAATGAGATTTCCGGCGATAACGAACCCTATGTCGTGCAGTCAGCATGACTTGTGATATTCACTGCGCATGCTTTTGGGCATGATGTCTGGTTTTCTGGCACGGGGCCTCCATCCCGGCTACGTCCTGGTGTTGGCACCGCCGTCGGGCTGTATGACCAGCGCTTCGTGAAGTTGATGAGCAGGCGTGGCTGGCGGCGAGGATATGGCCTCTCGGAGGAGAGCGGCGGTTCGTTGCCCGAATTCGTAGGGCTGGAGATCCAGTCCGGCTATATAGGACTCGTTCAGGTTGTCCTTGGAGCTTAGCAAAGAGGCCAACTTCACCTTCCCAAGGCCATGACCGATGCGCGTGAGGGCTGCCTCGGCTCGCTGGGCGACGTCCTGCCACCCGAAGAGCAGCGAATCAACGTCACCGCCAGACAATGCATCAACCAAGGATGCTTCAAGCTGGGCGTTGGTGGGAAAGCTGCTGACCACTTCAATGACCTGCCGGATGTTCTTCCGGACGCACCATTCTTTGTATCCGAGAACGATTTGGCGTACCCAGGAAGACTCATCCCCGGGCTCAGGGCAAATTAGCGCAGGATGTTCGGCTCCCCGCGAGGCCATGGCGTCCAGTATTTCTCCACACATTTTGGTGTGCTCAATCTCGACGATGCCCGAAGAGCGCGCATCGGGGAAGCCTGCGATGCGTCCGGCGGTCACGATCGGCAAGGGGGAGCGGATTAGGGATTGCACAACGGGGTCGCCCATCATGGCGTCCACCAGAATGGCTCCGTCCACGTGTGTCCAGCCGGACCGGTCGGCTGAACGGTCTGAGACGAGCGTGAGGTCGTAGCCATGTTTGGCGGCTTCATCGGCTACCCCGAGGGCGAAGGGCATGTAGAAGGACATGTTGCGCACTCGTTGAGGCACATACAGAGCGATGGCGCCGGTAGAACTTTCGCGAAGCTGGCGGGCTGCCCGATTGGAGACGTAGCCGATTTCTTTGGCGGCCTCCATGACCCTCGCCCGAGTCTCGTGGGCAACCCTGCCGGACCCCTTGAGCGCGTCGGCCACCGTGGTTTTTGAGATCCCAAGGTGCTTTGCGAGATCAATAATTGTCGGTTTGCCCATAAGTGAATGGTATCCACGCGGCGCCGCCCCCTTTGTCCAGCTCCTTGACATGTGACGGCCGACACTGTCATTCTTGTCCAAGCCGGAACGTTCCGGCATGTGACTGAAACTCCATCCTGTCATCGAAGCCGGCGGTGGAGCCGACACTCCAGAGAGACTTTTCATGATCAATCACAACAAACCAAGCAGGGTGGATCTGCAGGAACAGGCTGGATATCACAAGGGTCTGTCCAACCGTCAGGTGCAGATGATTGGTATCGGTGGTGCCATTGGCACCGGCCTGTTCCTCGGCGCCGGCGGCAGGCTGGCCACGGCCGGGCCTGCGTTGTTCGTCGTCTACGCGCTTTGCGGAATCTTTGCGTACATCATCCTCAGGGCGTTGGGGGAGCTGGTCATGCACCGGCCGTCCTCCGGTTCATTCGTCTCTTATGCCAGGGAGTTCTTCGGTGAGAAGGCGGCCTATGTCGCTGGCTGGATCTACGCGCTGACGTGGGGCCTCACGGCGCTGGTGGACATCACCGCTGTCGCTGTTTACCTGCACTATTGGACAGCGTTCACCAGCATCCCGCAGTGGGTGCTTGCTTTTATTGCGTTGGCAATCGTGACGGCCATTAATCTGGTCTCGGTGAAGCTCTTCGGTGAAATGGAGTTCTGGTTTGCGCTGGTCAAGGTCTTGGCGTTGGTGAGCTTCCTGGTCATCGGCACCATTTTCCTGGCTGGATCTTTCCCTGTGGCAGGGCAAGTCCCGGGACTTGGGATTCTGGAGTCCAACGGTGGCCTCCTGCCCAACGGAGCGCTGCCGCTGATCATCACTGTCTCGGGCGTGATGTTTGCCTACGGTGGCATTGAACTGATTGGGACAGCAGCGGGGGAGACCAAGAACCCTGAGAAGGTCATTCCGAAGGCCGTCAACGCCGTCATCTTCCGTATCGCTGTGTTCTATGTTGGCTCGAGTGTCCTGCTAGCCCTGCTGCTTCCCTTTACGTCGTACTCCGCTGGTGTCTCGCCCTTTGTGACGTTCTTTGCCTCGATCGGGGTCTCCGGTGCTGGCGACGCGATGAATCTTGTAGTCATCACGGCAGCAATGTCCAGCCTCAACGCGGGGCTGTACTCCACCGGGCGGATCTACCGCTCCCTGGCGGTGGCTGGGTCGGCGCCGCGCTTCATGAACCGGATGAGCAAGTCTGGTGTTCCCTACGCCGGCGTCCTTTTCACTTCGGCTTTTGCGCTGATCGGTGTGGCTGTCAATGCGATTGTTCCCAAGGAGGCGTTCGAGATCACGTTGAACGCAACGGCGATGGCCATCCTGGCGGTCTGGGCCACTATTATCTTGTGCCAGCTCCGTCTCCAGCGCTGGGCCAAGCAGGGGTTTGTGACCCGGCCGGCCTTCCGTCTTCCGGGTTCACCCTGGACGTCGTATCTCGCCCTGGCATTCTTGTTCTCAGTGCTGGTTGTCATTGCGTTCCAGTACCCGACGGGGACGTACACAGTAGGTACGCTCGTCATTATCGTCCCGGCGCTCGTTCTCGGCTGGTATGCCGTTCGCGGCAGGGTGAGGGAGCTTGCTCGTCAAAAGGAAAGCCAACACGGGGCGGATGACGTTGTCGTTGCGGCGGAGGAACTGCACTGATGAGAATCGCATTGCTTCAGGCCACCGGAATCGTGGGGGCGGCACAGGAAAACCGGGAGACCTTGGAAGGCGCTGCCAGGTCGGCCTCCAGCCGCGGAGCTGACCTGCTTCTCACCCCGGAACTGTTCCTCAGCGGGTACGACCCGCTCCGTGTCCACTTGGAGGATGGCGCCAATCAGCGCGACTGGATTGCGAGGGCCGCCGCTGCGGCGGGGATTGGCATCGTTGCTTCGACAGTCGATCACGACGAAGCCGGTCGCTACATCTGCGCCTCACTCTTCGACAGAACAGGCCAAGAGCTCACCCGCTACCGGAAACAGCATCTCTTTGGCGCGGACGAGAGCGGAGTCTTCAGGCCGGGTACGTCGCAACCGGAATTGGTCAGGATTGGTGACTTCACCGCCGCGCTGGGCATCTGCTTCGACATCGAATTTCCGGAATTTGCCCGCGAACAGGCACTCCGTGGCGCGAACTTACTGCTCATCCCAACCGCCGTCCCGTTGCGTGCCAGCACGGGTGACGAGCCGCATCCCCTGGATACCAGGATTGTGTCCACTGTTCTGGTGCCTGCCCGTGCCTTGGAAAGCCAAGTGTTCGTTGCCTACGCCAACCATGCAGGCCCGAAGTTCTCCGGGACCAGTACTGTCGCAGACCCGTACGGGCGCCGCATCACCACAGCGGGGGACGCAGACGCCGAGATCGTCTTCGCCGATCTGGACCACAACCTCATCCGGCAAGCCCGGACCGATATTGGCTATCTCGCCTACTTCAACAAGTAAAAGCCCTTTAGACCCACCAGGAATCATCATGAAACCCCAGCCTGTCACGATGCTGACCCCCGACTTTCCCTTCCCCTATGACGAATACCTCCAGCACCCTTCCGGACTGGGATCCGTCCCCCCATCAACACACGGCACCGAAGTAGCCGTGATCGGCGCGGGCCTTGCCGGCCTGGTGGCTGCCCTTGAGCTGATGAAAATGGGACTTCGGCCTGTCATCTACGAATCGGGCACCATAGGGGGCAGGCTCCGTGGGGCCACGCTTCCTGGGGCGGATGCACCCGTCGCCGACATGGGAGGCATGCGCTTCCCGGTGTCCAGTCGCGCATTCTGGCACTACGCCGACCTCGCAGGTGTGGGTTCGGCTCCGTTCCCGAACCCGCTGGACTCCGCATCACCGAGCACCGTAGTGGAACTGGGCGGGCAACAGTTCTACGCCAGTGCCAACGAGGCCCTGCCCCCGTTCTTCCAGGAAGTCGCTGACGCGTGGGAGCAATGCCTTGAAGAACGTGCCGAGTATGCCGCCATGCAGCAGGCCATCGCAGACCGGGACTACGCCACCATCAAACGGATCTGGGCGGGCCTGGTCCCGGTCCTTGATGACACGTCGTTCTCGAACTATCTGGCAAGTTCCAAAGCGTTCTCCGGCCTGCCCTACCAGTACCGCGAAGCATTCGGCCAAATTGGCTTTGGCTCCGGTGGTTGGGATGTCAGCTTTCCCAACGCCATCCTGGAGATCCTCCGCGTGGTCTACATGGAATGCGAAAACAACCAACGACGAATTCTGGGCGGGGCCCGCGGGATCACAGACGGATTGTGGAGCCACACACCCGAGAAAATGGAATACTGGCCGGAAGGCACAAGCCTTGCATCCCTCCACGGAGGCATGCCCCGAGGTGCGGTCACCAGCATACGGCGGGCCGCGGGGCCTACTGATCCGGCCGTGACGATCACCGACGCCGAAGTGTCCCGGGAGTACGCGGCAGCCATTGTCACCTGCCACAAATGGCTGCTCTCTACGGAGATACAGGCCGACGAAAGCTTGTTCAGTCCGGAACAGTGGATGGCCATGCGCCGGATCCACTACCTGCAGTCCTCCAAAACCTTCGTGGTTGTTGACCGCCCCTTCTGGCTGGACACAGACCCTGACACCGGACGGCGTGTCATGAGTACAACCTTGACGGACAGAGTCACCCGCGGGACGTACCTTTTCGACAACGGCCCGGACCAGCAAGCGCTGATCTGCCTCTCCTACACGTGGAACGATGACGCACTGAAATGGCTGCCGTTGAATGCGCAGCAGCGCGCCGATGTCATGCTGCGCACTTTGGGGGAGATCTACCCGGACGTAGATATCCGAAGCCACATCGTCGGCGAACCGCTCACGGTCTCGTGGGAAGACGAACCCGGCTTCGCAGGAGCGTTCAAAATCAACCTCCCCGGGCACTACCGCTACCAGCGCAGGCTCTACACCCAGTTCATGGAACACGCCCAAGGTGGACAAGCCCAAGGCATCTACCTGGCAGGAGACGACGTCTCATGGACGGCAGGGTGGGCCGAGGGCGCGGTCACTACCGCTCTGAACGCAACATGGGCAGTGATGGACCAGTTGGGCGGGCACTGCACCCCCGAGAACCCCGGCCCCGGTGACAGGTTCACGGAACTCGCTCCTGTCGTGCTGCCGGAAGCATCCGCATTGCCGACATCGTTCACGATCCCAGTCTAGGAGGAATGGCCGGGAAAGCCTCGGGTCGTCCTGCCATGAACAACAGGACTCGCGTTCAAGCCCAAAGGACCACAAGTCTCGCAGCCTTTGACGGTACCGAAACATCGATTCCCGTCAGCTCCTGGAAACGATTGAGCCGGTTGAGAATGGTGTTGCGATGGCAAAACAGCTGCTCGGAGGTAACGGTGACATTGCCCGTTACCAGGTAGCTCCGGACAGTTTCCAGCAGGCGCTCGCGCTCGCCGCCCCGGCACTCCGCCAAAGCTTCGTCGAGTTCCGCGGCGAGGTCCAAGCCGGCGTCCTGCAGGTTTTGCTGGGCCAGCCGGGCCCACGCGGAATCGGCTGACAACGGACTGGAATCCCAAGGTCGAAGCAAAGCGGCGAGGCTCTCGGCGGTGCGGGCGGCCCCTGGGAGAGCGCGCAGGCCAAGTACTGCGGGCACGTAGCCACAAGGGACATCTACGACGCCGGGCGGCAGCTGCTGGCCTTCTTGTTCAGTGCCGTGCAGGTCGCCTCGGGATTCAGGACCTCGCGTCCGAATGGCCGGAAGAGCCCAGAAAACATAGGTGTTGCCGCCGGACTCGTGCAGAAACAAGCGCTGCCGGGTGTGCTGCCCAGATCCGAACTGGGACGTTGCGGCACGAAGCCGGGCGCCGGGTTCGCCACTTGCTGCCACAAGCGCAAAGCGCGACTCTGGGTTGATGCCCAGTGCCGAAGCTACTTGGGAGGACGTCTCCAGGGAGGGGCTGCTCTGGTTGAACAGGCGGGCAATGAACTCTCGTTGGATGCTGGACTCTTCCTGGGCCATCCTGACGCGCTCAGTCAAGTAGCTGGTGTGCGTCCGGGTGGCGAATTCGTCCACGACGCTCCAAACCTGGTCCACTCGGGTGGCCAGCAGGGCGGCGTCCTCGGTGTGCGCGATCTCCAGCAGCTCGGCCCAGAGAATGCTGAAGTCCAGGCGAACGGCAGAGGTAAGGGACTCTGGCGGAATGCCGGCCCTGGCGCGCTTGGATCCAAGGTCGGAGGCGAAGTCGAGGAGCCCGTCCCGGCTGTCCGACGTGCCGTTCCGTAGCCCGCGGATCAGGCGCCTGAAAGTCTCCCTCGCAGTCTCCTGGATTTCCAGGACCGTCACCTGGCTTTCCCCGTATTCGGGGATCTCGCGAACCCGCGTAGTGAAGGCCTGCGCCAGAGTGTCCAGCCTGCCCTCGAGCTGATCAACCAGCTCGGGCCAACGATCTACGTGCCCAGGAGCTTCAAAATTGTGCATTCACACATTCTAGTCCAATGATTCCGTGGTGAATTGCTAGATATTTTGGGAAAAACTACTGGCACTATGGAACAAGTCACACAAATCGCCCGGGCATCCCCAACGTCCCGGTCCCGTTCGCACTCATGGAGCAACTATGGCAAGCACGGTCAGCGGAGCCCCGGACGCCAGTCCCACGGCAGCACGCATCGTCGATGAAAGCGTCACCAAGAAAGTAGCCTTGGCTGCCCTCGTGGGCACTGCGCTGGAATGGTACGACTTCTTCCTTTTCACCACAGCCGCTGCGCTGGTATTCAACGCACAGTTCTTCGTTTCCCAGGACCCCTTCGTGGCGGCCATGGGGTCCTTTGCCACTCTTGCGGTTGGCTTCGTTGCCCGCCCGATCGGTGGCTTCATCTTCGGCGCCCTGGGCGACAAGGTGGGCCGCAAGAAAATCCTCATGGTCACCATCGTGGGCATCGGCGTTGTTACCGGCCTTATCGGGCTGCTGCCCAACTACATGACCATTGGCCTGGCCGCACCTATCCTCCTGGTGGCGCTGCGCATTGTCCAGGGCCTCGCGGTCGGTGGCGAGTGGAGTGGCGCGGTGATCATCGCCGTCGAAAATGCTCCGGTGGAGAAGCGGGCACGCTACGCGGCGCTGCCGCAGATCGGTTCGCCGATCGGCACCATCCTTTCCTCCGGTGGCTTCTTCGGCATGCTGTTCCTGGTGGGTCAGAGCAACTTTGAGGCCTGGGGTTGGCGCATTCCGTTCATCGCCGCCATTCCGCTCCTCGCTATTTCTATGTGGATCCGCAGCCGTCTTAGCGAGTCGCCCGAATTCGAAGCGCTCATGGAATCCGGCGAGACAGAGCATGCTCCCATCCGCGGCGTCCTAAGGAACAGCTGGCGCCAGATCCTCGTGGGCATGTGCTCGGCGCTGCTCGGTATCGGCGGCTTCTACCTGATCACCAGCTTCGTGGTCTTCTACGGCACCAAGATCCTGAAGATGCCGTTCGAACTCCTGCTCCTGGGCACCCTGCTTGCTGCGGCCCTTGAGATTGGTGCCCTCATCTGGGCAGGCCGCCTGGGCGAGAAGTTCGGCGCCAGCAAGGTTATTCTCTGGGGCGGTGTGGCGTCCGCGCTCGTAGCAGTCCCGGTCTTCCTGGCCATCGATTCCCGCGACCCCGTGCTGGTGGTCCTGGGCATGATGATCGGCGTCGCGGTCCTTTCAATCCCGTATGCAGTGTCCGGCACCGCCCTGACCGCGCTGTTCGCCACGAAGGTCCGCTACACCGGCGTCGCCATCACTTCAAACACTGCGGGCGTCATCTCCGGCTTCGTGCCCTTGATTGCGACTGCCCTGGTAGCAGCTAACGGCAACTCCTTCTGGCCAGGCGCCATCATCCTGTTGGTGGTTTCCGCACTGACCGCGCTCTCCGGCCTGTTCCTCCCAAGCCTTTCCATCGAAGAAGAAGGAATGAAGCATTGAGCACCACCACGGCGGGCCACTTGATCGTCTCCCAACTGGAACGGGCAGGCATCAGGCGTGTCTACACCGTTCCGGGGGAGAGCTTCCTTGATGTCCTCGACGGACTGCACGGCTCGCCGATCACCAACGTAGTGGCACGCCAGGAAGGCGGTGCCGGATTCATGGCACTGGCCGAGGGCCGCCTCACCGAACTGCCGGGCGTCGCCATGGTGACCCGCGGGCCTGGGGCTGCCAACGCCTTCATCGCCATCCACACCGCACACCAAGACGCCACGCCACTGCTCCTCTTCGTTGGCCTGATCCCGGTGGCAGACCGGGGCCGCGAGTCGTTCCAGGAATTCGACATCAACGCCTGGTTCGGCAGCACCGCCAAGAAAGTAGTGACCCTCGACGACGCCGCTTCCGCAGCCCGCGTTGTGGACGACGCCATTTTCACCGCCCTCAGCGGCCGACCGGGCCCCGTCGTGATCGGCCTCCCGGAGGACGTCCTCGTGCATGTCGTCGAGGACGCCACCGTGGAACCCCGCAAGGTTGCCCGTACCCGGCCGGCTGTCGCGGACATGGAAGACCTGAAGCAAAAGCTGGAGAAGGCACGCAAGCCCCTGATCGTCGTCGGCGGAGAAAGCTGGACCCAGGAGTCCGGCGAGCAGCTGGCCGCCTGGGCGACCCGCCACAGCATCCCGGTACTGGCCGACTTCCGCGCCTACGACGCCGTCCCGCACCGCAGCGACGCCTACGCAGGCTTCCTCGGTTACGGCCGCAGCGACGCGAACGCCCAGCGCCTGGACGACGCCGATCTGATCGTCTTTGTCGGATGCGTCCGCGGCGACGTCCTCTCCGATGGCTACAAGCGTGGACTCAATGCCGAAACCGTCGTGGTCAACGCCGACGCCAACCTCCTGGGCCACTTCGGCCGGGTGGACCAGCACATCGTTGCGGATGTCACCGCGTTCGCTGCGTCCCTCCCCACCACGGACGCCGCGGACACCGTGGGCAACCGCGAGGAAGGTTGGTTCGCCAGCGCCCGGGCCGATCAGCTCACGTTCTCCACGCCGCGGCCCGACGGCGGCATCGGCGTCGACCTTGGCGTCGCCATGGAGGTCCTCAAGAAGGAAATGGCCGACGACGCCGTCCTCACCTTCGGCGCCGGAAACCACACCCTGTGGCCCGCCCGGTATCTGGACCACAACTCGGCCAACTCCCTGGCCGCTCCGCGCAACGGCGCCATGGGCATGGGGATTCCCGCAGCCGTGGCAGCATCACTGGCATACCCGGGGCGTCAGGTCATCTCCGTCGCAGGCGATGGCTGCTTCATGATGAACGGCCAGGAAATCGCCACGGCCATGGGCTACGAAGCCGCGTTCATCGTTTTGGTGGTGGACAACGGCATCTTCGCCACCATCCGCGAGCACCAGGAAGCGCATTATCCGGACCGGCCCTCCGGCACGCACATGACCAACCCGGACTTCGCCGCACTCGCCCGTTCCTACGGCGGTTACGGCGAGCGTGTGGACCGCACGGAAGACTTCGCAGCCGCGTTCCGCCGCGCCGTCGACTCCGGTCTCCCGGCCCTGTTGCACCTGCCGCAGGACCCCACCACGCGTTCCCCCAAGACTTCAACGAACTGACCGGAGCCTCCTGTGATTCAGCTTCAGAACATCATTAACGGCGAGTCCGTGGACGCCGCGGCCTGCCTGCCGTTCTTCGACCCCGCCACGGGCCAGCAAATCGGCACCGCCCCGGACAGTGACGCTGCCGCCGTCGACGCCGCTTTTCAGGCCGCTGCCGCAGCGTTCAAGACGTACAAACGCACGACGCCGGGGACGCGCCAGTCGCTGTTGTTGCAGCTGGCCGACCTCATTGAGGCCAATGTTGACCGTCTGCTCGAGGCTGAGGTGGCCTGCACCGGCAAACCTTCCGCCCTTACCAAAGAGCTGGAAATCCTGCGCGGCGCCGACCAGTTGCGCTTCTTCGCCGGAGCGTGCCGGGTGGTTTCCGGCACTGCCCAGACGGAGTACGTGGAAGGTTTCTCTTCCACCATCCGGCGCGAACCCATTGGCGTGGTCGCCCAGATCACGCCGTGGAACTATCCGTTCATGATGGCCATCTGGAAGATCGGTCCAGCCCTCGCCGCGGGGAACACTCTGGTTCTAAAGCCTGCCGACACCACCCCCTGGTCCACCGTGGTGCTGGGCGAACTTGCCCAGCAGGTCTACCCGGCGGGCGTGGTGAACATCGTCTGCGGCGGCCGCGAAGCCGGCGCTGCGATGGTGGAGCACGACATCCCGGAGATGGTCTCCATCACCGGTTCCACCCGTGCGGGTGCGCAGGTCATGTCCGCTGCGGCCAAGACCCTCAAGGACGTCCACCTGGAGCTTGGAGGTAAGGCCCCCGCAGTGGTGTTTGCCGACGTCGATGTCCAGCGAACCGCTGGCGAAATCGCCCTGGCTGCCTTCTTCAATGCCGGCCAGGACTGCACGGCGGTGACCCGCGTGCTGGTCCACCAGGACATCCACACGGAGTTCGCGGCGGCCCTGGCAGCGGCCGCTTCCGCCCTGAAGGTAGGGGGCGACGAGGCTGATCTTGGCCCACTCAACAGTGCCGCCCAGTTGGAGCGAGTGGAGGGGTTCATGTCCCGCCTGCCCGCCAACGCCCGCGTCCTGTCCGGCGGCAAGCGCACCGGAACGGGTTTCCACTTTGAGCCGACCGTCGTCGACGGCGTGTTCCAAACAGACGAAGTGGTGTGCGACGAAATCTTCGGTCCCGTACTGACGGTCCAGCCGTTCGCAAGCGAGGACGAAGCGATCGAGCTGGCCAATGGCACCAAGTACGCCCTCGCCTCCAGCGTGTGGTCCGAGAACCACGGCGTGGTGACCCGCGTTTCCAATGAGCTCGACTTCGGCGCCGTGTGGATCAACTGCCACCAAGTGATCCCGGCTGAAGCACCGCACGGCGGCTTCAAACACTCGGGCACCGGCAAGGACCTCTCCGTCTACGGACTCGAGGACTACACACGCATCAAGTCCGTCACCACTTCCCACCGCTAGAACCTGACATGAAACTCGACCTCCTCCTGCGGAACGCAGACATCATCACCATGGATCCGGCCCGCCCGGTGGCCGGTTCGCTGGGCATCTGGCAGGGCCGCATCGTGGGCCTGGACGACGATCTGGACGGCCTGGATGCCGTTCAGGTACTAGATCTTGGCGGCGCCACCGTCACTCCCGGCTTCATCGACGCCCACTGCCACACCACCTGGTTCGGGCTGGGCTTGGCGGAACTGGACGTCTCCTGTGCTCGCGGTCTGGAGGAACTCTACGAGTTGCTTCGGGGCGCTGTTTCTGAAGCCGGGGCTGACGACGAGGGATGGCTCTTCGCTACCGGTTTCAGCCAGACACAGCACGGCGGGTCCTTTCCGGACATCGCAGAACTGGACCGCATCACGGGGGAGCGGCCGCTGTTCATGCGCCACAACTCCGGGCACATGGCCATTGTCAACACAGCCGCGCTGCGGATGGCAGGTGCCGAGTCGCCGTCGTTCCCGGATCCCGACGGCGGAGCGATCGTCCGCGACGCAGCGGGACGTCCCACGGGACTTGTCCAGGAGACGGCCCAGGAACTGATCCAGCAGCTGATCCTGCCGTATTCGTTGTCTGACATTGAGGCCGCCCTTGAACGGGCCACGCTGTACTACGCCTCGGAGGGCATCACGAGTTTCACCGAAGCCGGGGTGGGCGGCGGGTGGATCGGTCACAGTCCGGCAGAGCTCGCTGCCTACCAGAACGCTGCCGCCAACGGCCGGCTGCACGCGCGGGCTCAGGTGATGCCGGTGCTGGACGTGCTGCATGGCCTTGGCGGTCATTCCTCGGACAGCCCCGGCGCCGCTCCAGCTGGACTGGATCTTGGTATCGCCAGCGGATTCGGGAACGAGTTCCTGTCCCTGGGACCGGCCAAGGTTTTCCTCGATGGCTCGCTCTTGGGCGAAACTGCAGCCGTGAGCCACGAGTTCTGCAGTCATGGCCACAAGGACAACCGCGGCAACACGGGCTACTTTCAAGCGGATCCAGCCCAGCTGCGGGAAAGCATCGAGGCCGCCTACGCCGCCGGGTGGTCCATCGCCGCCCACGCCATCGGCGACCGGGCCGTGGACCTCGCCGTGGACATCATTACGGATTGCCAGGCTGCGTATGGGCCCCGCCGGGTCCCCAACAGGATCGAGCATGCCTCCATGACACGCCCGGAGCAGCTGGCCAAGCTCGCCGAATCCGGCATCGCGGTGACGCCGCAGGCCAGTTTCTTCCGCGACGGCGGGGACGGCATGACCGCCTCCCTCGGACCCGACCGCCTGCCATGGGCGTACCGGGCAGCCAGTTTCCTCGAAGCCGGAGTTGTGGTGGCAGGCAGCTCCGACCGGCCCGTCGCCGACGGAAACGTTCTTCGCGGCATGCAGGCGTTCGTGGACCGCCGGACGGAATCCGGTGCTGTCTTTGGAAACCCCGCGGAACGCCTCACCCCGCAGCAGGCCCTCGCCGCCTACACGTCCGGAGCCGCAGCAGCCACAGGGTCCCTGGGCGAGAAGGGCACCCTGGAACCGGGCAAACTGGCTGACTTTACGGTCCTTTCCGCCTCACCGTTGACGGCACCGGCCATCAGCGAACTGCACGTCCTGGCCACCGCCGTCGGAGGCCGCTTCACCTACCAATCAACCGACTTCCACGCGGCACTTTCCCTGGAAAGTCCGTTCGCGGCCCCTGTTTCAGCGGGCCGTGTTTCAGCGCCAGAGAGCTCATAGGGGAGACCATGACAACAACCACAAGTTTCACCACGCAGGACACCGCGTTCGTCCAGGACTTCCGGACCATGAGCGCCTTCGGTGCCACCGAGAACGGCGGGGTGGACCGCCAAGCGGCAACGATTCCCGACGGCGAACAGCGCCGCTGGCTAGCAGGCCTCCTGGAGGAGCACGGCTTCACGGTGAAGTTCGACCACGCCGGCAACCAGTGGGGCCTCTACGAAGCCGTGCCCGGTGCGCCCTTCGTGGTGGTCGGTTCGCACATGGACTCACAGCCGACGGCGGGCCGTTACGACGGCGCGTATGGCGTCCTCGCGGCTGCCCACGCCGCGTTCCGCCTGGTAGCGCGCTGGGAAGCCGGCGCCACGGCACCCAAGTTCAACCTCGCCGTCGTCAACTGGTTCAACGAGGAAGGCAGTCGCTTCAAGCCGTCCATGATGGGATCGTCCGTGTACACGGGGAAGCTGGACCTGGAGGATGCGCTTAACACCAAGGACGCTGCCGGGATCACTGTCCGTGACGCTCTGGACGCGATCGATTGCCGCGGAACGTTTGAGGGGCCGGAGGCTGCATACTGCGCCGAGATCCACATCGAGCAGGGCCGCAGCATGGAGCGCGAAGGCGTCACCATTGGGCTGGTCAGTTCCAACTGGGCAGCGAACAAATACGAGTTCGTGGTTCACGGCGAGCAGGCACATACGGGTTCCACTGTGATCGCGGACCGCAAGGACGCCCTGCTCGGGGCATCGATGATGGTAGTTGCGGCACGCGAAATCGCCGACCGCTTCTCCGGTGTGCTCCACACTTCGGTGGGCCAGCTCAACGTCTACCCGAACTCGCCCGTTGTGGTCCCGTCCCGGGTGAACCTGCTCCTGGACCTGCGCAGCGCCGATGAAGCGGTCCTGGCCGAGGCCGACGCACTGTTGCACGCCCGCATCACGGAGATTGAACGCTTGGCCAACGTCTCGGTGGAAAAGAACCACTCACACTCCTGGGCCGTCACGCCTTACCAGCCCGAAGGTGTGGAACTCGCAGCCAAGGTCGCCGCCGACCTGGGGTTGTCCAACAAGGAGGTCATGACCCTCGCCGGGCACGATTCCACCAACATGAAGGACCTCGTTCCAACGGTCATGTTGTTCGTGCCCAGCGTTGACGGCATCTCCCACAACGAGCACGAATACACCACGGATGAGGACATCGTCGCCGGGCTGACCATGCTCACCGAGGTCGTTGCCCGCCTGTGTGACGGGGCGTTGAAGGACTAGCAGCAGAGTCCAGGCAGCTTGGTGAGATGGTACTGGAAATGCACAAAGGGCAGCCTCCGGGTGTCCTGGAGCTACGGAGCATGACGGCTACTTGAGGTCCTCGTGCCCTGTTCTACGCGATTTTTCCCCCTGACGGTTGCCACGGACGGAACCACAATCATCTCCTTCTGCTCCCGTACTTTATGCGCCGATAACGGACGATTTGTCGTACTGGCCTGAGCCGGCTCATCCTCGTGTTGCCTTAGTGCAGTCGCTACTCTGGGATGTCTTTCCCGTAGCGGACAAGCCGGCATGCGGAGTGCTAGAGGATAACGTCACGGATTCTTGCTCGATCAGGCAATGATGACCTCCAGCCCCGTGCGGTCGCCCGAGTCGGCGAACGGGGCAGCGAAATGGGCAAAAGAAAGCTGTGCACACTGTGCAGACCTTGGGCTTCGGATCGGGTCCTATATCGGTCTGACTGGGCCGGATTGGGGACGTTTGCGGGAGTTCTCAGCATTGGCGGGGCTGGAGTCCGGTTCGAGTCCCACCTCGGGCACGGCATAACCCCTCGTCAGAGGCGTTTTTGCGTTTAAGTGTGTACAAAGCTTGACGGTTGAGACCTAGGGTTCCGGGCGCAACAGACAGCCTGTACCGGGTTGTAGCGGATCAAGCCAATGTAGCGTCCGGATCCTTCAGTCATGCCGAGCAGTTCTCCTTGCTCGACTTGTCGTGCATTAGGTGTCGGGTGAACCATTGCAGGGCTGCACCCGAGGTTGCTGCGAATTCCCCGAGGTAGGCGTCAAAGTGTCCTCCCGGGAAGAGCAGCAGCTCTTTGGGCTCGAGGGCACGCTGGTAGGCCTGCAGTGCCAAGTCAGTGGGGGTCACGCGATCGTTGTCCCCGACGATCATCAGAAGAGGTGTCGGTGAGACGCGTTCGATATAGATCCCAGGCTCGTATGCCCGGGCCGCTCTTGTTGAGCGTACCGTGACGTTGTTCTCCCAGAGCCCGTCAGGGATTGGCTGCAGGTAGAACGATACGGCTTCCGGATCGGTGTAGCTTGCCGGGACGGACCCGTCGGAGACCAAGGCAATACGGTGCGGTTCCTCGCCTGCGAGTTGTGCCTGGTCATCGGCCGCGAACGAGGCCTCCAATGCTGCCCGTTTTTCCGGGGTCACCCGCCGGAGCCCTTGCTGATAGCCGCTGATGGTAGGCACTTGCGAGACGATCGCCTTCAGCCGGGGCTCGGTTGCGCCGAGGACGAAGGCATGGCCCCCTGCATAGCTTGAGCCCCACAGACCGATCCGTTCCGGATCCGCTTCCGGCCGCGATTCGAGGAAGGTGATGGCCCTGCGCCAATCCTCGATTTGCCGCCAGGGATTGATGTCCTGACGGGGTATTCCACCGCTTTCCCCGAATCCCCGGTGATCGTGGAAGAGCACAACGAAACCGGCGCTGGCAAAGGCTTCAGCATAGGGGAGGGCGCCCTGCTCCTTGACCCCGCCATACCCCATACCCAACGTCAGTGCCGGATACGGGCCATCACCAGTGGTGGGAATATAAAGGTTGCCCCGAAGCTCAACGTTGCCGTCGGCACGAAAGCCGACCCGTTCGATCGTGTATTTGTCCTCGGTTTTCGACCGAAGAGTTTGGTCCTGGCCATTGGACATGGCTGACTCCTTTGTCATTAGCAGTGCAATTGTTGGATTGGGGAATCTATGTAGGGAGTTTTTAAAAACTAGTTCTAACGTTTGCGGCTCAGAAGTCCTACTGCTCCGTACCAAACGGACCCTGTGTTCATTCGCAGGGGCCCCGGAAATAAAAGTGATCGCCAAGGGTGAGGAAACTATCGCTTCGCCGCTGGCAAGTCGCTGCTCCCTGGCGTCCGGAGCGCCCTCCAGCACCAAGACTTCATAGGACAGAGTCGCCATGCATTGTTGTTCCGTCCCTATCAGGGGGTCCTAACTCAATGTTGTAAAAGAGCACCTGGGTGATGCCTCCAACACAAGTCTTCGAGCCTAGTCATATCGCTCCTCAAGAAGACGCCGCAATCGTACCGATGCTCTGTCTGTAATGTTCGACGGCCCAACGCTGAGGGAATCGGCCTTCCCGCTACGACCACCATCACTACGAGGCCATCAGGCCGCCGTCTACGAGCAGGATGTGTCCGGTCACAAAATCGGAGGCGCGCGATGACAGGAAAATCACGGGCCCGATCATGTCCTCGACATCACCGATGCGCCCGAGCGGAGAGAGTCCTTCGAAGAACTTCACCTGGTCCGGTTGATCCGTTAGTGCTTTGATGAACGGTGTGCGCACCAGGGACGGCGCGATAGCGTTGACGCGGACGTTCTGCGGCCCCCATTCAACCGCCAGCGACCGCGTCATGTTCACGACAGCACCCTTGGCGGCCTGGTAAGCCAGGTTCGGGTACCACCCGCCAGACAGCCCCAGCGCCGAGGCAGTATTGACGATCCTGCCACCGCCACCGGTGAACATAATCGCGGCGGCGGCTCGGGCGGCGAGCATCGATCCAGTCATGTTCACCGCGATCACCAACTGCCAGTCCGCCATGGTGAGCTCAGTGGTCTTCACGCGCCGGTTGACGCCGGCGTTGTTGAAGAGCACGTCGAGTTTGCCGTGCTCGTCGGCGATCCGAGCGAAACCGTTGGTTACGGATGCCTCGTTCGTGACATCGATAGCGACCGCAGTTGCGCCATGACCGACTTCGGCGGCGGCCGATTCGGCGGCTTCCTCGTTGGCGTCGGTGATGATGACGGTCGCGCCGACACCGGCATATGCCGCGGCCAACGTTTTGCCGATGCCGCTCCCGCCGCCTGTGACGACGACGACGTCGCCGTCAAGGCGGAAGCGATCGGTTGTCTCGTTCATGGTGTAATTTCCTTATCGACGCGATTTAGTTGAGGGTGTTGTCGGCCAGCGCGCGCGCCTCCCGGCGACGTGACGCGACCCCGAGCAGGATCATTGCGATCGTTCCTATGAGGAGCGGGAAGCCGATTGCGAAGAAGATCTGCCCGGTGCTCCAGCCGAAGGTGAGCATGACGCCGCCGACAATGCCGCTGACAATGGTGCCGATGCGACCGAAGCCGTGCATCCACGAAACGCCCGTACCTCGGGCCCTTGTTGGGTAGACAAGCGCGGCAAGCGCGTTGACGCCCGTGTTCGTCGCTGGGAGGAAGAGTCCCCACGCGAAGGCGGCCACCAAGAGGCCAGACAACCCGAGTGTGAACGCCGCGACAGCCCAGATTGAGAGGGAACCGAGGCTAAACATGACACCGAGCACTCGGAAACTGCCGAGCTTGCCCATGGCGAAACCGACGAGCAGCGAGCCGACCGTGCCGCCCCAGCCGTACATTGCGACGATCACCCCCGCGTCAGCGGCGGTCAGCCCGTAGGCTTTGATAATTAGGGGCAAGTAGTTGACGAGAAGGTAGGTAACCGAAAGTCCAATGAAATAGCAGACCCATAGCAGGATGCTCGAAGCCAGGAACTGCTTGGAGAGCACGACTCGGACGCCGCCCGCCCTTACAGGCTCGGTGCGATCGATGCCGAGGTCAATGTTCTCAACGTCAGCGGAAGGCGAAATTGCCTGGAGAGTGCGCTTGACCGTCTCGGGGGAGTGTTCCTTGAGCGCCAGGAAGGTAAGCGACTCCGGAATCTTCCACGCGAGGACGGGGATGATCGCGAGCGAGAGTATCCCGGCAGTGACCAGGAGCGCCTGCCACCCGAGGGTCGGAACGATTGCAGCTGCCAAGTAGCCGCACAGGATCACACCGAAGGTGAATCCGGAGAAGGCGATGGTGATGAGAGTGGAACGTCGCGCGGCCGGCATAAACTCGGCGACCAGAGTGACGATTGTAGGCAGGACGGCGCCGAGGCCCAGGCAGGCCAACAAGCGGGCTGCGCCAACCATCTCAACAGTCTGCGATGCGGCACCGAGAAGCGTGAAGACTGTGAACCATGCGGTCCCCACCAAGATGATTGTCCGTCGTCCGAAGCGGTCGGCGAGGGGACCGCCGAGAATCGCACCAATGGCCATACCCACTACACCAAAGGTAACCACTGCGGTAATCGCGGGAAGCGGCGTCCCCCACTTGGCCACAATCTGCGGATAGACGAAACTCCACGCCTGGACGTCGATGCCGTCGAGTGTGATCACCAGGAACGCCAGGACAACGATGGCCCAGCGTCTTCTTCCGACGGGTTGCGAGTCGAGGAAGCCCTGAATGTTCTTCTTCTCGGAATTTGTATTAGCGGTAGCCACGATTGGCGAGGCTGGATCAGAGGTAGTCACGATCGGCCTTTCTTGGATCAACATTGACCCTGTAGATGTGTGTGAGGGAACGTCTAACTGGTGGGTGAGGTGCACTGCGGTTCCCTTAGAGGATGGAACGGCCGCCGTCGATCACGAGTGTTTGACCGGTGATGTAGGAGCCGGCCGGCGAGGCGAACAGCATGACAGCACCGACAACCTCTTCCGGTTCTGCGATGCGCCCGAGGGCGGTCTTGCCTGCTGCCACGGCGCCGCGTTCGTCGTCGTCCCAGACGGGAGCGGCGAATGGTGTGCGCACGATCGAGGGGGCGATGCTGTTGATTCGGATGCCGCGACTGCCCCACTCCGCGGCAATGCTTCGTACGAAGGCGTCCGTGGCCGCTTTGCCTGCGCCGTATGCGCCGAGCGAAATGCTGGCGCGGACTGAGGCAATGCTTGAAGTGGTGACGATGGAACCGCCGCCGTTGTTCGACATCATCGGCAGGAAGCCGCGCATCAGCTCGAAGTTGTTGAGGACGCCGCTGAAGAGGCGGTCAAGTTCTTCGCGGGTAGTTTGTTCGATTGGGCCCATTGGCGCAAATGGCGTGGCATGGGCAATCAGGATGTCGATGGGCCCGAATTCGTTGGTCACGGCGGCTGGGAACGAGCGCACGTTATCCGGACTTGAGAGGTCGCATGTGGTGCCCGAGACCTCGATACCGTCGCTGGCCAGCGTATCGACTGTGCTTCGAACATCTGCGGGGTCGAAGCTCGAGATGATGGTGTCTGCCCCGTGCAACGCAAAGGCTCGCGCGATTGCAAGTCCCATGCCGGAGGTTGCTCCGGTGATCACGGCGCGCTTGCCGCGGAGTTCAAAGGGGCTGCCGGACGCAACGGCCCCCTGGTCCAGTGAGTGCATCGGCACAGAGAGTTCCTGTCGTCGTTGGGGGATTGGAGCGGACTTGTGGCCGCTCGCGAAGGCTGGATATCCATTGGCGCTGGATGTTGTAAGTGAGGTGGAAGTCTCCATTGAATTCCAGTCCTGTCTAATGGAGGAAAGTGATGGAAGGGTTTCGACCGGGCGGCCGGTCGGGGTCCGAGATGACGCGGCGACCGCCGTCGACCATCAGGGTGGTGGTGCCGGGGATGTAGGCTTTTGCTGGTGCACGGAACAGCGGGGCGGCCTTACCTGCCCCTACGCTCCCAACAGCGTGTGGCTTCAATGGAGGCCACCTTGGAGGTGACTACGATGCTGCCGCTGCCGTTGGTCGCCATTCCAGGAAGGAATCCACCTATCAGGTCCAAAGTGTCCTGTACCCCAAAGGTCAAAGTTTGATGCCTTCGGCGGCAGTGTCTTCACTGCCTAGTTCCCCGACCGCGGAGTCAAGGTCCTGCTGGATGTTGGGAGATGACCGTGCGGGCGCCGCAGGCGTGAAAGCCCTTGGCGAGGGTCATTCCCATTCCCAGCGTCCGATCCGGTGACGAAGAATGTTCTCCCCGACATGTCCAAGGGGATCGGGTCACGTTAAGCCGCCGTTTTCCTGGTCCCGGAGAAACTTTAGGACATGTTCGCTGAAGGTTTCCGGGTACTGGAACAGTGAGGCGTGTCCGGAGTCGGGGTAGATGATCAGTTGGGCATTGGGAATGCGCTGGGCCATTAGGAAGGAGTTCGGGGTGGGTACCATGACGTCGTTGGAACCGTTGACGACCAGGACCGGGTGCTGGATGTTTTCCAGCTCCGGCAAGGTGGAACCGTTGCCTTCCCACCAGTCAACGATGGCTGCGCGTAGTTTCGCACCGGCCTCGGCAGTGACGTTGGCGCGTTCCGGACGCTCGGGGGTGTATATGCGTTCCAAGTAGGCGCGGGTTGCCGCAATGCCGGTCGGCTTTTTGTTGAACCACAAGGCCTGGAACGTGAGTTCCGGGTCACGTACTGAATTCACCCAGTGTTCGACGTCCGCCCCGGGGTAGGTGGCTCCGTCGCCGCCGCCAGGTCCGGTACCTACGAGGATGACGTTCCGGACCAGCTCCGGCTCGGTCAGGGCGATCCGCTGGGCGATGTACCCGCCCATTGAGAAGCCCAGCAAGTCGGCCTTCTTAGTACCAAGCGTCTTGATGAACTTGACGGCGGTCTTGGCCATCTCGGTAATGCTGGCCCCAACCTCACCGTCGCTGAATCCCACACCGGCGTTGTCGAAGGTGACCACGTGGCGCTCCCGGGAGAGCAGTTCGATGACAGCAGGATCCCAGTCGTCGATGCTTCCGCGGAACCGGCTGAATAAGACCAGCGGAACGCCCGACTGGTCTCCGAATTCGCGGTATGCCAGCTGTGTGCCGTCAACGTCGACGCAACGCACGGGGGCGGCAACGTACAGAGAAGACATGTTTTCCTTTCAGGTTGGAAATGCTTGGGGGTGCCGGGCAGATCGCTTTGGCTTCAGTTCGATAGCTATTCGAATAGTCACTACGTTTTCAGTAGTCAATGGTGATGCGTGCCACGTTATTTCGTCGCAGCGCGGCTGTCAATGGTTGCACATCCCGCAGGTTGGTACTTGGTAGCTAACGGAGTGGAAGACCGCGGGAGGCGCGGCGCGGTGGCAACGGCGCCCCACACGCCACCGAGCGACAACATCCTCGATAGCGCGTTGCTGCGCGGCAGAAGCCTTCGCAGGCCCTGGCGATACGTCGGCGGCGGAGCCGCCGGCCGCATCCCGCCGGCCTGCACCAGATTAACGACGCCCTTGCCGCCATATCCGCGAACTTTTCTACTTATCCACCCAAGGCATCGAAAGGTCGATATCAGAAACCAGGCTACCGCCGCCGAAGCTCATGTTCTCCAGCGGAATGGCATACATAAGCAAAGTTATATCGTCTTGGTTGACACCGACCCGTTCCACTGAATAGCGCGTGACTAACTCGGCGAGCCTGCGCTTCTGCTCGGTCGTCCTACTGTCGCCGAAGGTTACGGTCACGATCAGGCTCCGGTCGGATCTTTCTTGGGCCGGGAACGTCGGGTGGATGAAGAGCTCATCCTCGCGATGCTCGCTGATGATAACAAAGCGATCATCCATGGGCGTTTCCATCGCTTCGTGAAGTGCAAGATTCAAGGCATCGGCGAGAGCTCGCTTCTCCTCGCTTGAGAATTTTTGAGCGGGAATATATGCGTGGAATATGGGCATAAAGTTTTCCTTTGTAGTTGTGCAGCTTGAATAGCTTCGACGGTGGAACGTCTGGCCAATTTACAGTTGACGGGAACATGGCCTTGAGGGCGCCACTGCCGCCGAATATCGTGATTGGGAACGCTCGGGCGACACCAAACAGATGGCCGTGGCTGCATCTCGGTAGAAGCTCGAATGGTCACTACATTTTCAGTAGTAACTGGTGATGCATGTAATAGTATTCCGTGGCAGCGCGGCTGTCAACGGTTCGGGTTCACCATCCCGTAGGTTGGCTTTTGGTGCTTAGCGGAGTGGAAGACCAAGGGGGAGCGGCGCAGGGGCAACGAGTTTTCCGCCGGCATCGCTCCCGATGCTCTGAGCGGAGGTCACCGCTTCCCGGCTTGGATGTCGGCACATGTCAGCACGCCACTGCCCACACCCACGGGGCGCGTTAGTACCTTGAACCAGACGGAGGTGTAGCCCCGGCATTGTGATGTGGTCTGCACAGCCGAAGGACGAGTCCAGCAAGGTGCAGACCGGACTGCTGTGAACGGCGCCGATGGGGGTGGGATTCATAGGAGTAGCAAGTGAAGCCGACCTTGCCCGCTGCCGCCTCGCCCAGTGTCATCTTCAGCTGTTCGCGCATGGGCAGAGGCGCCAGCTCTCTGCCGGTAATTGTCTACAGGCAGCGAGGTAGCTCATTGTCGGCAGGCTGTGCCGATGGCGGGTTCCGCCGCTCGACGAGTCGTTTATGCTCTCCTGTGCCTGTTTTTTCGTTCTGCAATGTCCAACCGCAGATGCTGTTCGGGTGCGGTGCGCCGGCTACCGGCGGGAGGCGCCTGATACTGCGGCTACAGGCTCGCTGAACCACCGGGAAATGACGCTCCGGGCATAGCCTGAGACCGCGATGGGGTCAGCGGCCTCGGGCCTGGGGGCGTGTTCGTATCCCCAGTTATCCAAAACCTTGATCAGCACCTCGAGCTCCTTGCCGGCGGAGGTCAGCTTGTACTCGAACCGCGGCGGCTTTTCGTTGTAAAGGGAGCGCTCGAAAATGCCCGAGTCCACCAGAGTGGCCAGCCTCTTAGACAAGACCGTAGGCGAGATGGAAAGACTTTCAAGGAATTCGTCGTAGCGGCTCTTACCCCTGAAGACGGCGTCCCGGATGATCAGCACGCTCCATTCGTCACCGATGGCATCGAGAGCATGGGCGACGTTGCATTTCATTCCGTCAAAGCTGCTTCGGCTGCGCATTGTCCCACCGCCTTCCGGGGTCGACTCAATCACTGATCTAACTAACTAACTCCTGATTTGATAGTCATCATACCTGAAGGGCCCGAATTCTGTCGGGAGTGAGGTTCTGCCTCAGGATGAGCCTCAATCAAAATCTCGGACCAGCGGCCGGGCGGCGCCGCACCGAGTCCGGCTCTCCGCTCATCTGCAGCCAGTTCCTCAAGGCCCAGATTCGCAAGGTCCCTTGCGCACGAAGGATGCGCTTCCGCGCCCGCTGTCCTGCAGGGATACCCGCATCTGTAGCAAAGCAGGGCTGACCTGAGGACACGTCGGATAGGTCACGGAACGGGAGTTGTCGCAGCTACTTCTACTCCCGTCGTTTCAACACCACAACCGGCGTTCTGTCAACTCGATACTTGAATTCAGGGCGCTGGACGGTGAGGGCCGGTGGGCAGCCCCGTTCCGAAGATGCGTTTCGCCCTTCATCGCTTCTCGGCATTTGGGGGTTTCCTAATCATCTATTAGGGCATGTCGAGGTGGCCTTTGTAGGCAGTGTTGATGTTCCAGCCGGCGATGATGCCGGCGCCGAGCATTTGCTCGCTGAGTTGCCCATTAAAGGCACGGGGATTTTGAATTCTTGGGCGGTTGCCCAGCGTGGCCCCACAATTGCTGACAACCCACCTGCCGCGATCCTGGCCCAAGCCCGCTCGGCATGCCCCTCAACTACGGGAGGCCCTGCCGGGGCAGTGGCGACTTTTCGGGACGCCCGCTGCGCCTCGGGTCACGAATAGGGACCCAATTCATCTTCATTTCCGTCCTCAACTACTGTTCAAGCGGGCTTAACAACACCATCGCGAGGAAGTAGGGGTTGACATCCCCGGATCGTAGCCTCAAGGCAGAATCGCAAGGCTGCGCCTGAAGCCCGGTACTGATCGTTCGACTCATCTGGTCCCTGGTCATGTTGCCTCTGGATCCCGTGACCATGGATCTCTGAAAGGAGGGAATCTGATGAAGGCGTCCTGTTCAGCATTTGCCGGCTCTGGCGGCCTTCGACGGGTGCTTATTGGGTCGTCGCGGTGGGTACCGGGTTTCCGCTGCCAACCCTATCCGGGAAGCCGCCCGCATGGGCAAAAGAGGGTGTGCACAATGTGCACACCGTTGGCTCCGGACCGCCCCGTACAGCCGTCGGACTGGCCCGGATTCCGTATGTTTCCGCTACTTTCCAGTGTTTGCAAGGCCTGGAAATCGCGTTCGAGTCCCACCTCGGGCACGGCATGACCCCTCGTCAGAGGGGTTTTTGCGTTTAAGTGTGTAGAAATTAGGTGGTCAGGTCCCCTGACACTGGCCGCGGGGTGTGCCTGGCGCCGCGGGTCGCCTGATTGGTTGTGGGGACCGGGTTCAAGGTCTTGGCTGGTGGGCCCTCCGCTCGCTCTGAACTGGGGTTATGCGTTCCTCTCTTGGTTCGTTTGGTAGGTCGGGGTTGTCTTACACCTATTCATGGGCGCCGGGACTGACTGCAATTGACTTGGCGATCCTGCCTCAAAGTCCTTTGTTTTGGCTCGTTGCTTGAGTCAAGAGGCTTGACTCAGGAGAGCTTCGTAGGCCAACGGGGTGTGGACATTGTCAACACTTAAAACTTCTTGATTGAGCCTGATCACAGCCATTTCGGTCGGCCTACACTACTCATCGCGTGTAAAGGCCAGAGCGACTGTGACGCCCGTTCGCAATCGCATCATCTGCAGGGCCGCAGCGACGTGAGAGTCCAGCCGGCATTGGCGACCGGGTGCTTTGGGGAGGCCTCTTTGGTGTCGTCGACATCCAACTAAGATTAATGGGGGTTCCGGCGCCGATCAGGGCCGCCGAGCATTTGGAGTTCACACGCTTGTCGGGGTGTGCACGTCGAAGCCGACCAGTTTGCCGATAAGGGCCCATACGTCGCCTAGTTTCAGGGGACGACCATTTCGAGTCCCACTATGACTTGATTGTCCTATCAGAGCAGGCACACCGGTCCTAATCGATTGATCCTGAATGTTTGTGTATGGCAGAGGGTCCGTGCAACGAAGCTTCTCGTTGGCGGCGTGATTCCACAAAGTTGGTTGATCGTCTCCTTATACAGGTCAACGTCGTGCGGGACATGATTGGGGATGTTCACGCCACCGAGGCGCTGTGTTTCATCGAAGCAGACTCGCCGCTGTTTGGGGGAGCGTTCACGACTCGAGAAGTTAAAGTGCTTTTGGCCTAAATGGGTAGCCAAAATTCCTCTCATGCAAGCAGCCGCCGGCGTTAATGTGGCGAAGCTGAGTGAGGCTACTCATTGGTGTGGCCATCGAAACCGCATCCGGCGCCACTCCAGTGACCAGCGGATGCGGTTCCTCGTGGGGTTATAGGGCGTTCACCTTGTTGCCAGCGCCTCGAGTATTGCTGGGGAATTCCCCTTTTTGGAATCTAATGAATCCGGTGGCCCCTCGTCGTCCGGCTGATTAGCTCTGCTGAGACTTCGCTACCGCATTGACGGATCGAAACACGGGCATGGGTATGCCGTCCAGACCCGTAAGCCCCGAAATCAAGGGTGAGGGGCTGTCCGATTTTCAGCTCCTTTACGTCGGTGCCCACCAGCGTGGAGATTAGTAGCGGACCTTCCTCGAGTTAGATCCATGCACATCGTTCCCGGCAGCTGGTCTGCTGTAAGCACCTGCTGCCGACGGTGTCCTTGCTGAAGCCTCTCCCTGCGAAGGCTCCCTTTTCCAAGATCGACTTCGTGCGAGCATGGCAAGGACTCCTCTAGTGAGGGCATTATCGACTTGGGCAAGTGGGCTCGAACGGCGGACTGTCGAAAGAGACGAAGGCATGCCTTCAGAGGGCAATACCAGTTTGCGTGATGGGTCAACTTGCTTGACCGACAACACAATTGCAAGGAACGGTCCCATCGCCGACTGTTGTACATCGACAGGCTCCGACTTCCACCCTTGGCCAGAAAGTCGACTAAGCACAACGCTGGTGGGCACAAATCATGCGCTCGTGGACGCGATAATGGCGCTGCGGATCCTTGATATGTGTTCCTCGGACATTGCGGTTGAGAGGGCCAGGAGTCCGTTGGTTCCTGCGAGTACGCCTTGGTTGTAGAGCTTCCACCACAGGGATTGCATGTCGGATGTCTGGATCCGTAGCAGGGAGCCCATGCCGTTGACGGGTAGGCCTGCGGACTGGAGCTGTGCGCGGAGACGATCCCCGGCAGCGTTCAAAGCCACCACGGAAGCTTCGTCATAAAGTTGCATCGAAGTGAGGCCAGCTGCCATGGTGACGGGGTTTGCCGTGAAGGTGCCACCCCACATGACACTTCGTCCGCCGCCTGGCCGGAAGCTTTTCAGGATCTCGGAACTGCCGCCGATGGCTCCAGCGGGGAAGCCTCCGCCAATGATCTTGCCCGCTGATATCAAGTCCGGTTCCACGCCATAGTGTTTGTGGAAACCTCCCCAGTGGAGCCGGAGGCTGATGACCTCGTCAATGGCCAGGAGGGCGCCGTGCTGATCAGCAAGCTTGCGGAGTTCGTTGACAAATTCAGGCTCGGCCGGACTCAGCCCTGCCCGGTTGGGCATCAGGTCGATCAGGATGGCAGCCGTCTTGTCTCCCACGCGGATCATCGTGTCAGTCAGTGCCTGAAGATCTCCTTGGGGAAGCACGATGACGGACTGACGGCTTGATGCGGGAAGTCCGGGGGAGCGTTGATCGGAGACTTCGTCGCCGGTGCCGTGGTAGCTGCCTTCGAATCGGATGATGAAGTCCCGGCCTGTATAGGCTCTGGCTGCGCGCAGCATCATGAGTACGGCTTCTGTTCCGGAATTGCAGAAGCGCCATTGCTGGATCCCGGTCCGTTCTGCCAGACATTCGGCCATGTCCACTTCGTACCGGGTGGGCAAGCCGAAGGCCGTACCCTGGCGGGCTGCGCCGAAAGCAGCGTCGAGAATCTCAGCGTTGGCATGCCCGTGAATCATTGAAGTGTAGTTGTTGTTGCAGTCGATAACGGAATGTCCGTTTTCATCGACCACCACAGCGCCCTGCCCCGAGGCGGCATATGGGGGATGGGGAGGGACATGTACCGTCGATCTGGTGTTGCCTCCGGGCATGACCTTTGAGGCTCTCAGAGCTAGCGCTGTTTCATTGGCATAGGTAGTTGGCATGTTTGTTTCATTTCATTAAAGGTCGGCGGATGGTGCTGGACCCTGCATGCGGGGCCAGCACCATCCCGTCAGAGGAGGGCTACTGCGTCGATTTCGATGACGGCTCCGTCGGCGGCCAGGCCACTCACTTCGACAAGTGTGCTTGCTGGCCTGATGTCCGGCCATCGTTGTGCCCTCAGCGCGCTGACTGCTGCGCGTTGTTTGATGTCGGTGACGAAGACGGTCAGTTTGATGAGGTCCGCCGGCGATGACCCGGCTGCCTTGAGAATTGATTCCAACGCTTCAAGGATGGTGGTTGTCTGTGCTTCGATGTCGCCTGGGTGCTGGATTGCTCCGCTGTTATCCAAGGCGAGGAGGCCAGAGACGTAGACGAACTGTCCTGCCGTGACGGCATGGGAGAAGTGCCCGCGGGGTGCGGGGACGGATGGGCTGGCTATCTCCGTTCGGATGGCGTCCGTGATTGTCATGCCGTTGCCCTCTCATGGTCGAGTTGGTGCGCTTTGGCCATGGCTGACAGGGTCACCTCAAAGCCGCCGATGGCGGTGTTGAGATCCTCGTCGGTCCAGGCAGCGGTCGGACCGAATGTCCGGCTGGTCAAGCCCAGCCCTTGGTTTGCCAATCCGAGGCACATGAGGCGCCAGAGCCTGTGATCGGCGCGTTCTGCACTCGCGTAGTCCACGATTTCCTCGCTGGAGAAATGCACTCCGGCGCAGGGGCCGTCCCCGGTCACGGCAAGGGAGAAACCGAGCCGTTCGGCGATTTCCCGGAGTCTTTGGCGTAGCTTTTCGCCCTTGGCAGCAGCATCGGCGAAGACGGCGGGGGTGGTGGCCTTCATGGTTGCGACGGCTGCTGCCAGGGCTACGGGGTTTTGCGCGTGGGTGTTGGAGGCGCTGATCGGCTGTTCTATGATGTCAGCCCGGCCGGCGACGACGGCTACTGGCAGACCGCCGCCAAGCATCTTGCCCATGACGATGAGGTCCGGGGCAGCAGATAGCCCGTAGTACTCGGTTGCGCCGCCGACTGCGAAGCGGCAGCCGGTGATGACTTCATCCAGAATCAGCAGGACGCCATGTTTGCGGGTTTCGTCCCGTAGGCCTTGGATGTAGCCGTCCCGTTGGTGGATGGCTCCGGGGATGGTCATCATAGGCTCAGCTATTACGGCCGCGACTGAACCATGGCGACTCTGCAGAACATCCCGGACTGCGGACAGGTCGTTGTAGGGCACGGTGACGATGTTGTCGTGGGCTGTTGGGGAGAGCCCGGTTTTCGAGGATTGTTCGCCAAGCAAAGCGTCGTGCTGGCCGTGGAATCCTCCTGCCACCCGGATGATTATCTGATTCCCGGTGAAGGCCCGCGCCAATCGCAGTGCATACGTGTTGGCTTCGGAGCCTGAGGGGGCGAACACGATCCTTTCAGCTCCGGGGATCCGTGCGCAGAGCAGCTGGGCGAACTCGTCGCGGATGGGGGATGGGTGCATGGCGCCGCCAGGGGCCCCGATATTGCTCATTGCTGTGTGAACGGCTGCTGTTACTGCGGGGTGGGCCCTGCCGATGAAGCTTGCGTTCCATCCGGCGTTGCAGTCCAGGACGGTGTTTCCATCCAGGTCCGTGAAGCGGGATCCGCTTCCGGAGGCGACATAGATGGGGTAGGGCATGCCTGAGTTGAAGCGGGTGCGCTGGCCCTTGGCGATGAGCTGCTGGGCGGTCTTGTTGGCTTCGAGGGAACGTGCGTTGCGTTGGTTGTAGGTTTCAAGCCATTGGACTTCGAGCGCGTCGAGGTGGCTGGTGCTCATGTGGTTTCCTTTGTTGGTTGGGGGGGGCTCGTTTGGAGCCCCCCAACGTCGTTACGTGTGTACGGAGGCCGTTTCGTGGTCGGCGTCGGCTTCGTTCATCTTGATTCCGCGTGTTTCACGGGTGAAGGCCGCGGTGATCGCAACGATCGCCAAGGCAGCCGCCGCGTAGACGGTGATAGCTCTGGTTGTCCCGAAGATTTGAAGCAGTGCGATGGCGATGGTTGGGGCGAGGCTGCCTCCGACGATTCCGGCGAGCTGGTAGCCAAGGGATGCGCCGCTGTAGCGGTGTTTGGCGTCGAAGAGTTCGCAGATCCATACGGCCTGGACTCCGTACATGGCTGAGTGGAACACGAGGCCAACGAGGACCGCTGCGATGATCAGGGCCACTGATTTGGTGTCAACCAGCGGGAAGAAGAAGAACAGCATCCAGATGGTCGCCCCAATGGCGCCGATGATGGTGATCGGCCTGCGGCCAAACCTGTCGCTCAGCGCTGCTGAGAGTGGGTAGGTGATCAGCTGCATGCCGGCCCCGAGCATTGCTGCGGTGAGACCGATGCTGCCGGGCAGGCCGAGGGTCTGCGACACATAGGTGAGCAGGAACGTAATCAGGAGGTAGAACATGATGTCGGCGCCGGCCCGGATCCCAATGACCCGCAGGATGTCCAGCGGTTGACGCCGGAACAGTTCCAGGACAGGCGAGCGGCTGACTTTCCCCTCTTGCTGAAGGGCGTTGAAGGTCGGTGTTTCGGTGACTTTCAGGCGGATGTAGATTCCGACTATCACGACGATCGCGGAGAGCAGGAACGGTACCCGCCAGCCCCAGGCCACGAACTCTTCACGGCTGAGCTGCGCGGACATGAGGAGCAGGATGCCTGTGCTGAGAAGGTTTCCGATGGAGGCCCCGACTTGAACGAAACTCGTCAGGAAGCCCCGTCGGGCCGCTGGTGCGCGTTCTGCGATCATGAGTGCACCCCCGGCCCATTCTCCGCCCAGGGCGAGTCCTTGAATGAGCCGGATAATGACGAGGAGGATGGGCGCGAGGATGCCTGCGGTGGCATAGCTGGGCAACACTCCGATGGCGATTGTGGAGGTTCCCATCAGCATGATCGTTGCAAGGAGGACTTTCTTGCGGCCTATTCTGTCCCCGAAGTGTCCGGCGATTGCGGCGCCGACAGGTCGCGCCGCGAAGCCCACGGCAAAGGTGATGAAGGATAGCAGGGTTCCGGTCAACCGGTCATAGGACGGAAAGAAGACCTCTCCGAAGACCAGAGCGGCGGCAGTGCCGTAGAGAAAGAAGTCGTACCATTCGAGTGACGTGCCTACCAGACTTCCGGTGATGGCCCGTCGAAGTGCTTTTGTTTCCCCCAGATTGTGTTGCTCGGTGCTAGGCATGGTGCCTCCATAGTGGATCCGAAGTGCATGAGGTTGTTTGGATTTGTCGGGTTGACCCGTTCAGTCGGAGGTGGCGTAACCGGCTTCGATGTCTCCGGCGATGGCCTGTTTGGATCGTCGCGCCGGGTCCCCGTAGCCGCCCCCGCCCGGGGTGAGCATGCAGATAATGTCGCCCTGGGTGATTCTGACGTTTTCGCCCTTGCTGACCATGGGAAGAGTGACCTTCTCTCCCCGCAGCCGGAACCAGGGGGCGGATGTCGCACCGGGTTGGCCGCCCATGCGGCCGACCGGGGCTGTCTTGGATTGGTCGCCGAGCAGGCTGGCGCGGCCGTGCTTGCCGAGGTATTCAAACTCGAAGTGGACGCCGAGTCCGCCCCGGAATGTGCCGGCGCCGGCGGATTCGTCCCTGAGGGAGTATTGGCGTACGAGGATGGGGTAGCGCTGTTCCAGCGTTTCAACCGACTGGATCAGGCCGATGCTCATCAGGGAGCAGCCGTTGGACAAACCATCGCCCGATTGGTGTCCGCCATATCCGCCACCAAGGAAGGTGTACATGACGAATTGCTCGCCGTCCTCGTCCACGCCTCCGATGGAAAGATTGTTGGAGGTGGCGGAGGACCCGGCCGGGACGCGGTCCGGCAATGCACCAGCGAGGGCCCCCATAACGGCTGTGATGATGCGTTGGCTGGTTTCAGCTGCGCAGCCTGCGACGGGGCGTGGTGGCTTGGCGTTGAGGAAGACGGACTCGGGGATGACGAAGGACAGGGGCTCGAAAATCCCCGAGTTGATCGGGATGTCCGGGAAGACGTGCTTTATGGCCACGATGGCGCTGGAGACGGAGGCCGCGTAGACGGAGTTCATTGGTCCTTCGCACGGTGGGGAGGACTCGCTGAAATCGATGGTCATTTCGTCGCCGCTGATGGTGAGGCGGACCGCTACGTCCAGGAGGGCCTCGTTGATGCCGTCGTTGTCCATCCGCTCGGAGAAGCTGTACGAGCCATCCGGTATGTCACGGATATAGCTGCGCATTTGGAGGGCGGAGCGTTCCCGGAGGAGGTCAATGACATTGGAGACGAGTTCTGGTCCGTATTCGTCGAGCAGCTCCGTGAGGCGTTCATCGCCGACCCGCAGTGCAGTGGCCTGGGCCTCGACATCGCCCATGATGTCGTCGGGCAGCCGGGAATTGGTTTGCAGTATCGCCAGGATGTCGGTGTTCAGGGTGTCCTGGGTGAACAGGCGAACGGGCGGAATCCGCAGGCCCTCCTGGTAGCAGTCGCTGGCCTGGGCAGCGAATCCACCGGGGACGCGGCCGCCAAGGTCTGTCCAGTGGCCGGTGTTGGCCAGCATGGCGAACAGTTTCCCGTTGTAGAAGTAAGGCCTGACGAGCTTGGTGTCCATGATGTGGGTTCCGCCGGCAAAGGGGTCGTTGACGAGGTAGGTATCCCCGGGTCGTGGTTCCTTCACGATGTTCAAGACGCTGGCGACCGTGTACTGCATGGTGCCTACGAAGATGGGCAGACCCCTGATGCCTTGGACGATCATGGATCCGTCCTTGGCGGAGTAGATTCCGTCGGCGCGGTCCCATGCGTCCGAAATGACGGGGGAGAAGGCCATTCGTTCGAAGACCGTGTCCATCTCATCGGCGATCTGTTCGAGACGTCCGCGGATCACGGCCAAGGAGAGCGGATCAACATCGGGGCGGCTCATCGTGCCACCTCCACGATGATCGAGCCGCTGTCATGGACGATGGACCGGGTTCCCGGGGGCAGGATGATGGTGGTATCGATTTGTTCGATCACGAGGGGTCCTTCCAGTGATTGACCGGCTACCAGGGAATCCCGTGACAGGACATCGACCATTTGTGGTTCGCCGGTGAAGTTGATGCTCCGTTTGGTTTGCTGATGCGTGGTTTTGGTCTGGGTTGGTGCCAGCGACGGAAGGGATCGTCGTCCGGTAGTGACGGTTCGGAGGTTGATCAGCTTGATGTTTCGTGCCGGGTGCCTGCCGCCGTAGGTTTTGGCGTGTTCGCGCAGGAAGGCATCGGCGAGCCCGTCGGAAGTCCAGCCCTGCTGCCGGTCCCCGAGCGGGATACGCAGCGTGTAACGCTGTTTGCTGAAACTCATGTCTGCGAAGTGTTCCACGGCAATGCTTTCGGACGTGAAACCGTCGGAGGTGAGCAGTCCTGTGCCCTCGGAGGCGTGCTGGCTCAGGATGTCCTGGACCTTCTGGCTTAGCTCAGTGCCTTCAACGTTGATGTTGAGGGCGCTGACGTAGTCGTACTTGGCATCGGCGATGAGGCATCCGTAGGCGCTCAGGGCGCCTGGGTGGGGTGGGATGAGGACGGTGGTCGCTCCGACTGTTCTTGCCAGTTCGGCGATGTGCATTGGTCCGGCACCACCGTAGCCAACCAGGGCAAATTTTCGGGGGTCGTGGCCTTTGTCCACGCTGACGCTGCGGATCGCGCCGGCCATCTTTTCGTTGGCTATCCGGATGATGGCCAAGGCTGCGGCCTCGATGCTGAGGCCCAGGGGGTCCGCGATTTCAGTTCGGATGGCGTTCCTGGCGGCGTCGACGTCGATGGTGAATCCGTCTTCGGTTCCGAGTTGCTGGTCTGGGGCTATACGACCCAGGACAGCATTGGCGTCGGTGACTGTGGGTTTTGTGCCACCTCGGGCGTAGCAGGCGGGTCCCGGTGTTGAGCCGGCGCTCTCGGGTCCTACCTGGAGGATTCCTGCCCGGTCGAGGGAGGCCAGCGAGCCGCCGCCGGCAGCGATGGTGGTGATGTCGATCATTGGCAGTTTGATGGGCATGCCATAGTCGATGTTCTTTTCGGAGGTGATGGATGGGGCGCCGCCGGGTATCAGTGCGACGTCGAAGCTGGTACCGCCCATATCGCAGGAGATGACGTCGGCGAGGCCGGCTGCCGCGCCGAAGTCAGCTGCCGCCACCGTTCCTGCGGCCGGCCCGGACAGCAGTGTCCGTGCACCCAGCCGTCCTGCGCGCCGGGCAGGGATGAGCCCGCCGTTGGACTGCATCACCTGGACCTCATGCTTGAAGCCTTTTGCTTCAAGCCGGTCTTGGACGCTGTGAAGGTAGCGGCCCATGGTGGCGCTGACGAAGGCGTTGACAGCCGTTGTGTTTGCTCGCTCGAACTCTCCTGACTCGGGGCACAGTTCATGTGAGGCGCTGAAGCTGACACCGGGGAGCAGGGTGGCGAGCCTCTCGATGAGGAGCTGTTCATGGGCCGGATTTGCGTAGCTGTTGAGAAGGCAGACAGCGACGCTCTCAACGTTCAGGTCCCGCAGTTTGTCCGCGACGCGAATGATGGCGTCATCGGTCAATGCCGTCAGGATCCGGCCCTGGGAGTCAATGCGTTCATCGACTTCGATTGATCGGCTCCGCGGAATAATCGGTGTGTAGCCTGTTGTCAGCCCGTAGGTGGTGGGCCGGTCCCGTCGGCGCAGCTCGAGGACGTCCCGGAATCCTTTTGTGGTCACCAGCGCACAGCGGTCTCCCTTACGTTCAAGAACGGCGTTGGTGGCCACGGTCGTGCCGTGGACGACTGCGTCCATCCCGGCGACGGGTACCGGTAGTTGCTCCAGTCCCGCGACGAGCCCTTCCGCTTGCTGGCCCGTGGTCGAGAAGACCTTCGCTATGCGGAGACGGTTTTCTTTGGTGTCGTGCAGCACCACGTCTGTGAATGTGCCGCCAACATCGATTCCTGCGATGACTTCCATGTGTTTTCCTAACGTTGTTTTTGTGCTCACATGAGCTACGAACTGTTCCTCGACAGCAATTGCGCCATGGCAGTCGCGGCCGTGAGAACGGGCTCCACCCACTGGTCGATGACGAAGCGGCTGCTGGGACCGGCAACACTGAGTGCACCGACGAGAACCCCGCTTGGGGCGGCGATCCCGGCTGCAACACCGTCGATGCCCTCGGCATATTCGCCCTCTGTGATGGCATAACCCTGTCGCCGGACTTCCGGGAGGATCCTGCACTTGAGTACGGTCTTGGAGCGGACACTGAGGCTGGTCACCTCTGGCAGCTCCTCGTCCGGGTAGAGGTTGTCGATCTCTGCTTCAGACATCGACGCCAGCAAGACCTTTCCGGATGCGCAACTGACCAAGGGCATCCTGGTCCCCACCCGAATGTCCATCCTCAAGACATGCTTCGTCTCGAATCGTTGAACAATGATGGCGTCCCGGTTGCGCGGTATCGCCAGCGAGACTGCTTCACCGCTCAGGTCCGCCAGTGACCTCATGGGTCCCAGCAGAGCGCCTCCGAACCGGGCAACATCCGGGACGGCCGCGCCCACCTCGAAGGCACCCAGGCCAAGGAAGTACATGCTGTCCTCGTCCTGAAAAGCGAAGTCCTGTTGCAGGAGCGTGGACAGAAGCATGTGTGCAGTACTTCGTCCCACGCCGAGTTGTCGCGACATCTCACTGACGCCAATCCCTTTTGGGTGTTCGCTGAGAATTCGGAGCACACGGAGTGCGGTGGCAACCGTGCTGGAAGTCCTTGATGAACTGTTTGACATATGCGAACATCCTTCGTAAATTGCGAATGCGGATAAATGATGCAGTGATTAGCCTCACGCGTCAAGAGTCGATTTTGGGCCGTCTGAATTGGCGGAAATTCCGCAAGATCCACCATCTGTGCCAATCTGAGACAAATAATCCCATCCTCTTGACCTTCGCGGGGTGTGGGTACAGGATTCAATCTGCTTCTGATCAACCATTCAGATATTCGTATATTCCGAACACTGGCGACCTTCATGACTTGCGCATTTCGGGTACAGCGGACCACACTCCACGTCGATAAAGCCAAACAATGAGCGCCATAGGAGAAATTCTTGGTCATCAAAATAGACAATGTCCTGTCCGACGTCGCTGTTCGAACAAAGCGCAAAGTATTCCGGCGACTGATGCCTATACTGATGTTGGGGTACATCGTGGGATATCTCGACCGGACCAGCATTTCGTTCGCCAGCCAAGGGCTCAGCCAGGAGTTTGGCATGAATGCCACCGCATTCGGGTTTGCCGTCGGCATTTTCTTCCTGGGCTATGTGCTTTTTGAAATTCCCAGTAATGTCTTGCTGCATCGAGTGGGAGCCCGGATCTGGATCACGAGGATCATGATCAGTTGGGGGATCATCACCGTGCTTATCGGATTCACGACGGGCGCAGCCGGCGTCTACATCCTGCGGTTCCTCCTCGGTGTCGCTGAAGCCGGATTCTTCCCCGGCATAATCCTCTATCTCACATACTGGTTTCCCAATGCCGTTCGGGCCCGCATGTTGTCCGTCTTCATGCTCTCTGTTTCCATCGCCCTGGCGACCGGAAGCCTCCTGAACGGTCAGATCCTTCAGCATTTTGATGGCCTGCTTGGTTTTTCGGGCTGGCGATGGATCTTCTTCGTCGGCGGCCTCCTGGCGGTCATCCTCGGCGTCCTCAGCTTCTTTCTGTTGACGGATTCTCCACAGAAGGCGCGTTGGCTCGACGAACCTGAACGCCAGTGGCTGATCGAGACCCTGGCGCGGGAGGGCGAGGAGCGTGCGGCGGGCCGTTCAAACCACGGCATTTGGGCAGGCTTGCGTGATAAAAGGGTCATCCTTCTGGCGGTCGTCTTCTTTCTGATCCAGTTCGGAAACTACCCCTTGGCTTTTTGGCTGCCGCAACTGGTCAAGAAGATCGGACCGGAATTATCGGCAGTTCAAGTCAGCCTGGTAACAGCCATTCCTTATGCATGCGCTGCAATAGTTCTGTTTCTGATGGCGATGCGCTTCGCGCGGCGCGACGCCGAAGTTGCACACATCAGCGTTCCGCTGATCTTTGCTCCGGGTGCCTTCGCAGTAATCACAGCGGCCCTGGGCCAGCCGATCATTGCTCTTATCGCAATCACAGTGGCAACGATGTGCGTCCTCCCGGCAACAGCAATGTTTTGGTCGCTGCCCACCCATTATCTGACCGGCGCAGCAGCCGCGAGCGGAATCGCATTAATTAACTCCGTGGGTAACATCGCCGGCTTTGTAAGCCCTTATAGTTACGGTTTTCTCAGGGACGCCACCGGCAGCGACAGCGTGGCGCTTGCAATGCTCGGCGCCGCAGTGATTACGGCGGCTGTAATACTCATTATCTGGAGGAATAAAACCCGCAGCGGGAGCTAATACCCCAAGGGCTCAATGGCCCACGCGATGCGATGAAGGCGGGTAGCAACCCGTCCCCGCAACGCCAGCCATCGCCGTCGTAATTCCTGCTTCCCGTCAGGAAGCGTAGGTGCCATGGGGGCGGCGCTGTGCGCATGGCTCAAGGTGGCTTGCTCCTGGCGCGCAAGCAAGAGGGCAAGTGGATAGTAGCTGTTCATCAGTTCTCCCAAGCAGTTCGCCAAGGCAGCAGTCAGCGTTGCTCACTGGCCGCGGCGGATCCGGTCTACTTTCAGTACTTTGTAGTAGGAAGAGTAAGGGGAGGGACTCCTGCCGCACTGTGCCACTCTGGGCCACGTTGGAAGAGGGGCAGGCCGGATCGGCGAGGCGCCGGCCCGTGCTCGGGGGTGACTGACCGCCGTCGCCTATTGTGTTCCTGACCCGAAGTCGACGCCCAAAATCGCCCGGGACAGGGTAACGGCACGGTCCGCCAACTCTTCAAGCTCGGCGTCGGTGCAGTCGCGGGAGGCCCAGCGCGTGGCACCCTCGAGGAGGGTGACAACCACCTTCACGTGTTCCGCGGGATCGGCATACCCCATGTCACGGGCCGCCGCCTCATACATCTGCTCGTGGAGCGCCACCCATTCGTCCACTTGCGCGCGGAGGTCCTTTGGCAGGACTTCCGCCATCCTGTCGGTGGCTACAAGCAAGTCCCAGAGGTTGCTTTCCGGGAGCCGCACCTGCCGCGTGAAGTGAAGCCTGACCATGGCGTCCCAGAACTCTTCCGCATTTGTGGCTGGCGCTACCGCCTCAAGAAGGGCGACGCCGAAGCGGTGGAAATGCCAGCGGAGCGATTCGGCAACAATTTCGTCCCGGCCGTCGGGGAAGTGGGAGTAGAGGCTGGGTGGCTTGATGTTGACGGCATTCGCGATGGTCCGCATCGAAACGGAGTTGAATCCATTGGCGATGGCGAGTTCCAGGAAGGCCTCAAGGATGTTCTGGCGGGCCGTTTTCTGGCCGGCCCAGTTCCACTCCTCCAGCTTGGTCTGGAAGCCTGTCATCGCGGCTTGGTAGGACGTCACGCTCATAATCCGCCATCCTAACAGTCGTTAGGTAAATCGGGGCAGACGCTTCCCTAACGTCTGTTAGTTAGGTATTCTGGAAGTGGCGCGGAGCACATGCCCCCACCAACCTGAATGGTTTGAGCGGAAGAGCAAACAAATGGTCACCGAAAACACGAGCCTGGGGGCCACTCGGAACAACAACGTCATTCTCGGAAGCGGCCTTTCCGGAATGGTTGCCGCGTACATCGGCGCAAGGGCGCTGGAGGACAACGCGTCACTGAATGAGAACTGGAGCGCCCGGCAGGCATTCCGTCCTAAGCTGCCGAGGTGGCGGCCACGAAAGATCAGGCCGGGGGGACCTGGCCCGGCGTTGGCGTCCTGAACCGCATACCCAGAGAGAACCTCCACATGTCTGCAGAAGTACTATCACCGTTGCCCCACGAGACCCCACGCGAAACCAACAGGCTCCGTGAGCTCTTCCTGATGCAACCCCATGCCGACCTCAGTGGGATCCGTCCCATGGTGGCCCGCTCGTGGTACCGGAGCCGTGCTGCGGGCGTTGACGCCTTCGCCGACCGCGGGTTCTACGACGAAGGGCGGGTAGACGAGTACACGATCGCAGCGGCCGGCCCGCACCTGCAGAAACTGGACGAGGTGGCCGCCGACCTGGGGGGCTACGTCAACATCACCGCCCCCAACGGTGTCCTGGTCAAGGCCAACTTTTTGCGGGATGACGGGTTCCCTGCCGGGTACTCCCTGCTGGAGGAGAGCTGTGGCAGCAATGGCGAAGGCCTGGCACTGGAAGAGGGGCGTGGTGTCTGGCTGGCTCCGGAGGAACACTTCCGGGAGGACATGCGCGGCAACTGGTGCTTTGCCTCCTTGGTCCGCGACCCATTCCATAACCGTGTACGGGCTGTCATCGGGCTGACTCTCCCGGCAAACCGGGTCAGCACGCTGGAACCGTCATCCACCCTGCTCATGTTGGAGGGAGTTGCTTCCCGCATTGAGAGGGACATCGAGGTCCGGACCTCATCCAAGGAGCGGGCACTTCTGAGCGAATACCTCAGAATCTCGCGCCGCAGGGGCAACCGGGCTGTCATCGCCGTCGACGGTAAAAACTCGCTCCAGAACGCTTCGGCGACGGCGACGCTGGTGGACAGCGATTTCTCGATCGTCTTCGGCTACGCCAAAGCGGTCATGGCTTCCGGCCGCGACATGAACTGCGAAGTCATGCTGCAGGGGCCGGGGCGTTCCACGCTGGAAATATCACCGGTAACGCTTTCGTCGGCGAACGTCGGAGCAATTGTGGTGGTCCGGCCGCATGCACCCGCCATGGAGCGGGCGAACGCTTCCGCAAGCGCGGCAATAACCCTGGAATTGGCACCGCAAGGGACCGCTGAACGGTTGCTGAAGTACGTGGATGGCACCAGCACAGAGTTCAAACGCACACTCAACCTGGCGCGGAAAGCCGTGGACCAGGACAGGTCCGTGGTGATGATCGGTGAACTCGGCAGCGGGAAACTACGGCTTGCCGGTGCCATCGCATCCCTGCGTGGTGGGCAGATGGTTGTGGATGCCCGCAACGGAGACCTCAGGAATGCCAACTTCAGGGATGTCGTGCACCGGGTGGACACCGAGCTCCCAGCCACGTTGATCGTTGAACACGCCGATGAACTATCCCAGAACGAAGCCAGTGAGATTGCCCGCAACCTCCGCAACAACGCCACCACCAAGCTGATCTTCACCGTCACCCGCCCCACGGATGCCACGCTCCTGCTTTCGGAGGCCTTCGATGTCCTTGAGGTCTCCGTGGCGCCCTTGCGCAACAGGCGCGAAGACATCCCCCACCTGGCCAACGCCATCGCAGGAGAGCTGGGGGAGCGGCGCTTGTCCCGCAGGCTCATCACCACCCTCACCCATGCAGACTGGCCACGGAACATCGACCAGCTGCGGGCCGTGGTTTCCAACGCCGTCGAACGTGCGGAGGGTGCCGAGGTGACAGTTGACGACCTGCCCCAGGGATTCCACCGTGTCCTGACGAAGGGCAGGCTATCCCGCCTCGAGGATGCAGAACTCAGCGAGTTGCGCACGGCCCTTCAGGAGGCGAAGGGCAACCGCAGCCTGGCCGCTGAAACGCTGCAGATCGGGCGCTCCACGCTGTACCGGCGCATGGACTACTTCCGCAGCCGCGGCTTCGATCTCTGATTCCAGGCAGGGAGCGGCAGCCGACCTCCTAAAGGGGGCCGGCTGCTCCGTGCTGCCCCGGCGGCGAAAAGCCCGACGGCGATTGGTGAGTTGTGCTGCCCGGGCGGCGGAAGGCCTGGCTCTCCCCAGGCGGTGGGACACGGTGTCCCACCGTGGTGTCTCGATATGGCACGGATGGCCGTCCCGATATCGCGTTGTACTGGAAATCACCCGACGCCGGCACCCGTCCCAAGGACTGTCCGGCGGCGACCGAGGATACGAACACGAACAGGACGACTGACTATGACCCGCGATGCCCAGGGAACCATTCTTGTGGCCCCTCATCATTTCCCGGACCTGGACCGCGAGCACGCGCTCGCCGAGGAGTTCGGTTACACACTCAACGCCGCGGCAGACACCGATGCCTTCCGTGACGGGCTTCCCGAAGCCGACATCGTGATGATCACACCCTATGCCAAGCTCACTGCCGCCGATTTCCCGTTGATGACCAAGTGCCGGGCAGTGATCCGGTACGGAATCGGCTACGACAACATCGACGTCGCCGCAGCCACCGAAGCGGGCATCCCGGTCTCGATCGTTCCCGGCACGGCGTCGGAGGAAGTCGCCTCCCATGCCTTCGCGATGGGCCTGGCGCTGGCCCGCCGCCTGCCTGCCGGAAACGCCGCCATCGACAACCTTGGCTGGGCCGGAACCATCGGCTACGACACCCCTGTCCTCTCCGAGCTTGAGGTCGGCGTCCTGGGCATGGGCCGCATCGGGCAGCATGTGGCCCGCATGTATTCGGCTGTAGGAGCCCGCGTCCGCGCCTATGATCCCTTTGTCACGGAGAGTTTCGTGGAGATGACCGGGCTGCAGGACATCCTGGAGAATTCCGACGTCGTTTCCCTCCACCTGCCGCTGAACGACGAAACGGCGAACCTCATCTCCACCGAAGTGCTCGCGAAAATGCGCAAAGGCACGGTGATCGTCAACGTGTCCCGCGGCGGCCTCATCGATGAAGCCGCGCTCGCCGAGGCACTGGCCTCCGGACACATTGCAGGCGCCGGCATCGATACCTTCGCCCAGGAGCCGCTCGGTGCTGATCACCCGCTGCGGACGGCACCAAACGCCATCCTCACGCCGCACATCGCTTGGCGTTCCAACCGGTCGACAGGTGCCCTGCAGGACGGTGCCGTGGAGCGCGTACGCCTCGCGCTAACCGGGCAGCCGCTCATCGACCTCGTGAACTGAAACGACTCGTGAACTGAAACGACTTGTGAACTGAAAAGACTGGAGAAACCCGACTTGGCTACCACCAATCATTTGGAAGACCTCGCTGCATTGCAGAACCCTGCAGAGGATCCGCACCTGCGCCGCGGTCCGCGCGGCTTCCCGCTGCTGCCTGGCGGCTACGGCCGGTCAACCTACTACACCGGCGCTCCGAGCCCGTACGCCATCAAGGGCGAGGGCTATCGGGTGTGGGATGACCGCGGCCGTGAACTGATCGACGCGAACAACAACTTCACCTCCCTGATCCACGGCAACGCCCACCCGGAAATCACCGAAGCTGCAACCAAGGCCCTCACCATGGGTGCAAGCTGGGGCATCCCGAACCTCTACGAATGGGAACTCGCCGAACTCCTCCTCGGCCGCCTTCCCGAACTGGACCAGGTCCGTTTCGCGAACTCCGGCACCGAAGCCGTCATGTCCGCGATCCGCATCGCCCGTGCCAGCACCGGCCGTGAGCGCGTCATCGTCACCAAGGGTGGATATCACGGAACGTCCGAGGTTGCCCTGGTTCCCGGTGGACCGTCCTACCAGCGCGGCGTCACCCGCGGCGTGATCGACGACGTCACAGCGGTTCCGTTGAACGACGTCGAATTCCTTCGCCAGGCGGTTGAGGCCGCTCCGGACGCGTACGCAGCCATCATCCTGGATCTGCTGCCCAACCGTGCCGGCCTCCTCACCATCAACGGGGAGTTCGTCCGGACTGCCCGGGAGCTGGCCACCCGATACGGCATTGTCCTGATCATCGACGAGGTCATTAGCCTTCGCCTTGGCTACAGCGGCTTCAGCGGCGAATACGGGGTTACCCCGGATCTGCTAACCACGGGCAAGCTCATCGGCGGCGGATTCCCCGTCGGAGCAGTCTGCGGCAAGGCCGAGCTGATGGCCGAGGTGGACCCGACGCGCCCCGGCAGCCTGCCGCATGGTGGCACCTTCTCCGGCAACCCCGTCAGCATGGCAGCCGGTTCCGTCGCCCTGCGCCTCTACACCGAAGATGAGGTCAAGCGCCTGAACCAGTTGGGCGACACCGCCCGCGACACGGTCAACGCCAGGGTTGCCGAAGCCGGCTGGGAGATCCGCGGCCGCGGCTCGCTCCTCCGCGCGGTTCCGGCCGGCGCGGAGAAGGTAGACGAGCACACCCAGCACAAGCTGTGGTGGGCCTCCTACGAGCGCGGCCTGCTCGGCTCCCCGGCCAACCTGCTATCCCTGTCCACGCCCATGGACGAAAAGGTGGTCGCTGACATAACCGACCGCCTGGCCGAGGCCGTCCTGGCAGTCGCCTCGGAGGCTCCCACCACGGAAGGCGCAAAGTAACCATGAAGATCGTTTCCTACGAACACGAGTCCGGCGTTCGCGGCGGCGTCCTGATCGACGACACTATCTATGACCTGGAGCTGCTGCTGCAGGGTTCCCGCCAGGCGGTGCACGGAGCCACCTCGTCCGTCCGGGAATTCCTGGAATTCTACGGCGACAGGCTTGAAGCCATTTCGGCCGAGCTCAGCGCATTGGCCGGTCAGGACCCCGAAGCCCATGTGGGTGCCCGGGCCGATATCCGCTTGACCACACCTGTGCCCAACCCTTCCAAGGTGCTGTGCATCGGACTGAACTACAAGGACCACGTTGCCGAGACCGGCCGCGCGTTCCCGGAGTACCCGGACGTTTTCGCCAAGTTCTCCTCCACCATGGTTGGACCCGAAGACGAGATCGGCGGTGCGAAGGTCAGCGAAAACCTCGACTTCGAAGGTGAACTCGCCGTAGTCATCGGGCGCAAGGCCAGCGAGGTCAGCGAAGAAGAAGCACTCGGATACGTGGCCGCGCTTGCCCCGCTGAACGATGTCACCGCCCGCGACCTGCAGTACCGCGGAACACAGTGGCTGGCAGGCAAGGCCGTGGACGGATCAACCCCGTGGGGCCCGGCCTTGGTCACCTTGGACGAAGTGGGCGATCCCCAAAACCTGGACCTCGCAACCCGCGTGAACGGCATCGAAGTGCAGCGCTCCAACACGAGCTACCAGATCTTCCCGATCGCACGCATCGTCTCCTACCTCTCAAGCTTCCTAACCCTGGAACCCGGCGACGTCATTGCCACAGGGACCCCGCAAGGCATTGGTGCCAAGCGGAATCCGCCCGTCTGGCTGGAACCGGGAGACACGGTGGAAATCGAGATCGAGAAGGTGGGGCTGCTCCGCAACACCGTGGGCAAGCCCCAGCTCTAACCCCCTGCAAGCTCTACGAAAGTAATGAAGACCATGAGTGATGTACAAACACAAGCAAGTGAGGCCAGGTACCGCATCGCCGTCGACACCGGCGGTACCTTCACCGACGTCGTAGTCGGGTCCAACAGCGGTGACATGGCGGTCGGCAAGGCGTTGACCACCTACGACCGCGTGTTCACCGGCTTCGAAGCGTCCGTACGCCGCGCAGCCGAGTCCGTTGGCTGGAGCGGCGACGATGTTCTGCGCAACGCAGACGTCATTGTCTACGGCACCACCCACGCCACCAATGCAGTGCTCACCGGCAAGGTCGCCAAAACTGCGCTGCTGACCACGGACGGTTTTGCCGACACCCTGCTGCTGCGCGAAGGTGGCCGCCGCGACGCGTTCGATTCCAAGGCCGCCTACCCGCCGCCGTATGTTCCCCGCCAGCTGACCTTCGAAATCACCGAACGCATCACTGCCGAAGGCGACGTCCTGGTGCCGTTGGACGAGGAGCACGTGCGCGAGGTCCTCGGTTCCTTCAAGGAACTGGGCATCGAGGCCGTTGCGGTTTCCTTCCTGTGGTCGATCATCAACGACGCCCACGAGAAGCGCGTTGCCGAGCTGATCCAGGAGATTCTCCCCGGCGTTCCGTACACGCTCTCCAACGAGGCCAACCCGACCATCCGCGAATACCGCCGCTCCTCGGCAGCCTCGATCGACGCTTCCCTGAAGCCGCTCATGGCCGACCACCTGGGCAAGCTCCGCTCCGACCTGCAGGAATACGGCTTCGCCGGGGACCTGCTGGTGGTCACCTCCGAAGGTGCCGTGCTCGACGTCGCCGATGTCCTTGACCGTCCCGTCCTGCTGCTGAACTCCGGCCCGTCCATGGCGCCGCTGGTGGGCGCTGCGGCTGCTCCGGACCGGGACACCGTGGTTGTCTGCGACATGGGCGGCACCACCTTCGACGTCTCCCTGGTGGAGGAAGGCGTGGTCCGCCACACCCGTGAAGCCTGGCTGGGCGAGCCTTTCGTGGGGCACCTCACCGGTCTGTCCTCCGTTGCGGTGTCCAGCATCGGCGCCGGTGGCGGCAGCATCGCATGGATCGACGGCGGTGGGCTGCTTCGAGTGGGTCCGCAGAGTGCGCGCAGCACTCCCGGCCCGGCAGCGTACGGCCGCGGCGGCGAAGAACCCACCGTCACCGACGCCTGCGTAGCCCTTGGCTACCTCGACACAGAGGGCTTCGAAGGCGGGTTCACCCTGAACCGCGAAGCCGCCATCAGGGCCATCGACACCCGCATCGCCGGGCCGTTGAAGATGGATACCCTGCAGGCTGCCCAGGCAATCCTGGATGTCTCCGCCAACCACATGGCCACTGCCATCCGCCAGGCTTCGTTGGAGCAGGGCGTGGACCCGCGCGGTGCCCTCATTGTTGCCGGTGGCGGCGCCGGTGCCATGGTTGCCGCGGCGATCGGCAAACTTCTGGAAGCCGACACCATCCTCATCCCGGCGACCGCCGGCGTCCTGGCCGCCTACGGCGCCCACCGCGCCCCGATCGCCACCGAGTTCCTCTCGCCGCTGCACAACGACACCCGCAGTTTCGACGCCGGTTCGGCCTCCCGCGCAGTGGAGGACCTGACAGCCAAGGCTGAAGTCTTCATCAAGCGTTTCGACGGCGTGGGCGAGACGCCCAACGTCACGTACTTCGTGGATGCCCGATACCCCGGCCAGGCCTGGGACCTCCGGGTCTACCTCGACGCCGCCCCAGACACGTCCGGTGACGCGGCAGGCATCATTGAGCGCGCTTTCCACGAAGAGCACGATCGCCGCAACGGCACCCACGATCCGGACAGCCGCGTGGAGATCATCACCTGGGGTGTCCGCGTGGAAATTCCGCGGCCGGAACATCTCAAGTCCGAGAGCGAACTCAGCCGCACCGCGGAGATCCACCGCACTGACAGCATTGTTTTTGGCGGCGAACCGTTCAGCACCCAACGCTACCGCGGCGTGACGCTGGCCCCGCGCGACAAGATCGTCGGGCCGGCCGTCATCGACCAGCCAACCACCACCATCGTCGTGCCGCCGGAGTGGGATGCCACGCTCGATGAACGATCCAACATCTACCTCACCCGTAAGGAGGCGTAACCGTGACCCGCGAATTCGATCCCGTAAAGCTCTCGGTCCTTGCCAACGCATTCGACGGCATTGTCCGCGAGATGACCAGCGGCCTGCTCCGCTCCGCCCGCTCATCCGTCATCAACACCGCCCGCGACTTCTCCTGTGCCGTACTTACCGCGGACAACCAGTTGCTCGCCGCGGCCGAAGGTGTCCCGGTACACGTCTTCGGTGCTGGACCCCTGGGCGAGGACATGGTGGAACTACATAAGGACATCCGCGAAGGCGACGCGTTCCTGCACAACGACCCCTACATGGGTAACTCGCACGCTGCAGACCACGTGATCCTGGTGCCTATCTTCATCCAGGGACGCCACCTCTTCACTGCCGTGACCAAGGCCCACCAGGCCGACTGCGGCAACTCGCTTCCCACCACCTTCTTCGCCACAGCGCGGGACGTGTACGAGGAAGGCGCGCTGATCTTCCCCTGCGTCCGGATCCAGCGCGACTACACGGACATCGACGACATCATCCGCATGTGCCGGTCCCGCATCCGGGTTCCCGACCAGTGGTACGGCGACTACCTCGCATCCGTCGGTGCTTCCCGCATCGCCGAGCGCCGCATCCACGAGCTCGCAGAAAAGTTCGGAGTGGATGACCTGGTGGACTTCGTGGACGCCTGGTTCGACTACTCCGAGCGGCTGACCGCCAGCGCAATCGAGAAGCTGCCTGAGTATGTCCTCCATGGCACCTCTGCCCACGATCCCTTCCCTGGCACCGGACCGGACGGCGTGCAGCTGCAGGCGACCCTCGAGGTCAAGCCCAAGCAGGGCAAGATTGTGATCGACCTGCGCGACAACCCGGACAACCTTCCCAACGGCTTGAACCTCACCAAGGCAACGGCCACCGGCGCCGCCTTGGCCGGCATTCTTTCCGGCATCCCGGAGAACCTGCCCAGCAACGCCGGAACCTTCCGCCGGGTGGAGGTGCTGTTGCGTGATGGTTGTGCCGTCGGCGTTCCCAAGCACCCCTACTCCTGCTCCTCGGGAACCACCAACCTCGCCGACCGCGTGGTGAACATCGTCCAGGCCGCGTTCTCCCAGATCGACGACGGATACGGCACCGCCGAGGGCGCGGCCGGCCAGGCGCCGGCCAAGTCGGTCATTTCCGGAACGGACGAACGCAACGGCAACGCCTACGTGAACCAAATCCTGGTAGGCGGCGTCGGGGGTCCGGCTACCCCGTTCGTTGACGGATGGCCTACCTACCAGCGTCCTGTGTGCGGCGCCCTGTTGTACCACGACAGCGTGGAAGTGGACGAGCAGCGCTACCCGATCCTGGTCCACGAACGCACCCTGGTAGCCGACACCGGCGGAGCCGGCCGCCAGCGCGGCGGACTCGCAACACGCGTCACCATGGAGCCCCGCGGGGAGAGCGTGACTCTCACCTACGGCATCGAAGGCAAGATCAACCCGCCCAAGGGTGTCCGTGGCGGCCACGACGGGGCAGAACCTTCCGCCTGGGTGGAAGACCTTAAGACCGGCGAACGCCGCGAGATCCCGGTGGTGGGCCGCTACGACCTGCAATCGGGAGAGAAGGTCGTCTCCATCACCCCCGGCGGTGGTGGCTACGGCGACCCGCTGGAGCGCGACGTCCTGGCAGTCCTCGACGACTACCGCGAGTCCCGCGTCACTCTCGAGGCAGCAGCAGCCGATTACGGCGTGGTCATCACCGACGGCGCCGTGGACGAGGCAGCTACGGCCAAGATCCGCCAGGAACGCCTGGCCGGCTAGCACCGGGCTATCGCAACCCATCCCGGGGCGGGGTATCCTCGCCCCGGGATGTTCCAACAATCATTTAACGGAGATTCACATGGAACCCATTCGAGTCGGCATCATCGGCGTCGGAAACGTCCTCAACCAATACCTGGACAAGATCGGCGTCCACCCCGACGTCAACATCGTGGCGCTCGCGGATGTGAACCCCGAGGCAGTGCGGAAGCGCGCTGCGGAGTACGACGTTCCCAAGGCCCTCACACCCGACGAGCTGCTGGCAGATAAGGACGTGGAGTTGGTCCTCAACCTCACGCCGCCCAAGCTCCATGCACCAGTCACCCTCCAGGCGATTGCGGCCGGCAAGCACGTACTCTCCGAGAAGCCCTTCGCAACCTCCCTTGAGGAAGCCAAGCAGATTCTGGACGCAGCACGGGAAGCCGGCGTCAAAGTAGGCTCCGCGCCCACCACGTTCCTGGGTTCCGGCATGCAGACCAGCCGTAAGCTCATCGACGACGGCTGGATCGGCGAGCCCGTGGCAGCCTTCGCATCGTTCGCGTGCCGGGGCTATGAGCACTGGCACCCGAACGTGGACCCTTTTTACAGCCCCGGGGCTGGCCCGATGCTGGACATCGGACCGTACTTGATCACCAACTTGGTGAACTTCTTCGGCCCGGTGAAGCGGGTCTCCGCGACCACGCCGCGTTCCTCCGAGACTCGTCCCCGCCCGGGCAAGGAGGGTGAAGTCATCCAGATCCAGACTCCCACGCACGTCACGGGCACCCTCGACTTCGAGTCCGGCGCTGCTGCCACCGTGATCGTCAGCTGGGACATCTGGAACCACAACCTGCCGCACCTGGAGATCTACGGCACCGGAGGATCCCTCGCTGCACCCAACCCGGATCACTTCTCCGGCGCTCCCGTGCTGCGCCGCGGCGAGCCGGGTGACCTCGCGCTGGACATGACGCCCCCGGGCGGTGGCGACTGGCGCGAAACTCCGATCACCCACCGTGACGACGCCTACCGCGGCATCGGTCTGGCCGAGTTCGGCTACGCCATCCGCAACGGCCTGGAACCCCGGACGGGCGGCGACTTCGCCTACCACGTGCTGGAGGTCCTCCTGGCCTTCGAGGCATCCTCGGAGCAGGGCAAGCACATCGAAATCGAAAGCACCTGCGAACGTCCCCGGCCGCTGCCATCGGTAGGGCCGCAGGAGCCATACCGCTTCGACTAAGACAACCACCAAACAGCAGCCGACGTTGGTACTTGCGTGCCGCCGTCGGCTGCTGTTTTTGCGTGTCCGGGGAGGGTAGGTGGCGTCCCAAACTGGGACACAACTTTGCTTCCCCAAGGTGAAAACCTGATGTTCGGGCGAATCGGTTTGCAAATGCCGACGCACCTACGAATTTAGGAGAACGCATGACTAGCACAGCCGCTGCTGATATCGGCACCGAAGTCAATATCGCAGCCGATAAAAAGGCCGTCCGCCGCCGCACTGTCGCACAAGCGATCGTTGAGTATTTGCAAGTCCAGTACAGCGAACTCGATGGTGAAAAACGGCGTCTGATCGCCGGCATGTACGGCATCTTTGGCCACGGCAACTCCGTTGGCCTGGCTCAAGGCATCGACGAATACGGCGTGGACTTCCCGCACTACCAGGGCAAGAACGAGCAATCCATGGTCCACGCGGCCATTGGCTTCGCAAAGGCTTCCAACCGTGCCGCCACCCTGGCCTGCACGGCCTCCGCCGGCCCGGGATCCACCAACATGGTCTCCGGTGCGGCCACGGCCACCACCAACCGCCTCCCCGTGCTGTTGTTCCCTGCGGACATCATCAACAACCGGTTCGGCGACCCCGTGTTGCAGCAGATCGAACACCCCGTTGAGCGCGATGTCTCCGCCAACGACTGCTTCCGTCCCGTTAGCCGCTACTTCGACCGGATCACCCACCCCGCACAGTTGCTGTCCACGCTCCCGGAGGCCATGCGCGTCCTCACCGACCCGGTGGAAACCGGTGCCGTGGTGGTGTGCCTTCCGCAGGACATCCAAGGTGCCGAGTTCGACTTCCCCGAGTCCTTCTTCACCCCGCGCGTCTGGCACATCCGCCGTCGCCCGGCTGTTGAGGACGAGTTGCGCGACGCCGCCGAAATCATCCGCAACGCCAAGCGTCCCCTGCTGATCTCCGGTGGCGGTGTCCGCTACTCCAAGGCACAGGACGAGCTGGCACGCTTCAGCGCGGAGTTCGGCATCCCGGTGTCAGAGACCTACGCAGGCAAGGGCAGCGGACCCATCACCGACCTCAACCTCGGTGCACTGGGTGTGACCGGAACCGTGGGCGCCAACGAGATCGCAGATGGCGCCGATGTGGTGGTGACCGTGGGTTCACGCCTCCAGGACTTCATCACCGCATCCCACTCGCTTTTCCAGAACCCGGACGTGAAGTTCGTGAACCTCAACGTGGGTTCGTTCGACGCACACAAGATGGGCTCGTTCCCGGTGATCGGCGACGCCAAGCTGAACCTGGCCGCCCTGCGGGAGCGCCTGGCCGCCGTCGGATACTCGACGTCGGACGAGTTCCGCAGCGACATCGCAGATGCCCGCAAAGCCACGCTGGAGGTGCGCAAGCACGACCTCCAGGATTTCGCCGGCGAACTGATGAGCCAGGCCCAGGTGATTGACGTACTCAACCAGCGCACCACCAGTGACGACGCCCTGATTTTGGGCTCCGGCGGCGTGGTTGAAGGCATCCACAAGGCGTGGGATCCCTCCAACGGCACCGAAATTCACTTTGAATACGCCAATTCCTGCATGGGCCACGAAATCCCCGCAGGCCTCGGCTACCGTTTGGCCCGTCCCGATGCGCCCGGCGAGGTATATGTCCTGATCGGTGACGGCACCTACTTCATGCAGCCCACCGAACTGGTCACAGCCGTCCAGGAACGCAAGAAGATCATCACGATCGTGATCGACAACCGCGGCCACCAGTGCATCTGGCCGCTCCAGGTTGCCAAGGGCGGTCCGGGCCGCGAATTCGGCACCCAGTACCGCGAACGCAGCAAGGAGTCCGGCCGGCTGGACGGGGCGGTCCTTGAGTTCGACATCGCCGCCAACGCAGCCAGCATGGGCTGTGCTGCATGGTCCACGACGACGATCGAAGAGTTCTCGGCCGCCCTCACCGAAGCGAAGGAAACCGAAGGTCCTGCCGTGATCGTGGCCCGTGTTGAGCCGTGGCGCTACCTTTCCGGCAATGGCGCCTTCTGGGACGTTGGAGCTCCCATGACTTCGGAGCGACCCGCCACCCTGGAGGGTATCGCCAAGCACCTCAAGGGCCGTGAGCGCCAGCGCTTCTACGCTGCCACCACCGCACCTGAAACGCGCTAAGCGCACTGGGCGGGACCGCTACGCAGCGGTCCCGCCCGTCGTCTTACGGGCTTACCGTTCTTTCTGATTTTCGTAACAAAGGAGCATTCATCATGAGCGCATTTGCAGTTACTGATCCAGCCACCGGCACCATCCACGCCGAGTACCCGGCCGCCACTGATGCAGAGGTGGAAGCCGGGCTCAGCGCAGCACAGAAGACCTACCAGGAGTGGTCCCGCACCACCACGGTCGCCGAACGCGCGGCCTTGGCCAAGCGCCTTGCGGAACTGTTTGTCGAGCGCAAGGACAAGCTGGCCGCAATCATCAACCGGGAAATGGGCAAGCCGCTGCAGCAGGCAGTGGGAGAAGCCGAGTTCTCCGCTTCCATCGCCGCTGCTTTCGCCGAGCACGCCGAAGAATGGCTTGCCGATGAGCAACTCGAGGTCGCCGACGGGCTCCGGAGCTTCTTCCGTTACCAAGGCCTCGGCGTGATCCTGGGCATCATGCCGTGGAACTACCCCTACTACCAGGTGGCACGGTTTGCTATTCCGAACATCATCCTGGGCAACACGGTGATCGTCCGCCACGCCAGCCAATGCCCGGAATCCGCATTGGCGCTGGAGGAACTCTTCCGCGACGCAGGCTTCCCGGAGGGCGCGTACGTCAACCTGTTCGCCACCCATCAGCAGATCTCGAACATCATTGCCGACGACCGCGTGCAGGGTGTCTCACTAACGGGCTCCGAACAAGTGGGAGCGATCGTGGCTGAGCAGGCGGGGCGCGCGCTGAAGAAGTGTGTGCTGGAGCTTGGCGGCGCCGACGTGTTCCTGGTCCTGGACACGGACGACGTGGACCTTGCGGTGAAGAAGGCCGTGATGGGCCGCATGGGCAACACGGGCCAGTCGTGCAACGGTTCCAAGAGGATCGTGGTGCTGGACAAGTACTTCGACGAGTTCTCGGAGAAGTTCAAGGCCGCCATCGCCGGACAGTCCTACGAGAATGGCGATTTCGGGCCGATGTCTTCCGATTCGGCCACCAAATTCCTAGCCTCGCAGGTGCAGGGCGCGTTGGACCAGGGCGCCGAGATCCTGGTGGGTAACAATGAGCCCCAGGGCAACGTCTTCACGCCGACGGTGATCACCAACATCACGCCGTCCATGGACGTTTACAGCGAGGAGCTCTTCGGCCCTGTTGCGCAGCTCTACAAGGTCAGCAGCGACGCTGAGGCGATCAAGCTCGCGAATTCCTCGCCGTACGGCCTGGGTTCCGTGGTGATTTGCGACGACGTTGAGCGCGCCGAGCGCGTCGGCAACCAACTCGACGTCGGCATGGTGTTCGTGGGTGCCTACGACCTCAGCGGTGCGGACGTGCCGTTCGGCGGCGTCAAGAAGTCAGGTTACGGACGCGAACTGGGCAAGGTGGGCATGCTGGAGTTTGCCAACAAGAAGCTGTTCCGCTTCGCCAAGTAGGATTCAGCACAGCAAAATCAGCGCACCAAAAAGGAGGCCGGATCATCGCGATCCGGCCTCCCTTTGTCTTCAGTCTCAGGCTCCGTACGTGGTCTTCCCGGAGACTTCCGGGATCTCCACCCAGTCCCCGGAACCGGCGCTGCGCAAGGAGGCATCCACCAGCTCCGAAGCCGACCAACCATCGGCGGCGGAGGGTCCGAGCTGCTTTCCTTCGGCCACCGAACGCAGGAAGAGTGCGGCCTCGATGGTCTTGAGATCGTTGAAGCCGATGCCCGGACCGGGGCCCGGCTGGAAGCGGCCGAATTCGCCGTAGGACGGCGGCGTCATGATGGCGCGGTAACCGCTGCGGTCGGTGGCGAGCTCAAGCTGGTTCATGCGTTCGAAGTTCCAGCGCAGCGAGCCTTCCATGCCGTACACCTCGATGATGTATTCGGCGTGCGGGCCAATGGCTACGCGGGTGGATTCGAACATGCCGATCGCGCCGCCCTCGAAGCGGGCCAGCATGGCGGTGTAGTCCTCGTTCTCCACCTCACGGGTGACATCCGAGGCTTGGCCCATGTCGAAGGAGTTGGAGGAATTGCCGGCCGGCAGCGGGCGGTCCTTGATGAATGTTTCTGTGACGGCATTGAGCGAAGTGATGCGCCCCACCAGGAACTGTGCAAGGTCAAAGCCGTGACTCAGCACATCGCCCAGGACACCGGAGCCCGCCCGTGCCTGCTCGTAGCGCCACGTGAAGACCTGCGTCGGGTCCGAGGCGTAGCCGGTGAGCAGGCGGATCTGCACGTTGGTCACTTTGCCCAGCGCGCCGGAGCGGATGAGCCGCCTGGCTTCAGCTACGGCCGGTGCATGGCGGTAATTGAAGCCCACCGAGGTGATCAGCCCTGCAGCCTCGGCACCTTGGGCAATATCGCGGGATTCCTGGGCACTGCGGCCCATGGGCTTCTCGATCCAGAAGTGCTTGCCCGCTTCGATGGTTGCCAAGGCGATTTCGTGGTGCAGAAAGTTGGGGGAGCAGATCGAGACGACATCGACGTCCGGGTTCTCGAGCACTTTGCGGTAGTCGGTAGCCGTTTCCTTGTAGCCGAGCGCGTCCTCGGCATGGTGACGGCCGGCGTCGTCGGGGTCTGCGGCGATCACAAGCTCGGGGTGGCGCGGCAGTTCAGGGAAGAACTGCTTGGTGGCGAGGTAGGCGCGGGAATGCAGGCGCCCCATCCAACCCACCGAGATGAGGCCAACGCCAATGCGGTTCTGGTCTTCCAAAGTGGACTCCTTAGTTTGTGCCGTTCTCCGGCGGTGTGCTGTGCCGCACAGAAAGGCGGCATCTGAGGATCAGCCTATGGACGCCGGGAGTGTGCGCTGTGTCTCAATCTGAGACATCCAGCGAAGGCCTCCGGCTGTTTGAGTAGAACGTACTAGTTCAGCAACGCCAACAAAGAGGAGCCCGTCGACGATGATGCACCGCAGCACATGGAATCGGACGGAACCCTTGCGGGTGCTCGTCACAGGCGCGACGTCCGGCGTCGGGGAAGCGACCGCGAAACTGTTCGCCGCCCGGGGTGCACGCGTAGCCCTGCTTGGCCGGCGTGCGGGGGAACTGCAGCGCGTGGCGGACGATATCGACGGCGGTGCGCATCAGGTGGTCACCAACGTTGCCGACGCCGAATCGGTCAGGAACGGCGTCCGCGGCGCGATCCACTCCCTTGGCGGACTGGACGTGGCAGTCAACGCCGCGGGCATTGCCGGCTACGCGCCCCTCGAGGACCTGGACGAGCAGCGCTGGCGCGAAGTGCTGGACACCAACCTCTCCGGCACGTTCTACGTCGCGCGGGAAGCGGGCCTCCACCTGCGCAGGGCCGGGGGAGGAGCGATCGTCAATGTTGCTTCGGATCTCGCAACCATGGGAGTCGCCGGGCTGGCCCATTACTGCGCAGCCAAGGCCGGTGTGGTGGGGCTTACCAAGGCGCTTGCCGTGGAGCTGGCGCCCCATGTCCGCGTCAACGCCGTCTGCCCCGGCCCGATTGATACGCCCATGCTGCGCTCGGGCTTGGACGCCGAGCCGGATCCCCTCCGGGCCCTGCAGCAGAAGCAAAGCACCGTGCCGCTGAGCCGGCTCGCTGATCCGGAAGAGGTGGCAGCAGCCATCTATTTCCTGGCCGTTGACGGCACCTTCGCCACCGGCACCAGCATGGCATTCGACGGCGGCACGTCCGCCGCGTAGCTGCAACACCCAAGACCTCATATAGACAAACAAGCCAAGGAGCCTTGAAAGATATGTCCGAGTCGAATTACAACGACCTCCGCAGCGCACGATGGTTCGCGCCACACGACCTCACGGGATTCGTACACCGCACCGCCATCCAGGCCGAAGGTTTCTCACGCTTCGCCCTCAAAGACAAGCCAGTTATCGGCATCGCAAACTCCTGGTCAGAACTGGTCAACTGCAACATCCACTTCAAGCTGCTGGCCGACGCCGTGAAGCGCGGGGTTCTCATGGCCGGCGGGCTCCCACTGGAGTTCCCTACGATCTCCTTGGGCGAGAGCTTGATGAAGCCCTCTGCCATGCAGTTCCGGAATCTGATGGCCATGGACGTTGAAGAGTCCATCCGCGCCTACCCGCTGGATGCAATTGTGCTTCTGGGCGGCTGTGACAAAACCGTCCCGGCGCAGCTAATGGGTGCCGCCAGTGCGGATGTTCCGACCATCATGCTTACGGGCGGACCCCAGGAACCCGCCCATTTCCGGGGGAAACAGCTCGGGGTTGGCACGGACACCTGGAAGTACGCAGATGAGTTGCGTGCAGGAAAGATCACCGAGGCGGACTTCGACGAGCTTGAATCCGCCGCGAAACCTTCTGCCGGGCACTGCAGTGAGATGGGCACTGCCTCCACCATGACATCCCTCGTCGAAGCCCTGGGCATGTGTCTGCCGGGTACTGCCTCAATCCCTGCAGTGGACGCGCGCCGCGCCCAAGCAGCCGAAGCCACAGGACGCAGGGCAGTGGAAATGGCCCTGACGCAGGGGCCAAAGCCCAGCGAAATATTGACCAAAGAGGCGTTTGATAATGCCATCACGCTCTTGATGGCTGTAGGTGGTTCCACCAATGCCGTGGTGCATCTCCTGGCGCTGGCGAGGCGCGTTGGTTATGAGCTGCCGTTGGATCGGTTCCACGAAATCTCGCAGCGCACGCCTCGCATCGTCAATGTCCGCCCATCGGGTGAGTACTTGGTGCAGCAGCTGTTCCAGGTAGGTGGCATCTCCACGGTACTTAAGGAGCTGGCTCCACTCCTGAACAAGGACGCAATTACCGTCACGGGTGAGTCCCTGGAAGATGGCTACAAGACGGCACCGGAGCCGGATGGCGTTGTAGTCGGCACGCTCGAAGCGCCCTTCGACGCTTCAGGTGGCATCGCCGTCGTCCGTGGATCCTTGGCACCCAACGGTGCTGTGATCAAGAGAAGCGCAGCGTCCAAGGACCTGCTGCAGCACAAGGGTTCGGCGGTGGTGTTCGAGGACATTTACGACCTCGGCCGCAGGATTGATGATCCAGATCTGGATATCACGGAAGACTCCGTACTGGTCTTGCGCAACAGCGGGCCGGTGGGAGCTCCCGGTATGCCCGAGTGGGGCATGCTTCCCATTCCGGAGAGGCTGCTGCGCCGGGGCATCCGGGACATTGTCCGGATCTCCGATGCGCGAATGAGTGGCACGGCCTTCGGCACCACAGTTCTGCATGTTTCGCCGGAGTCTGCGGTGGGTGGCCCGCTGGCCATTGTCCGGGACGGCGATCCGATAGTGCTCGACGTCGAGAACCAGCGGCTCGACCTGGATGTCCCTGCCGAAGAGATCGAGGCCCGATTGGCCGAGCTCAAGCTCCCCGAGCCGAAATACCGGCGCGGCTACGGACGCCTCTTCGTCGACCACGTCAACCAGGCACATGAGGGCTGCGACTTCGACTTCCTCAAGGGTTTGCCGGGTGAAGAGCCGCAACGGCTGCCGTACGGACTGATGAGCGGTTGGCAAGGCGGCTGGTAGGCCGCCACCGGTACTAAGCACGAGTTTTTAGGGGCGCTTCTGCGGGAGCGCCCCTTGAAAGGAGAAAATGTGTCACGACCTAAAGTGATTGTCATCGTCCAGGAGGGCCGCCCGGCACCTCCCGTGGAACGTCTGGATGCCGAAGCGGAGGTGGTGGTGGTCCGGACCGCAGACGAGTTCCGGGCGGCGCTGCCGGGAACGGAGATCCTGTTCCTCAACGATTTCCGGACCACGCTCCTGCGTGAAGTGGGCCCCGGTGGCCTCCGCTGGATCCACACTTCCAGCATCGGCGTCGACAGCCTCATGACCGAGGAGATCATCAACAGCGACATCGTGGTCAGCAACTCCCGTGGGGTATGCGAGCGTCCCATCGCTGAGTGGGTCCTGGGCGTGCTGCTGATGTTCACCAAGGACCTCCGCCGCACGATCGAGCTGCAGCAGGCGCGGACATGGCAGCACCGTGAGACCGAGCCGTTGCTGGGCCGCAAGGTGCTGGTGGTCGGCCCGGGACCGGTGGGACGCGAAACTGTATTGCTGCTGCGCGCGGCGGGCATGGATGTCTCAGTGGTGGGCCGGACCGCCCGCGAGGACAAGCAGTTGGGCGCCATTGCCTCCTTCGACGAGCTGGATGCGCTCCTTGGAGAGGCCCAGGACGTGGTGCTGACTGTTCCCCTCACGGAGGAGACCCGTGGCCTGTTCAACGCTGCCCGGTTCGACAAGATGCGTGCCGGTGCCCGCTTGGTCAACGTGGGCCGCGGGGCCGTGGTGGTGGAGCAGGACCTCCTCGATGCCATCGACGCAGGTCACTTGGGTGCGGCAGCCTTGGACGTTTTCGAGAACGAACCTTTGGCGGCCGAAAATCCGCTGTGGAGCCGCAGCAACATCCTGGTTTCGCCCCATGCCTCCGGGGACCTGATCGGGTGGCGCGGACGAGTGGTGGACTGCTTTGCGAAGAACCTGCGGCAGTGGAAGACAGGACAGCCGCTGGGCGACGTGGTGGACCTGAAAAAGCTCGGCGGAACTGCTCCAAAAGGGCTGTCTCAAGCTGGTACAGTACTCCCACAATCCGCGTCGGTAGTGTGATTCAGCACTCTAAATTTCGTGACGAGGATTACATGTCTAGCTCAATAAAAGGCAAGCCGATAACGCCTACCCAAACCCAGGAAAACAAGCTCAGCGGAAATATGGGGGTGGGCGAGCTCGTGATGAACGTGCTCGCCTTTTCCTCCCCGCTGACCACAGTCGCGGGCACCCTGCCCGTGATGCTCCTCTTCAGCGGCCACACCGCTCCGGGAATCTACCTCCTGGTGACGCTGATGCTCCTGATCTTCTCGGTGGGATTCGTCAAGATGAGCAGGAGTGTCGAGGCTCCCGGCGGCTTTTACTCCTTCGTCACGGCCGGTCTCGGCAAGCCTGCGGGCTTGGGTGGCGCCCTCCTGGCGCTCGTGGGATACATCTTCATCGGTTTCTTTGCGCCGTCACTGTTCGCCCTGACGCTGCAGAGCTTCGTGGTCAATACCCTCGGTGGTCCGGATATCCCGTGGTACTGGTACGGACTGGGCATCATTGGCATCACAACACTCCTGGCCTACAACCGGATCGACCTTTCCGCGAAGGTGCTAACGGTTGTCATGCTGCTCGAGTCCACCGTGGTCATCGTCTTCGATGTTGCGGCGTTTGCCTCAGGTGATGTGTCCCAAGGCGTCGGCTTCTCCATGCCGTGGATCACCGACGCCGGATTGGGCCTTGCGCTGCTGTTTGCAGTTGGCAACTTCTTCGGCTTCGAAGCAACGGTCATCTACCGCGACGAGGTTAAGAATCCGGACCGGACGATTCCCCGGGCAACCTACCTGGCGGTGGTTGGCATCGGCTTGTTCTACGCGGTGGCTGCCTGGGCCTATACGGCGTTCCTTGGTGCTGACAACGTCCAGGAAGAGGCCAAGGCCAACACGGTAAACCTGTTCAACGACGGCTCAACCGTGTTGGTTGGCAAGATCTTTGCGGACGTCGGGGTTGTCCTGCTCATCACGTCCATCCTGGCTTCCATGCTGTCCATCCAGAACATCGCTGCGCGGTACAGCTTTTCGCTTGCCGCTGATGGGGCGCTTCCGAAGGCCCTGGGCCGGGTGCACCCTCGCCACAAGTCCCCCTATGTTTCAGCAATGGGAGTGGGGCTCCTCTGGGCGGTGGCCACCGTGGTGTTCACCTTGCTGGGCGTTGCTCCCGAGGCCCTCTATCCGATCGCGAGCGGAAGCGGTACTTTCTCGGTCCTGCTGTTGATGTTCATCACGAGCTTTGCTGTGCTGGTCTACTTTGTACGCCGCCGCAGTTTCGCCCCGGAATCGGTGTGGAAGACGATCGTGGCGCCGATCGTCAGCGTGATCTTCCTCGGCTTGATCACCTACTTGGCTATTGCGAATTATCCGGAACTGATCGGCGGTTCCGCCCTGATGACGGCTATTTTCATGACCTTTACTTTCGCGCTGTTCATTGGCGGAATTATCTACGCATACGTCCTGCGTTCAAAGCGTCCGGAAGTTTATGCACGCCTGGGCCGGCAAAAAATCGAGCAATAGACATTTCAACATCTGGAGACCTGCAATGACGCAACAGATCAGGGTTGGCCTGTTCGGGACCGGCAGGATCGGTCAAGTGCATGCCATGAGCTTGGCGACACTGGAAGAAGCAACGTTGGCTTGGGTGTGCGATCCCTTCATTGAGGGTGCCAAGCGAACAGCCGCCGAGTTCGGAGGCCGCGTGAGCGACGATCCCGGGGAAGTGTTTGCTTCCGGGGAAGTCGATGCCGTCATTGTAGCTTCGCCAACGGCCACCCACGTGGACCTGATCGAACAGTCGATCGACGCCGGCATCCCAGTGCTGTGCGAGAAGCCCATCGACCTGGAGATTGGGCGGGTCGATGCGCTCCGGGCCAAGGCGGCTGCTGCGGATGTCCCGATTGCTTTGGGCTTCAACAAGCGCTTCGACAGGCACTTCGTGGAACTCAGGCGGCGTGTGGGGGCCGGCGAGATCGGTGCCTTGGAACAGTTGGTCATCACCAGTCGGGACCCGGGGGAGCCTCCCGCAGCGTACCTGCCGCAGTCCGGTGGGATCTTCCGGGACATGACTATCCATGACTTGGACACGGCCCGCTACTTCATCCCGGACATCGTGGAGGTCTCGGCCAGGGGCGCGAACGTCTTCAGCGACGCGATCCGCGAGGCCGATGACTTCGATTCGATTGTGGTCACGCTTCGGGGGTCCAAGGATGAACTCGTGACCATCCTCAACTCGCGGCATTCCGTGTATGGCTATGACCAGCGCATCGAGGCCTTCGGATCCGCGGGCTTGCTTCAGGTGGCCAACAAGAACGACAGCCTGGTCCGGCACTGGGGCGCCAGGACGGTGGAGGGGATGGGGCCGTACCAAAGCTTCTTCCTGGAGCGCTATGCGGAGGCGTACCGGCTTGAGGTGGCAGAGTTCCTGCGCGCTGTCCGCGGGCTTCCCTCGCGGAGTCCTGGTTTCGAGGACGGCCGTGCGGCTTTGATCCTCGCTGACGCCGCGGAGAAGTCCGCCCGGACCGGTGCCGCGATAGCCGTAGACCTCGCGGCCTGACCCTTGAACTGCCCGGTTTGGGCACGGATTCTTTCGCAACAATCCGTGCCCGGACCGGGCTTTGCCTTTTAAGTCGAGGAATTGTTTCCCGCGGCAACAATTTTGGCAGGGCCCGTGTTCCAAAGTGGCACACATGCCCGGTTATCCAATCCGTCAAAGTTCAAGTAAGTGAAACAGTGTGGCGAAGGTCACGCAGTTATGGGGCTTTCCTTGAATTACCCCGGATTCTGCAAAATCAAACAACGTTGTTTGATGGTCCATCGCCAAAGGTGTTTCACCGGTTCATTTGCATGGCCCTATCAAACGAGGATGAGATGACCGACGCACCACCGGCGACAGCTCCACTTGTCGCCCTCAAGGACATACACAAGACATTCGGGGCGGTGTCCGCTTTGCGCGGAGTCAGCATCGATGTCATGCCCGGCGAAACCTTCGCACTTCTTGGAGACAACGCCGCCGGCAAGTCAACGCTCATGAAAGTGCTAACGGGCGTTTACCAGCCAGACCGCGGCTCGATTGAGTTGGACGGGAAGCGGACCGAGTTCCCGACTCCTTCCGCTTCCCGCGACCAAGGCGTCGAGATGGTCTACCAGGATTTTGCCTTGGCAGACAACCTCGACGTCCGGACCAATATCTTCCTGGGGCGGGAGCCGCAGAAGAACATCCTGGGTCCGCTGTTGAGGATCATCGACAGGAAGAAGATGGAATCCGAGACCAAACGGGTACTGGAACGCTTGGACATCCCCATCAACCCGCGCCTGAAGGTCAAGCGACTCTCCGGTGGCCAGCGGCAGGCCGTCGCGATCGGACGCGCCCTTGCCTTCGATGCACGCCTGATCATCATGGACGAGCCCACCGCGAACCTGTCTGTGGCCAAGGTGGACAAGCTCATCGAAGTAACCCAGCGCCTCAAGGACCTGGGCATCGCGGTAATCATCATCACCCACCGCCTCGACGAAGCCTTCGCAGTGGCAGACCGCTTTGCCGTCATGCGCCAAGGGCAAGTGGTGGGGCGGTTCCGCGTTGGCGAGGTTTCCGAAGCCCAAGTGGCCCACCTGATTTCCCACGGCACTCTGGACGACTACGTGGACACCGGCAGCGGCATCCCTGAGGAACGCCGCAGGATCGGAAGCACTTCATCAATGGAAACCGTTGATGCCCTGGCCGCGCGCGGTACGACGAACGGGAGCGACTCATGAGTATCACCATGGACAATCTGAAGACCAAACTGGGCCCTGCCGATCTCAAGGAAGGCATGACCGCCACCAAGGTCAAGCGCTTCATTGGGGATTACGGAATCATCATCCTGTTCGTGGTGATCCTCGTCTTCCTCGCCGCGGCAGCACCGAACTTCCTGACCCTTAACAACATCGTGAACGTCGTCAGGCAATCCTCCATCATCGGGCTGATCGCGCTGGGAATGACCTTCATCATGATCACGGCAGGAATCGACCTGTCCGTGGGCTCCGTAGTCGGTCTGGCCGGCATGACGTTCGCCCTGCTCGCTCCTGCCAGCGGCGGCGCCTTCTGGCTCCCGCTGATCGCCGGGCTTGGCGTCGGACTGTTGGTCGGTTTCCTGAGCGCGGCAATGGTTGTCTGGGGAGCCATCCTTCCCTTCCTGGCCACATTGGCCACCATGGCCATAGCCCGCACTGCAGCATTGGTGATTACAGACGGGCAGGTTGTCTCCGGCCTGAGCGGACCGGCCGAGTGGCTGGGATCCGGCTTCATCGGGCCTATCCCGGTCCCAGTGATCATCTTCCTGGTGGCCGCCATCATCTGCGAGTTCGTGCTGAGCCGAACCAAATTCGGCTCCCATGTCTACGCCGTAGGTGGCAACGAGGAATCGGCCAAGAAGGTTGGCATCTCCACCAGCCGCGTACTGTTCACCGTCTACCTCATTGGTGGCGTCACTGCCGCCCTTGGCGGCCTCGTCCTCACCGCGCGTCTGGACGGCGCCGCACCGGTGGCCGGTACCGGTTACGAGCTCCAGGTGATTGCCGCCGTCGTCATTGGCGGAACGAGCCTCTTTGGTGGCGTCGGCACCATCCGCGGAACCGTCATTGGCGTGCTCCTGCTGGGCGTGGTGATGAACGGCATGAACCTGATGGGCGTTTCCTCCTACTTCCAGCAAGGCGTACAGGGCGTGATCCTGGTCCTCGCCGTCCTGCTGAACCGCTGGAAGTCCGACTGACCCACAGCAGCAACAATCTCCCAACGCACAGACAAAACCACTGAAAGGAACAACCATGGGTATGCGACGTAAGATCGCTGCGGCGGTCGCAATGATGGCAGCGGGGGCACTCACCCTCACCGGGTGTGCCGGCAGCAGCAACGCAAGCAGCAGCGGAGGGGCGGCCAAGACCTACAACATCGGCGTTGTGGTCCTTGACCTGCAAGATCCTGACCTGGCCCACATGACCGACGCCATGAAGAAGACGGCGGAGGAAAAGGGCGTCAAGCTCAACATCACCGACTCCAAGAAGGACGTTGGCAGCGAACTGAACCAGGTTGAGGACCTCCTCACCCGCCAGGTGGACGCGGTCATCATGCAGCCGCTGGACGGCGATGCCAGCCAGAACGCGGCCAAGCGGGTCATTGCGGCCAACATTCCGCTGTTCATCCTGTCCACCGAGTTCGCCGACGGATCGAACGTCGGCTACAAGAGCTACATCGGCGTGGATGACACCGTGGCCGGCCAGATGCAGGCCGAATACCTCAACAAGCTGATGCCCAACGGCGGCAACCTCGTGTTCGCAGCAGGTATCTACGGTGCATCCTGGACCGACCGCCGCAAGTCCGGCTTCGACAAGACCATCAATAAGAACTTCAAGATCGTGGCTGAATTCCAGGCCAAGGGCAGCCGGGATGACGCCAAGCGCAACATGGAGGACACCCTTCAGCGCTTCCCGTCCGGCCAGATTGACGCGGTTGTGGCCAACAACGACGAAATGGCCATCGGTGCGGCTTCCGCCATTGCCGATGCGGGACGCACCGCGGAGTTCAAGGCCGTGGTTGGCGTCGACGGTACCGATCCCGCGTTGCAGGACATCAAGGCGGGCACCATGTCCGCAACGGTCCGCCAGGACTCCGCGGGTCAGGGCGTCAAGGCCGTCGAGGTAGTGACCGACTTCCTGAACGGCGCAAACGTGGACAACCGCTACACGCTGCCGTTCACGCTCATCACCAAGGACAACCTGTCTGAGTTCCTGAAGTAACTCCCTTCCGGACCCGGACGCGGTAACGGGCACAGTGGATCCCTCCACTGTGCCCGTTCTGTTTTGGCACACTACGGCAGGGTGGACACCTGCCTAAACTTCCAGGGGACCACTACGAATTGGAGAAGGCGAACATGCCCCATGGTGACGACGGAGACACGAAAGTAGAGCAGTTGCTGGCCGCGTTGCGCGGGCGAGGCATCGAGGTGGATGACTCTCCGCGACGGCTCTCCGAGTACTCCTACGATGCGTCCAACTACCGTGTCCGGCCTGCCGCCGTCGCCTTCCCGGCAAGCGTCGACGACGTCAGGAAAGTGGTGCGCGAATGTTCGGCTTCCGGCGTTCCCATCACCCCGCGGGGCGGCGGAACGTCCATGGCAGGCAACGCAATCGGTCAATCGTTGGTGATCGACCTCTCGCGAGGCTTGACTTCCGTAGGAGAGGTCGACGGCGGCAACGCGGCTGTCTGGGCGGACGCTGGCGTCGTCCTTGGCGAGCTGCGCTCCTACGTCGAGAAAGCGAGTGGCGGGGAGCTGACCTTCGCTCCGGACCCTTCGTCCATGACGCGGGCCACGATCGGCGGCTCCATTGGCAACGACGCGTGCGGCAACCATTCAGTGGCCTACGGGCGCATGACCCAGCATGTGCAGGAACTGGAACTCGTCACGGCCGATGGTGCCCACCTGCATGCGGGAAGGGACTTCCTGCGGGCCGTTGACGCAGATGACCAGCACTCCGTCGACCGGGCCAGCGAACTGCTGGTGGGCTTGAAGGAACTGGCCCAGGCCAACCTCGCCCCGCTGCGGGTGGAACTGGGAAACATTCCCCGGCAGGTTTCCGGCTACCACTTGGGGCACCTCCTGCCCGAAAGCGGCCTGGACGTGGCGGGCGCTTTGGCAGGCAGCGAAGGAACGTGCGCCATTGTGGTGCGGGCCAAGGTCCTGCTGGTCCCGAAGCCCCGGACCACGGCCCTCCTGTGTCTCGGATACGCGAATACCATCGACTCGGCCCGTGATGTGATGACCATCCTCGCTGCCAAGCCGAGTGCCATCGAGGGGCTGGATGCATCGATCGTGGACATCATGCGCCACCGACGGGGTGCCTCCAGCGTCGACTCCCTCCCGCGGGGCAACGCCTTCCTGATGGTTGAGTTCCCCGGGGACACCATGGAACAGGCGGCCTCCGATTGCGCACAGCTGCTGGAGAAACTCAAAGCCGACGGCCGGGTTGTGGATCACGCCCTTGTCACGGAGTCCCAGGAGCGTGCCAAACTCTGGCGGGTGCGCGAAGACGGGGCGGGACTCTCATCCCGGCGGATCGATGGTGTCCAGACCTGGCCCGGCTGGGAGGACTCGGCGGTCGCCCCGGAGCGCCTGGCAGATTATCTGGCGGAGCTTCTGCCCCTCGTGGAGAAGTACGGCTACACGGCCTTTATGTACGGGCATTTCGGTGCGGGCTGCGTGCACATGCGCCTGGATTACGACCTCCGAAGCGACACTGGCCGGGAGTCGTTTGCGAACTTCACCCGCGAAGCAGCCGCACTCGTGGTGGCCCACGGCGGCTCGCTTTCCGGAGAACACGGCGACGGCCGGGCACGCAGCGAACTGCTGGACGTGATGTATTCGCCCGCGATGGTGGGCATCTTCAGGGCGTTCAAACACCTCTGGGATCCTGCCGGAATCTTGAACCCGGGAATCATCGTGGACCCAGAGCCCTTCGCTGCTTCGCTGGCTCTTGAGGGCGTACCCCAACCGGGTCCTGCGCACGGTGAGCCGGCCGAGGTGCCGGGTGCCGCCGTCGTACCTTCTTCAGCTGGCCGCAGCCTGCTGCCGGTGGTGAGCCCGTTTGTCGGCAATACCCACGCATGTATCGGCGTGGGCCGCTGCCGGGCGACCACCGGCGGCTTCATGTGTCCCAGCTACCGTGCCACCAAGGACGAGAAGGACTCCACGCGAGGCCGGGCAAGGGTCCTGCAGGAACTCACCCGCACCAAGGGCACCAGCCACGACGGCTGGTCGAGTCCGGAGGTCCGGGAAGCCCTGGATCTGTGCCTGTCCTGCAAAGCCTGCTCGGCCGACTGCCCCACGGGCGTGGACATCGCAGAGGCCAAGTCGCAGCTGGTGGATGAGCATTACCGCGGCAAAATCCGACCCTTCACGCACTACTCCATTGGTTGGCTGCCGCGGTGGCTGCCGCTGTTGACTCGCATCGCGCCCATAGCCAACGCGGGGACCGGCTTCCGTCCGTTCCGTTGGGTGGGCGAAAAGTTGGGCGTCAGTGCCCGACGCCGGCTCCCGGCCTTTGCGCCGTCTGGCCGCATACAGCGGCGGGTGCGGGAAGCGCAGTTCACGGACAATGCCGACGTCCTGCTGTTCATCGACAGCTTCACGCGCGCCTTCCGGCCCGAAGTGGTCCCGGCCGCGGCCCGGGTGCTCCGCGACGCGGGCGCCTCCGTGGGCTGCACGCCCGACGCCTGTTGCGGGCTGACATGGATTTCCACGGGACAGCGCGATGGAGCACGACGGCGGCTGGCCAAGTTGATCAGCGGGCTCGACGACGGCACGGACCGCGACATCGTGGTGCTGGAACCGAGCTGTGCTGCGGCCATCCGGGACGAGGGTCCCAAGATGGTGGGCGGTGCTGCGGCCGCGCGCGTGGCTGCCCGGGTCCGATCGTTCTCCGTGGCTGTCGATGAGGCTATTAAACGTGGTTGGAAGCCGTCCGCCGTTCCGCCCAAAACCGCTGTCCTGCAAACCCACTGCCACGAGCATGCAGTCTTCGGTTCAGGTGCCCAGAAACGCGTTTTGGAGGCGTGGGGAGTGCCCAACCTCGTTGAATCGTCGTCGTGCTGTGGAGTGGCCGGTAACTTTGGTTTTGAGGCCGAGCACTTCGACATGTCCATGAAGGTGGCGGAACACTCCATTGTCCCGGCGCTGGATAGTGGTGAGGGGCTGGTCCTCACCGACGGGTTCAGTTGTGCCATGCAAGTCTCGCAGATCGATCCGGAACGCTCCAGTAAGCACCTGGCAATTGCCTTGGATCCGCAGAGTGCCCGATGGACGGAGAACTAGGTGGCGTACCTCGGCATTTTCCTCATCCTGGTGGCGGCCGGATTGCGCTTTGCAGGTTGGCATTTTGCGGGACCGTCCCGTGAAGCGAGGCCAACGGCGAGCTTCCGCGGCGTCCACGCGGTTCCCCTGGGGGCCGCCGCTTTTCTGGTCGCTGCGAGTGGGGTCTTTATCTTTGTCATGGGAATCAGTGTGGAGGGTTAACCCGTGTCTCAAACTGACACGGTTGCTGCGGGAGCCAGGGGCGGATCCTTGAAGGACCCAATAGCTCTATTACTTTTGAGAGTTGATCTCGATGATGAACAGGAAGCTCGCACAAGGACGGCACGTCGAATGGTTGCGGGAATCGGCACACTTCAAGGAAACCGATCTCGGCGAACGCACCGACCTTCAGCTGAAGCGCTCCGGAAAACTCGTTCACCGTCTCCTTCAGGACATGGCAGAAGGCCGCGATAGCAGCGATGCCTCACCGTGGCCCGCGCCGGGCTCCTGATACCCACAATCTGCGGCCCGTAGCGCCTGTTCCCTGGCACTGTGTGCAGGCGTTACGGCCGCTTCCTTAATTCCAGGAGGCAGAGTTGGCCGTTCGTGGATCCGCCGGCATGGCGGCTTCGTCCCAAGCGGAGTGCGGGACCTGGGACGCCCCGCCAGCTACCTACGTATTGCCCGTCAACTTCGGCGGTGCTGACGGGCCGGACCTGGCTACGGCTTGCCTGCTCCTTAATATGCCACCGGGAACATTGATCCGGCGCCTGTGCCGCACCAAGCACACCGTTAGGTTGTTCGCAGCGCCTGCGGCCTCCGCCCTGATAGAGGTTCCGTGGGGGAGGGACTGGCACCAAATGGCCTACGCCGGGAGACAGATCAAAGCCGTGCCCCAGGGTTCCCTCACGCTTTCTGTCCTCGGCGTCACTCTCACCAGCTGTGACGGGTACACGGACGACCTCGTGGTGGGCCGCGTACGGGAGTGTTTTGCTGACTGTCTCATCGGTAGAGGTGATTCTGTGTGGTTTAGGTCTTCTCAACCTAACGAATGTTAGTTAGACTCATTCCGTTACGACCCTTTTGAGGATGAAATGAGTCCATCTCCGCGTGAGCAGGCGAACGCTGCTGTCCGGGAATTCCTGTCCAAACGCGACTGGTCGGCACAGACGCCCGCCAGGAGGCGGATCCTCGTAGCTTTCCTCCGGCTGGCTGCCACCAACGGTTACAACTCAGTGAGCATGCGTACGCTGGGCCGCGAGCTGGGCCTGAAGGCCCCAAGCCTCTATTCCAGTTTTCCGCAGGGCAAGGACCAGATCGTGGCCGAATCGCTCCTGTGGTTCACCCACGGATTCGCCCGTGACCTCCTTGATGCAGTGCAGGGAGCTTCGTGCGCGGGCGACTACTGGGCGGCCCTTGTCCGCTTCCATGTCGCCCAGCAAGTGAGCACCCCCGAGGCCGATCTCTGGAATCTTCTGGTTGCTTCGGACAAGGTGGCGGGATTCCTTGGTCAAGGACTGCGTGAAGAGTTGGCCTTTTGGCAGAGCCTGCACGAGGAGATGTATACCGCTGCGGCCGAAGAGATGGGACTCGCCGTCACGCGGCAAACCATCCAAGCCATTTTTACCCTGCTCGACGGCGCCGCTCAGTGGTCCGCTTGGGACGGCACGGTAACGCATCTTGAAAGCCTGGCGGACCACGGGGTGGCACTAACCCGTTCCTTACTTGAGGTCGGCACCCGAAGCCGGGCGAGCGCATAGGCCGCGCTGTCCCAACATGGCACAACGCCCTTCCTAGCCCCGTCGATACTGTGATTCAGAACTCTATATTTGGTGATGAGGATTACATGAATAACACCACTCTTGACGCACCAAAGGTGTCGCGTCAGATCCAGGAGAACCGGCTCAGCGGCAACATGGGAGTGGGCGAACTCGTGATGAACGTGCTCGCTTTCTCTTCACCCCTGGCCACGGTGGCCGGAACGCTGCCGGTCCTGCTCATGTTCAGCGGGCAAACTGCACCTGCCATCTACTTGCTGGTTACGCTCATGCTGCTGATCTTCTCGGTGGGATTCGTCAAGATGAGCCGCAGCGTCCAGGGCCCGGGTGGTTTCTACTCCTTTGTCACAGCCGGACTGGGCAAGCCGGCAGGACTCGGGGGCGCTTTCCTGGCACTGTTTGGCTACATCTTTATCGGCTTCTTCGCGCCATCGTTCTTCGGGGTGACGCTCCAAGGGTTTGTAGCCAACACCCTCGGCGGACCGGATATTGCCTGGTACTGGTACGCGCTGGCCATCACGGCCCTTACCACCCTGCTGGCCTACAACCGCATCGATCTGTCCGCCAAGCTGCTGACCATCGTGATGTTGCTTGAAGTGGCGATCATCGTCGTGTTCGACGTCGTTTCGTTCTCGGCCAACGGGCTAGGGGCAGTGCAAAGTGCAGGGTTCGCCCTGCCGTCCATCGCTGACGCGACGCTGGGCCTGGCGCTCCTTTTCGCCGTGGGTAACTTCTTTGGGTTCGAAGCTACCGTTATCTACCGGGACGAGGTCAAGAACCCGGATAAGACCATCTCTCGCGCCACGTATTTGGCCGTGGCAGGCATCGGCATCTTCTATGCCGTGGCAGCGTGGGCCTTCATCGCCTTCTTCGGTGCGGACAAGATCCAGGCCGAGGCAGAGAACAACACGGTGAATCTGTTCAATGACGCACTCGTCGGCCTCGTGGGCAGGATCTTCGCCGACGTCGCCGTCCTTCTGCTCATCACGTCCGTCTTGGCTTGCATGCTGTCCATCCAGAACATTGCCGCCAGGTACAGCTTCGCGCTGGCTGCCGACCACGCGCTGCCTTCGTTCCTGGGCAGGGTGCATCCCAAGCACAAGTCGCCGTACGCCTCGGCACTGGCCGTAGGTATTGTGTGGGCGGTAGCAATCGTGCTGTTTACAGTCATCGGGGTGGCTCCGGAAGTGCTCTATCCGATCGCCAGCGGTAGCGGAACCTTCGCCGTGCTGCTTCTGATGTTCATCACAAGCTTCGCTGTCCTGGTGTACTTCATCCGCCGCCGCGGCTTCGCTCCGGAATCAATCTGGAAGACGGTCATCGCACCTTTCATCAGCGTGCTGTTCCTGGGCGCTATCACCTATCTGGCTATCTCCAACTACCCGGAGCTTATTGGGGGCTCAACGGTTATGACGGCCATCTTCATGACTTTCACTTTCGCGCTTTTCTTCGGCGGCATCGTGTACGCCTTCTTCCTCCGCTCGAAGCGCCCCGACATCTACGCGCGCTTGGGTCGCCAAAGGATCGACTGATTCGAACTCCCCCTATAGACCCCGGTCCGGGTCGCCTTCCATGAGATCGCCTACCCATGGCAGGTACCCGCGGTGGAAGACCATTCCCTCCGGCAGTCCGTCTACGGAAACCGATGAGCCGGAAATGTTGATATTGATCCTGCTCTCACCGATCGGCGCGTTGGCGATGTGCAAATCGCCGTAACTTTCTGGAAGGACAGGGTCCATCCAGATCCCACCCTGGGATACATCGGGATCGTAGCGCATGAGAGTGGACACCAGCATGATGGGTGCAGTGGCGGCCCACGCCTGTGGCGAGCAGGCAGTGGGGTAGGGCACGGGAGCTGAGAACGCCTCCCGACTGAAGCCACAGAACAATTCGGGCAGCCGGCCATCGGAGAACTCTGCAGCCTCCAGCAACGCCGTCGAGATACGCTGTGCTTCCTCCACGAAGCCATACCGCATAAGGCCTACCTGGATAATGGCGTTGTCATGCGGCCAGACAGATCCGTTGTGGTAGCTCACGGGGTTATAGGCGTCCATGTCGTCAGCCAAGGTACGCACTCCCCAGCCGCTGAACATTCGATCGGACATCAGGTGCTCTACTACGCTAGGTGCCTTGTCGTCGTCGATAATTCCGGTAGCCAGACAGTGTCCCATGTTGGAGGCGCAGGCATCGATCGGACTCTTGTAGCGATCCAGGGCGATTGCGAAATAGCCTTTGTCCGGCAGCCAAAACCGTTCATTGAACTGTTGCTTCAGGCGTACAGCGCGGGCGCGGAGTTGGGCCGCTTTGGCCTCGTCGCCGGCCTCATGCGCCATCCAAGCCGACGCTAAACATGCGCTGTAAACATAGCCCTGCACCTCGCTCAGCGCTATGGGAGCTTCGGCCAGGGTTCCGTCGGCGAAGTTAATGCCGTCCCATGAGTCTTTCCATCCTTGGTTGATGAGGCCTCTATCGTTGAGGCGGGCGTATTCGATAAAGCCGTCTCCATCCCTGTCGCCGTAATTCCAGATCCAGTCCATGGCGCGGTCCGCATGGGGCTGCAGGGCAGCGATGGTCTCTTTGGCGAAACCCCATCGGCTGACTTCGCCCAGAACCATCAGGAATAGCGGCGTAGCATCGACGCTCCCGTAGTATGCCGACTTTCCGCCAAGGGCAAGGCCACTGGATACGTCAAGGCGTACCTCGTGGAGGATCTTTCCGGGTTCTTCCTCGCTCATGGGATCCACGACACTGCCTTGCAGGTCCGCCAGCGTTTGCAACGTACCCAGTGCCAAGGAGGGATCAACGGGAAGCGCCATTGTCGAGGCCCAAAGAGAGTCCCGCCCGAACAGTGCCATGAACCACGGCGCCCCTGCAGCAACCACCACACGCTCGGGATGCTTGGGGTCCTCGATCCGGAGTGCCCCCAAATCTTCGTAGCTGCGCCGCAGGGTTCGTTCAATGGACCGGTTGCCCATCTGCACCACGGGGATTTTGGCCACCCACTCCTGCCGCCGACGGTCGCTTGGCGAAAGGGCGTCTTTGCCGGAGTGCGCACGGGGCTGGGTGTCTTCCACGCCCCAGGGCGCCACCGTCAGCCGCACGTTCCAGTGTCCGTGCGGAGGAACGGTCGTCCGGTACGTCACGGCCTCGGGCGTCACCACTGCGGTGGGGCCGCCGTCGATATTGACGCCCTTGGTAATGTCCTGCCATGTTGCCCGGATGATCAGCGAGTGGGCCTCCACTTGCCGGGTTTCCTGCCAGCTCCGCTGGACACGGGCCTCCTTGACTTCGAAGAGGTCCGCAAAATCCGACTCAACCGTCAGTGCGATGACACACTCCGCGGGGAGTCCGGAATAATTCCGGACGGTGATCTGCTCGGTGATGCCGGTGCCCACTTCCCGTAGTCGTTCCACGACCAGCGGGCTGTCGGCCCTCCCGTCCCGGCGTGCCACTCGACCTGCAAAGAGAGCCCGGTAAGGCTGTTTGACGTCCGCTGCAAGCGCCTCAACGGCTTGTTCGTTCACGGAAAGCTTCCAACAAGACAGGATGCGTGTGTCTTCGTAGAAAACCCCGTGTGGAAGGCCCGGAACTATGTCCCCGTTGGTTAGCGAGATGCAGAAGTTGGATCCTTCCACCAGCGTGACGGCCGCGCCCAATGCTCCGGCCACCGTGTCAGCATTCCACCCAGCCATTGCGGCTCCTTTGAGGATCGACATCGGAGTGGCCGTTCACGGATGCCCACCGTCGCCGTGCCTTCTGATGCCTCGTCGTCAGTATTTGTGACGCTACGCTTGTCGTCGCGTGGGTACCAGCCTTCAGCCAGCTCAGAGTCCGGGTTGTGTGAGTCAGGCTCTGGGGCGGTGCTGGAAAGGATGAGCGCAATCGTGCATGGGTGAGTGACGCACTGGAACGGCGAAGGCCCGACTAGGAGCTAGAGATCCGGCTTACTAATGTTCGACCTGGCCCACGAACTCGGCGTCTTCATCAGCCCGGAAATCCATTCAACGACCCCAGGAGTCAAGAGTCCCCATTACCGCAAAGGCGGTTTGACGTGTGGAACGCCCACGCCCCTGCTGCTTCGTCACGGGACGGGAATTCTCGCAGATACTTCCCACTCCCGTGGTTTTAACGCCGATGACGGATCTTTCGTCAGCTCGAGATTTGGACCCAGGGCACTCGACGGCGTGGTGCGGTGGCAGCGCTCTGAAGAGCCGTTTCTCGGCATTTGCTGCTGCGCCAAAGAACGCGCCACGGATCAAGCAACTTTGGAGGCACTGATAGCGAACGGTGACCTCGAAGGTGCCGAACGCATGCGAGCGAAAATCGCCGAAGACGAACTAGCCCTCGCCGACGTCAAGCGCCGCGCCGCGAACATCCGAGCCGGCTACGTCTATGTCATCTCGAACATCGGTGCGTTCGGGGAGAACAATGGTCAAGATCGGCATGACCCGCAGGCTCGAGCCCATGTGGGTTGGATCCTGAATCCAGACTCAACGGCACCGGGCGAGGTCATCCCCTCCCTATAGGCCCTGTATCTGTCAGGTGGCCAGCCTGTCACCTGTGTGGAGACGTGCGGGCAAGCCCGTCTCGCGCGCGGCCCACACCTAGAGCTTTCGCAACGACACTGCCCAAGTCGAGCGGGGACTGGTCTTTTCCCGTGGCTTCGGAGATGTTGAGTTGGCCGGCGAGATACTGCTTAAGGCATCGGCGGATCTCCTTGTCGTGGGGCCGTCAGTGTGCCGTTTCCCGACGCAGGAGCCGGTATCGGGCTCCTGGATGATCGTTGCGAGGTGTAGGGCGCGGTTCAGCACCGCCGCGGTTGAGTCGATGGCGGACGGTTGTCCCCGAAGGAGGCGGGGATGGAGAAGGGCATCGAACGGCGGCTTCGGAGTGGACCCGTTCGGCGTGGGACCATGCGCTCAGGATCTGTTCACGGATGACGAACTTTCATTCCCTGCTCGTCCTCGGGGGACGAAGCCAAGTGCTGCGCCGTTTCCTATTCTGAAGCGATGACTATCGAACAGGCTCATAACACTGACGTTTCCGTGCTTGTCGGTGTCCCCTTTGAAAGGGCACGCCAAGACCCAACGGGCGAATGCATCCGCGACCAGAAACGCTCGTTGGACAACCTTACATTCGCCCTGGAAACGGCTGCTCAAGCAGCCCGCCTCGCCGCCAGCGGCGTATCCCGGGGCGACGTGGTCGCCATCCTGCTGCCAAATTGCGCCGAGATCGTCACGACGATGTTCGCCGCTTGGTCTCTGGGAGCTGCCCTCACGCCGATGAACCCGGCGCTGACAGACCCGGAGGTCATCTACCAGCTCCAGGACTCCGAAGCGAAGGTCATCATCGGGGACGAACGGGCCCGGCGTCTTGCAACCGGACTGGAAATAACCTACGTCGACGCCTCCACGATCCACGCGGGCTCGCCTGCTGATCCGGACAACGCTCCTGCGGCTGTTGCCGCCGCAGGACCAAAGGATTTTGCTCTCATCATCTACACCTCCGGAACCACGGGAAAGCCCAAGGGCTGCGTCCTTGACCACAACAACATCACAGCCATGGTGACCTCCATCTCCACGCATTTGGAAATTGACGCCCAGGACACCAGCCTTCTAGTCCTGCCCTTGTTTCATTGCAACGGGCTGCTGATCGGGGTTTTGTCAGTCCTGGGTGCCGGCGGCACAGTCGTTATCGCCCCACGGTTCGATGCCAAGACATTCTGGGACGTGGTGGAAGCGGAACGGCCCACGTTCTTCTCTGCTGTCCCCACGATGTACGCAATGCTCGATGCTCAGACCACCGCGGCAGTAGATACCTCATCGCTGCGCTTTCTCGTGTGCGGAGCTGCACCGATGCCGGCCGATCTCCTCGAGCGCTTTCAAGACAGATTCGGCGTGCCTGTCGTTGAGGGCTACGGCCTCTCAGAGGGATCGGTTGCGTCAACATTGAACCCTCTGCGGGGATCCCGCAAGGCAGGCACGGTGGGGCCGGTGCTGCCCGGGCAACAGGTACGGATCGTGACCATGGACGGTGCCGCGGCCAAACAGGGCGAACATGGAGAGATCCTCATCAAGGGGGCCAACGTCATGCGTGGATACCTCGGGCGCCCGGAGGAGACAGCGAAAGTGCTCCACGAAGGATGGCTGCATACAGGCGACGTGGGCTATCTCGACGAGGACGGGTACCTGGTCCTCGTCGACCGGATCAAGGACGTGATCATCCGGGGCGGCGAGAACATCTTCCCGAAGGAAATTGAGTTCGTCCTTTACCAGCATCCCGATGTGCTCGAAGCCGCCGTGGTCGGACTCCCCGATCCGCTCTTCGGGGAGGTACCCGTCGCTTACGTGGCGCCGGTCCCGGGCCGGCAGCTCGATGTTGCCGAGCTGGAGCGGCATTGCCTGGCGTCCCTGGCCAAATTCAAGGTTCCCCGCCAGTTCGTCATCATTGCCTCCCTGCCTAAGAACTCTGTCGGCAAGATCGTTAAAGCCGGGCTGACGTCATGCTGACTCCTTCGTCTATGGCAACAGAGAGCACTACCGCCGGCCTCGGAACCTTCCCGGCGGGAACCGTTGAGCCCGCTTATGTGCTCACCGGGGCTCCCACGACAGACCCGGCTGGAGTGTTCAGCGACATCTCGGGTGCCGATGGCACTTTCTGGGCACGCGCCCGGTCGTTCGTCCAAGAGGAGGTCCTGCCCGTCATCGCCGGGTACTGGGAGCGGGGGGATTATCCACTGCATCTTGTCAAGCGGCTGGGGGAGCTTGACCTGCTCCGGGACGGCGTCAATTTGGACGGCTTCGCCCCTATGAGCAAGATGGCCGCCGGCCTGGTCATGATGGAACTCAGCCGCGGGGATGGCTCCATCGGAACCGCCGTCGCTGTCCAGGGCGGTCTGGCGTTGAGGTCCATCGCTTACTGCGGCTCGGACGAGCAGAAGAACCGGTGGCTTCCCGCGCTGGCGAGGGCGCAGCAGCACGGAGCCTTCGCGCTGACAGAGCCTACCCACGGTTCGGATTCCGTGGGTCTGGAAACTTCGGCGACAGCCACGGAAGGCGGCTTCCTGCTCAACGGCGAGAAGAAGTGGATCGGCAACGGCTCAATCGGCGGAATCACCGTCGTGTGGGCCCGCGGGGACGACGGGCAGGTGCACGGCTACCTCGTGCCCCAGGACTCACCCGGGTACCTGGCGACCACGATTGAGGGAAAGGCATCCCTGCGGGCGATCTGGCAGGCTCACATCCGGTTGGAGGGCGTCTTTGTCCCGGACAGCAATAGACTCCCCGATGCCAATTCGTTTAAGGACACCTCACGGGTGTTGGTGGCCACGCGTCTCGGCGTCGCCTGGTCCGCCGTCGGTCATGCCACTGCGTGCTATGAAACTGCGGTCCAATACGCCGCGCAGCGCAAGCAGTTCGGCCGTCCGCTCGCCGCGTCTGCGATCGTGCAGGAACGTCTGGCCAGGATGCAGAGCGAGCTGGCCACCATGCAGTTGATGGTCGTGCAAATGACGCGACTGGACGAAGCCGGCGCCCTCACACCTGCGCAGGCTTCTCTTGCCAAGTTCACCTGCACCCGCACGGCCCGCTCCGTGGCCGCCAACGCCCGCGACTTGCTGGGCGGCAACGGCATTCTCATCACCAACCGTGTTGCCCGGCACATGGCCGATATCGAGGCAATCCACACGTATGAGGGCACCGAGTCCATCCAAGCCCTAATCATTGGCCGATCCATCACCGGGATCTCGGCGTTCAACTAAACAGCCCGCATCCCACTAGTTCCGCGCCTGCCAGCCCAACCACCAACACCGCATTATCTGCCCTGACTTCTTTGCCCTGAAAGGCCCTCCATGAACTCCTCCAACTCGAACATTCCAGTCATTCTCGGTGGTGCCCGTACACCGTTCGGTCGTTTCCGTGGCGGCCTGTCAGCCTTTTCCTCCAGTGGACTGGGCGCCCATGCCATCCGCGCAGCGTTGGAACGCTCCGGCGTCCGTGCCGATCAGGTTGAGGCCGTTGTTGTCGGCCAGGTCTTTCAGGCCGGCGCAGGCCAGGGGCCCGCCCGGCAGGCCAGCCTCGGCGCGGGTATCGGTTGGGACGTCCCGACCGTCACCGTCAACAAGCTGTGCCTTTCCGGGCTTACTGCCGTGATTGACGCCGCCAGGATGATCCGTGCGGGCGAAGCCGACTTCGTTGTCGCCGCAGGCCAGGAATCCATGACAAATGCACCGCACCTGCTAAAGGGACTACGTTCCGGCGTTTCCATCGGAGATACCCCCTTACTGGACACACTGAACCATGACGGCCTCCAAGACCCCTTCAACGGACAGCTCATGGGCGGGGCCACAGATGCAGGCAATCCAGGCCGAGGGATAAGCCGCCTGGAGCAGGACGAGGTGGCAGTCCGCTCGCACCAGCGCGCCGAAGCTGCGCGCGCTTCGGGTATCCTCGCCGAGGAGATCGCTGCGCTGGAGGTACCCCAGCGCAAAGGGCCTGCCGTCACACTTTCCGACGATGAAGGCATCCGTCCGGCCACCACAGTTGACGCGTTGTCCCAGCTCACGCCTGCCTTCGCCAAGAGCCAGGACGCCACCATCACGGCAGGGTCTTCGTCGCCCCTGTCCGATGGCGCCGCCGCCCTTGTTATTGCCAGCAAGTCAGCAGCAGACGCCCTGGGCCTGGAATGGATTGCTGAGATCGGAGCTCACGGCCAGACGGCCGGCCCCGACGGCTCCCTTCACTCGCAGCCCTCACGGGCCATCGAAGCGGCGCTGAAACGCGAAGGGATCACGGCCGCTGAGCTGGACCTGATCGAAATCAACGAAGCTTTCGCCTCTGTCGTGATCCAGTCCGCGCGGGACCTTGGCGTCGAGACGGAGCGGGTAAACGCTGAAGGCGGGGCAATAGCGCTCGGTCACCCCGTGGGCGCTTCTGGTGCCCGCCTGGTGCTGCACCAGGCTCTTGCACTCAAACGTCGCGGCGGAGGAACGGGTGTGGTCGCTCTATGCGGCGGGGGCGGTCAGGGAGATGCCCTAATCATCAAGAAGCTAACCGGTGACTGACACTCGAGTTTCCCCATCAAAAATCCCCGCTGAGCCGCCCAACGCACTCTTCACCCCAACTCAGATCCTAGACAGGACAATCAAATTGAATTTTTCCGACTTCAAGGCCCTAGCCGATCTTTTCCCGGGCGAGGCGGTCTCCTATCCTCAACTCCGCGACATCCAGCTGGCCGGAGTAGGCACCTTTGCCCTGATCACGTTGGACAACAACGTCGATGGGAAGCCCACCCTGCTGGGGCCCAACACACTGATTGAACTGGCCACCCGGCTCAACCAGCTCAAGGAACGCGCAGCAGCCGGGGAGATCGTCGCAGTCGGTGTCACCGGAAAACCCAACTATCTCGCTGCAGGCGCAGATCTCCTCGCGATGCGGTCCCTGAAAGACCACAAAAGCAGGACGCTCATGGCCCGGCTCGGCCATGAGGTGTACGCGGTCCTGGCCTCGCTGGGCGTGCCGACATTCTCATTCATCAATGGAGCTGCGCTAGGGGGCGGTCTTGAGCTCGCTCTTGCGGCCAGCTACCGCACGGTCTCCGCCGGTGCCAGCAACATCGCTCTTCCCGAGGCCTACATCGGACTCGTGCCCGGATGGGGCGGCGTCTACCGTCTGCCACGGCTGATCGGGCCGAGGAACGCCGTCACGGTGATGATCGAAAATCCGCTCAGTAACAACCGAACGCTCGACGGCAAGGCTGCTTTCGCGCTTGGCATTGCCGACGCCATCTTCGATTCGTCCAATTTCCTCGCGGACTCCCTGGCGTGGGCAAGAACCATTCTTAGCGATGCCACTGCCGTTGAAGCCGTAGCCGCACGGCGGGCCGAAAGAACCAATTACGATGACACCGACTGGGACGCGGCCGTAGCCGGGGGCCGGGCCTTCGTTGAGCGTAAGACATCAAATGCCGCTCCCGCCCCAGCCAGAGTGCTGGACCTGCTGGATAAGGGAAAGTACTTTACGCAGGGGGACTCTGCCCAGGCTGAAGTGGAGGCCTTGGCCGAGCTCATGGACACACCGCAGTTCCGGGCTACCGTGTATGCCCTCTTGGACGTCGTTCGGAAGAAATCCAAACAGTCCGTCAGCGCATCAGAATCGACCCCCGCACGACCGACCAGAAAAGTCGGCATTATAGGCGCCGGCCTGATGGCCACCCAGCTCGCCCTGCTCTTTGCACGTGAACTCGAAATTCCAGTCGTAATCACGGACATTGACCAAGCGCGCGTGGACAAGGGCCTCGCCTACGTTCACGCTCAAGTCGACAAGCTGCTCAGCAGCGGGCGCATCTCAGAGGACTCCGCCAAGAGCACAACTGCACTTCTGACTGGGTCCGTGTCCAAGGAAGCGTTTGCCGACGCCGACATGGTCATCGAGGCTGTCTTCGAGGACATGACAGTGAAGAAACAAGTCTTCGCTGAGATTGAGGCCATAGTTTCGCCCGCATGCATCCTCGCGACAAACACCTCGTCATTATCCGTGACAGAGATGGCGGCAGATCTTCGGCACCCCGAACGCGTCATCGGCTTCCACTTCTTCAACCCGGTTGCCGCCATGCCGTTGCTTGAAATCGTTCGCGCTCCGAAGGCGAGCGACGAAGTTCTAGGCAAGGCATTCGCACTCGCCCGACAGCTGAGGAAATCCCCCGTCCTCGTCAATGACTCCGCGGGATTCGTCGTCAACCGTATTCTGCTGAGACTGATAGGGGAGGTCATTAACACCTTCGACGAGGGCACTCACCCCGAAATTGCAGACAAGGCGCTGAAACCCATGGGCCTGCCCATGACCCCGTTCAATCTCCTCGCCATGATCGGAATCAAAACAGCCCAGCACGTGACAGAGTCCCTCCACGCCGCATTCGGCGATCGGTTCCGGGTTTCGGCGAACCAACAGAGGCTCATCGACCATGGCATCGATGCCCTATGGGTCAGAAACCCTGACGGTACGCAGTCCGTCCCGGAACCGACGCTACAGCTTCTCCATTTCGGGCAGACCCCCAATAACCACACGGAGGTCCTGGTCCGCGTCCAGGACGCGCTCGCTCAGGAAATCGGACTCATGCTGGAAGAGGACGTGGTCCCGACCGCTGAGGACATCGATCTCTGCATGATCACAGGCGCCGGCTGGCCCATGCACCTCGGAGGCATCACCCCCTACCTGGACAGAGTGGGCGCCGCAGAACGGGTCAATGGCAAGACATTCCACCCCGCACCATGAATGCGGTAACCGGTCTCGCAGTCCGGGTTGGCACATATTTTGAGGTGGCGAAATGTACGGCGATACGACGCCTTGACCAATTGCACCAGTAGATACGATCAAATGAGGTTCTGGCAACGATGATGTTTGGCACAGGAAACGATATACACCTCGAAATGCTTGCTGCGGCCCCTGCCTGCGCCGCCGAGCCTCGCCCGACGCTCCTCTTTGTGCATGGGCTCGGTCACGACGCCACATGCTGGCGCAATTGGATGCGGGCGGCTTCCGCCGACGGTTATGCGGCATACGCGATCTCTCTCAGGGGTCACGGCGCGAGTGGAGGAAGCTTGCGCTCGGCGTGGCTAAAGGACTATGTGGCTGATGTCCTTCGCGCAGTTGAGGCTGTCGACGGAGATGAGGTCGTGTTGGTTGGGCATTCGCTCGGCGGCTTGGTTGTGCAGCGGGCGTTGGCATCGCATCCGGCGAAGGTCAGTGCCGGTGTGCTCGTCGGCTCGCTGACTTCTGGCCCGGCCTTCGGCACGTTTATTTCGGTGCTCCGAAACCATCCTTGGCAGGCGGTGCGGTACATCGCAGGTCGAAGCCTTCGGCTGCCCCCGGACATGCTGTTCGAGCGGCTTGGAGCCGAGGAGGCTGCGGAGATTTCTCGATCTCTTTGCGGCGAGTCGCCGTGGGTCCAGTACCAGCTGCTTTTCCACCTGCCCTCGAGGATAAAGCCTACTTACCCGCTGCTGTGCGTGCACAGTACCCACGACCGGATGGTTCCCGTATGGTCGGCGCGGGCAACCGCACGTCGCTATGACGCGGATGTACGGGAGGTGGCCGGGATCGGGCACGACATGATGCTCGACCACGGCTGGGAACTGGCCTGGAGCGCGATCAGTGACTGGTTGAAGGCGCTGCGGGTCGAAGAGATCACCAACAAAGCGAAGCAACATGGTTGAGGGCCAAGATGTCGAGTTCGAGGCCGCAGGGGAGGGATGCTGCGTGGCGGGCTGTAGGTCCAAAACGGCCCGGTCCGATCCAGGGATCTGATGGCGCACGGTTACACGGCGTCAAGAAGCGGCGGCTGGACGGGTTCGGCCGCCGTTTCGCTGCACTTGTCCAGACCACCATGCCACCGTAGCCACCGGTGTCGTTGATCAGCAGGCCGCTGTGTGGTCCATACCGGACGACCGCGATGCGCGATGACCCCGCCATAGTCGAAGGTCGCCGCCTTGGCCGGAAACCTGCTGTAGAAGACGTCATCGCCGCCCCGGTCATCGGCACGCTGCCGTCGAAACTCTTCACCCCTTGCAGGTCCACGATGCTGATCGTCCAGGAGCCCCGGCGGTGATTTCAGGTTAGTCGTCTCGGTGCGCTTGTATGTCGGCGGCGGCGAAGGGCGAATCTTCTCGTCAGACAGGCTGGCTGGGCAATGGGGGAAACGCGGCGCCATCGGCGCCGCGTGGTGGCCAGATATCCCGACGTCCAAGCCGATGAATACGTCGATGTTCTGCTCGTCCAAAAATACTGCACCACCCGTTCCCTCGTTCGGACGCGCTTAAACGCTCCGTCGGCAGTCTCGCCGGGGTTACCAGCGGCCAGGTGTGCAGATGGTGCGTACAGGATCGCGGAGGAATTGCACGCAAAGGCTTGTGTAAGAGGCATCACCTATGTGACTATTACAACATCGACTTAGTGCTCTGATACGGAACGGAACAACAACGCAATGACAAATCTGTCCTATGAAGTTTTGGTGCTCGACGGCACTCCGCGTGCGGGAGACCAGCGACTTCCCAGCGGCGAAGCGATCGTCTCTTCACCATTGGCGATCACATTGATTTCCGGGGAGCAGGACGCCGTACTGGTTGACGTCCCCTATACCTTCGGTCAAATCGAGCGCGTACGGAACTGGATCCAGGACTCGGGTAAGACACTCCGGTACGTCTACATCACCCACGCTCACGGCGATCACTGGTTGGGTGCTGGAGAGCTGCTTTTCAGCTTCCCCGGCGTGACGGTCTATGCAACACCCGGCACCCTCGGCCGCATGGAGCACGAAGCCACTGTCGGTCGGGAGAAGGTCTGGGATGCAATCTTCCCGGGGCTTGTCCCTGCGTCACCCCTGATCGCCGAGGCGGTTCCCGCTGACGGCTTGGAAATTGAGGGGAACCGGTTGGTTCCGATTGAGCTCGGGCACACCGACACCGACGACACAACCGCCCTGTGGGTTCCGTCGCTGGAGCTCGTTGTTGCGGGTGATTCGGTGTACAACGGCGTCCACCAATATGTGCTCGAATCTTCCCAAGAAGGATTTGCCTCATGGCTCGCGGCGCTTGACACCATCGCAGCGCTGAAGCCCAGGTTCGTCGTCGCGGGCCATAAGGCCCCCGGTGCCCCCGATAATCCGGAGAGCATTGAAGAAACACGTGCCTACCTCAAGGATGCGCAGCATCTTCTCGCGACGGTATCCAGCCCGGAGGAGTACTACAACGCAATCATGCGCCGGTACCCCTTCCGGATGAATCCAGGGCCCGCCTGGTATGGCGCAGTAGGACTTTTGAGCCGCACGCGTTAGAACCAGTTTTTACCAATTTTCCTGCAACAGCTTTCCCCTGACCCAATATCTGCATAGCTAATGACAAAGGAGTCATGCAATGTCCAATGATCAGCATCAAACGCTGCGGACCAAGATCGTCTTCGTTCACGGATTCCTCGATGACCGCTCCGCCTGGGAGGAGGTTCTGTCCCTGCTCGGAGAGGACTTCGAAGCGGTTGCCCTTGACCTGCCCGGCTCCGGTGCGCGCTTGAACGATGAAGGACCCTTCACGCTCCCGCGGCTTGCGGAGTCAGTGATCGCCGAGATCGACCGCTCCCACGAACCCGTCGTGCTCGTGGGGCAAAGCATGGGAGCTCAAGTCAGTGAACTTGCAGCCGCCGCACGCCCGGAAAAGGTAGCGGGACTGGTGCTGCTTACGCCTGTTCCTCTCGCGGGCGTCCACCTCGCCGGGGACGCGGCCGACTCCTTCCGCTCGCTGGGAGGCGACGCTGACGCGCAACGGCAGGGACGACTTGGCGTTTCGGTGTCCCTCAGCCCGCATGGTCTTGAAATCCTGCTCGCCTCTGGAGCAGCAATGCAACCCACTGTCGTTGCTCAGGTGTTCGATGCCTGGAACAACGGCGACGCTGCCGGGACTGCTCCCTCAGCCTATGCCGGCCCCACCCTCATCGCCCGAGGAATTGGCGATCCGTTCGTCACTGAAGATGTGATAAACGCAGGCGTGCTTCCGCGCTTCGCAAACGCTCAGCTGGTCAGCATCGCCGACGCCGGGCACTTCCCACATCTCGAAAAGCCGGAAGACGTTTCACGGATCGTGGGCGACTTCGTCCGCTCTTTGGACCGGGTTGAGGCCTGAATGTCCAAGGTAGCGTCGCGATTGGATACAAGCGCGCCCCTCGGGAAAGAAAAGGAATCAAAAACAATGAACCCCACAAACAGCATCAAAACAGACGAAGTCAGTGAGGAAAGCTGGACCGGAGCGTTCGCGGCCAAATCCGAGGAAGCCTTCGGAGAAGCGTTCACGGATGACGTTGTCCTTGAGGCGGCGGCCCTCCTGGTCCCGGTCAAGGGCCGCGCCGACGTAAAGACCGTGATGTCGACGGCCAGCAATTACTACAAGGCCCTTCGGTTCACCCACGAAGCCACAAACGGCCCCCGGACCTACGTGGAATGGGAAGCCACTGGCGCCTCAGGAGTCGAGTTCTCCGGCGTGACCGTACTTACCCGGAACGAGGAAGGGCTGATCCAGCACGTCTCGATCAGTCACCGTCCCCTCGCGGCCCTCCTTGAATTCTCGGCTGAGATGAACCGCCGCACCCAAGGCAAACTCGAACCAGGACACTTCCGCGCTGATGACTGAAACCCAGAACAAATACACGATCGAACGGGTCGGCTTCCGTGCCGACGGGAACGTTGAACTCCGGGGCAACCTCTACATCCCCACGGCAGGTGATGGCCCACATCCCGCACTGACATTGTCCATGGGGTACGGAGGAGTCAAGGAGCAAGGCGCCCTCCCTTACGCCGAAGCCTTTGCCAGCGCCGGTTTCGTTGTGCTCTTCCACGATCACCGGGGATTTGGGGAAAGCGACGGAACACCACGCCAGGACATCAATCCCTGGCAGCAAATCGAGGATTGGCGCAGGGCCATCACCTTCCTCGAATCGCGGCCGGAAGTGGATCCGGACCGGATCGGTCTGTGGGGCTCAAGCTACTCGGGGGGGCACGCACTCGTCCTCGGTGCCACCGAACCCCGGTTGAGGGCGATCGTCTCGCAAGTGCCTACCATCAGCGGCTATCAGCAAGGACTCCGGCGGGTGACCCCGGAAAAACGGGCAGTATTGGAGGCCTCGTTCGCGGCCGATGACCGGGCCCAACTGGCAGGCGAGGAACCGCACCGTATTGCCTTGGTCTCTGACGGGTCCGTCCCTGCCAGCTACACGGACCCGGAAGCCGTATCGTTCTACCTGCAGCCAATCCCTGACGGGCTCTGGGAGAACAACGTCACCGTACGCTCAACAAGAGCGGCCCGGGCATACGAGCCTGGGATATATATAGAACGCGTCTCACCGACGCCACTTCTCATGATCGTGGGGGACAACGACCGGGTGACACCGACTGATCTGGCTCTGGAGGCCTATCAGCGTGCCCTCCCACCCAAAGAGCTGCTGGTCTTCCCCGGAGGACACTTTGACGCCTACCTTGGCGAATTCGAAGCGACCTCCGGTGCAGCCCTGCAATGGTTCACCACGCACCTAATGCAGGACAAGTAGAGTAAGAGAACTGATCAACATGCCCAAAGGATCCGGACGCTATATGGCTTGGCCCGCTACAACCCGCTACGGTCTCTCTGTTGCGCCCGGAAATCTCGGTCTTGTCCAGGACTTCCTCAACACCATTACAGAGGGAACCATAGCTCCCCCTGACCTGCTCGCCACCCTAACCTCCGCGCAGGAATGGGCCGACAAGGTGACCGAACAGTGGATATCCATCGACGACCTGGGCTGGGCGAAGACCCTGCCCAGGTTGACGGAGACCGACCGCAAAGCTTTGCTGGCCTTCAGGGACCGGCTGTTTGAAGGCCTCTTCGGCCACTCCCACTCCGAAACCGCGCGCGGACTCGGCCGGAACAACCCCAGCTATCATCCCGTGATGACGGTTTCCGCCGGAGGTATCGAGCTCCGCCCCGACGGGGAGGGCTGGAAGTACTTCGAGACGGCGCTGCTGCTCATGTGCCACCAAGGTCAACTCGAAGGCGTCCTGCGGCGCATGAAGTCATGCAAGAGCGAGACGTGTGACGTCGTCTTCTACGACCGCTCCAACAACAACAGCGGCGCCTGGCATGACGTCAAGGTCTGCGGAAACAGGGCGAACGTCCGGGCCCACCGGGAACGCGCAGCAACCAACTAAAGGCCAACCAGGCGAACCTTAGTTTCGTCTGCATCAGTTGCATCCAGTTCCGCTGGACAGACCGCTACGGCTGCTCGCCGTCCATATCCACTGGCATCCTGCCCCGCCAACTCCAAGCAGAGGGCACTTTGCCGCCATGAAGAAAGCCATTGACCATGATCATCTCCACCGAGTCCCTCTCCGCAGAAGCCGCCTACAAGCTGCTGATCGGATCGATCCTGCCTCGACCCACGCCTGGGTCAGCACCATATCCCCCCAAGGGATCGCCAACATCGCCCCGATTTCTTTTTTCACGTGCGTCGGCCGCAGGCCGCCGATGATTTCGATTTCCCTGCAGCCCCGCGCTGACGGCGTGTCCTTGAAGGACACGTTCACGAATATCCGCGATACGGGGGAGTTTGTGGTCAACATGGCCACCGTGCCTAACTCCGATGCCGTGCACCGCTCCGCTTACGAATTCGCACCGGAAGAGGACGAGTTCGACCTCCTTGGCCTTGAAAAAGCTGCATGCGAGGTGATCTCCGTGCCGCGCGTAGCAACGGCGCCTATCGCTTATGAATGCAAGGTAGACAGGATCATCGCAGTCAATGAGGTGGAACATGTGGTTTGGGGGAAGATAGCGCGCTTCCACGTACGCGACGATCTCTACCTGGAACGCGGACGCATCGACACCGCCGCACTCGCACCGGTAGGACGGCTCGCGGCCGAATACACCTACGTTGAAAATGCGTTCACCACGCCACTTCCCGAGGAGACCCTGGCAGCGGTAAACGGCACCAGAATGCGGCGCATCGACGGATTGGACACCAACTTCTCCCCAATCGACACCCCACTCTGGTCCCCGTCAGGATCCACCAAACCTTCCGAGTAGTGGCATTGGCGACGTCCCTCACAACCACGGTTGCCGACGGACGTCGCCAGGACGCAACGGTCCGACACAACATGCCGGCGGGCAACGAGCGGTCTTTTGGTGACACTCGGCGTACGCCGATGTCAGTGGCGCCAGCACTCGATGCCGGATGTTGGTGATCAACCGGCCGCCGTCGGTGGTGTCTGGTCCCGGTCAGCACGCCGATCCAGCTCGCGAATGAGAGCCGCCACGTCGCGTCGTTATTATTTTTGCCCCTGGAGCGGTCGTGGGTACCCCGGGGAGCTCGCTGTCGTGTCCCGGCCGAGCTCCCGGCGCGATAGACGGCATGCTCGCCGACAATGATGCGGAGGCTTTGTGAGCGAACTGGTCGTGAGCACCACCGATGACCCTGTAACTGCACACGTGATCCAGATCGGAGCCGTGCTCAATGCACAGCTCTCCGGCATCGTCGCCCAGATGCGAAGCGGTTTGGTCGAGCGGATCACTGAGCTCGGCGGTGATACCGCACTCATCGGCCTGCTGGGGGCCAGCGTCGAAGGCAATGTTGATAACATCGTGCACGCCCTGCAGCACGGCATACGCGGTGAACAACTCGAGCCCCCTTCCGCGGCCTACGAGTATGCGCGTCGGCTGGCTCAGAGGGGGGTTCCCGTCAACTCGTTGATCCGGGCGTATCGGCTCGGGCAGCAGTACGTCCTACGACACGCATTCGACGTCTCATGCCGAATCGAGACAGCAGCTGATATCAGGGCCGGCGCATACGACCGCATGGTGACTGAGGTGTCCGATTACATCGACTGGATGTCGCAGGGTGTGGTTGGGGTCTACGAAGAGGAACGTGAGTCATGGCTGGCCGGCCAAGCCGACAGCCGTAACGCCAAGGTGCGGGAGTTGCTCGCCTCACCGGGGAACGACGTTGACGCCGCCGAAGCCACGCTGGGCTATCGGTTGCGGGGCCGCCACATCGCGGTCGTAGTGTGGGTCGATCAGCGCAGCACGAATCAGGACCAGCTCAGCCGGTTCACTAAGGCAACCCGCGCCCTGGCTGAGCGGCTCCGCAGCACCGGTCCGCCGCTGCTCGTCGGCGTCGACGGAGCTACGGCATGGGGGTGGATACCCGTTCAAGGCGACTACTGCTTTGATCCTGCCGTGACCGAATGGAATAAGGGATCCAGGCAGGAGATGCCGGTTCCACGCTTCGCACTGAGCGCCAGCGGAGTCGGACTTGAGGGGTTCCGTAACGCTCATCATCAGGCGCTTCAAGTCCAGCACCTGGCACTACACGCTCAGCACCCCACGCGCACTGTCCTGTCCTACGAGGAACCCGGCCTGGCCTTGGCGGCGCTGTTGTCGCAGCAATTGGACGCAACACGTGCGTGGGTCGCCACTGTTCTGGGCGATCTGGTGATCGACGACGAACTGCACCAGCGGCACCGGGAAACCCTCCTGGCGTTCCTTCGGCACGAGGGCAGCTACACGGCGACCGCGGAGGCAATGCTGATGCACAAGAATTCAATAAAGTACCGCATCGCCTCGGCCCAGAAGATCCTTGGTCGTGCGCTGCTGGAAGACCGGCTGTCCATCGAGGCAGCCCTGACTGTATGTCATTGGCTCGGGCCGGCCGTTTTGCGTCAAGTCCCGTCCTGACCGTCGGCCCTGCGGCATGCCACTGCCCGATGGGACCCTCTCAGATGGCTTTTGGTTTCTACGAACAAAGACGGCAGCAAGCTTCGTTTCGACGTGACGTAGGACACCTTCCCGTACCGGCCAAGAGTCGTGACTACCGCAATATCCGATCTGCGGATAGTCCCTCAAAGGGACCTTTGAACGGCAACGTCGCCGTACGAAAGGACACAGGCTATGGGCTATAAGACAGGGGATTTCCCTCCCGTGAACCTTGAAACATTTCTTGACAAACCTCTGTTTGAGCGCCTTAAGTCGCTGCACTGGGTGGATTAGGGGACGACCAAGGTGTTCCAGCTGATGAAGGTGAAAGTACCCGCCGCCATATTGTCCTCGAGTCTTTGCCGAGAAACCCCGTCGGCACGATCGATAAACCTGATCTGAGGCGGCGAACAGCGCCGTTCTAATCTCCCAAACCGGGGAGTGGCCAGCCGGCCTCTAGCCACGCCACATCAACTTCTATGCGCGGTTTTCCTCAGCCTGATGCCCGCGGTAACACCGCGATTTTCGATGCCAAAGCCACCGCACGATGAGTCGTGCCCAAAATCTGCCACCAAAGGAGTTGTCATGGGTTACAAAGTTCCACGGTTTCCGAATGCGGATCCCGAAGAGTTGATTCGCCGTCCGCTACAGAAACGTCTGAAGTTCCTGTCAAAGGAGTGGGGTGAGTGGGGGTTCGGCGCAGCGCGCAAAATCTCCGTGATGTATCTGGCCAAGCTGTTCGGGGCATGGCTGATCGGTGGCGCGCTCCTCGTCACCCTCACCTCGCACCTGAACCCGCTTGATGTGGGGTCATGGTGGACGAATCCGATTGTCTACCAGAAGTTCGTCGTCATGACCATGCTGCTCGAAGCCATTGGAATCGCAGGGTCCTGGGGTCCGCTTGCAGGGAAGTTTGGCCCGCTAACGGGCGGAATCCTATTCTGGTCCCGCCCCGGCACGATCAAACTGAGCCCTTATAAGTGGGTGCCCTTCACCGGTGGTAGTCGCCGCACCGTGGTCGATGTGTTTCTCTATTACGGCTTCTTGTTCTCCTTGAGCGCGGCGCTTTTCCTGCCGGGGCAATCTGCAGCGGACCTGCCGGCCCTTGAGCGATTCCAGAGGTTCCTAACAGACCCCGCTGACGGCGTACCGAGCTGGCTTTCGCAGAATGCCGAGAGCTTCCTGCTGATTCAGACCACGCCGCTCATTTTTGCGGTGATCTTCCTCGTGCTCGTCGGACTACGGGACAAGATCATCTTCCTTGCCGCGCGATCTGAGCAGTACCTCCTGCCAGTGGTGTTCTTCATCGCGTTCCCGAACCTGTTCGAGGTCACCGACATGATCATCGCGCTGAAGATCTTCCTGGTCACGGTTTGGGTGGGGGCGGGCTTCTCGAAAATGAACCGACACTTCAGCCTGGTGATCCCGCCGATGCTCGCCAACACGCCGTTCTGGCCGCCTCGGTGGCTTAAAAAGAGGACGTTCAAGGATTTCGACAATGATGACCTACGCCCGGGCCCCCTGGCACACTTCTTCTCGCACGTGTTCGGCACGATAGTCGAACTTACAGCACCCCTCACCATGCTCTTCGTCGTCGGCACAGCGTTTGGAGGCCAGACAATGGTAACCCTGGCGACGCTGCTCATGGTCGGTTTCTGCTTCTTCATCATCTCGACGTTCCCGGTTGCTGTGCCGCTTGAGTGGAACCTACTGTTCGCGATTTGCGCGGTGATTTTCTTCATCGGCTACCCGAACTCTGCCGGGTTTAGTGCGTTCGATATGTCGGAGCCGTGGATGCCTTTTGCGGTCATCGCTATTCCGCTGTTCCTCGTGATCTTCGGGAGCATTCGCCCCGACAAGGTCTCGTTCCTCGCCTCGCTCAGGCAGTACGGTGGCAACTGGGCTACAGCACTCTGGGCTATCCATCCGGATGCCGAAAAGAAGCTTCACCGGGTGTACCGCCCGACGAAGGATCAGATTGATCAAATCCAGGCGATGGGGCTGCCCTATCCACTGGCAGAGGCCTTCTTTGAGATGGTCCTAGGTTGGCGCTCACTTCACAGCCAAGCTCGTGGACTATTTTCGCTGCTGTTGAAGGAGGTACCTGATATCGACCACCGACGCATCCGCGAAGCAGAATTCGCCTGTAATGCGATGATCGGCTTCAACTTCGGCGAGGGACATTTCCACAACGAAGAACTCATCGCCGCGATCCAGGAAGAGGCGCAGTTCGAGCCGGGGGAGTTGATCGTGGCGTGGGTGGAGTCTGAAGCGCTCTGGCACGGCTACCAGGAATACAAACTGATCGATGCCGCACTCGGCGTCGTTGAGCGGGGAAGATGGCAGGTGAAAGATGCCGTCGAAGAGCAGCCCTGGCTGCCGAACGGGCCCATTCCCCTCACCATGACCTGGCGCTCGCCAGACTTCAACAAGCTGCAATTCACCGCGACCGATATTGTTGGGCCAGATGCGGTTCCCCAGCCACTCGATGAGTTGGTCGAATCCGAAGCGCACGCGGAGGAAATGGCTCGATGACCAGTGCGATTGTCGTCGGAAGCGGGCCCAACGGGCTCGCAGCCGCAACCGTGCTGGTTCGCGCCGGCGTCGAAGTCACCGTTGTTGAGGCCGCGGATCAGTTGGGCGGGGGCGCCCGCTCAACCGAGTCACCCCTCGCGGGACTTGTGCAGGATCACTGCGCAGCCGTGCACCCGATGGCTCCAGGATCCCCATTCTTTCAGACGCTTGACCTGGAAGAAATGGGGGTCCGTTGGGCCTACGCGCCCATCGATGCCGCGCACCCGCTCGACTCCGGCGAGCCCGGGCTTCTCCACAGGTCGATTGGGGATACGGCCGCGGGGTTGGGACGAGACGGGGGGAAATGGGAGACAGCGTTTGGTCCGCTGTCGCGGTCCTTCGACCGATTGTCTCCGGTCATCATGTCGCCGTTGCTCCGGATCCCGAAGCACCCACTATTGCTCGCCCGGATGGGAGCCGTCGCCGGCCCACCACCCACGCTCGTTGCACGGTGGTTCAAGGATGAGCGGGCGCGCTCGCTCTTCATGGGCGTGGCAGCGCACGCCCTCCAGCCCCTCACTCTGCCCCTGGTCACGGGCATCGGTGCCGGAATCATCATCGCCGGTCACGCTGTGGGCTGGCCCGTGGTCGAGGGCGGCACTGGCCGCTTCACTGAAGCGCACATCAGCACACTTCGGGCGCAGGGCGTTCAGTTCGAGACCGGACAGCGCATCAACCGGCTGCACGACCTCCCGCCCACGGACATCACTATTCTCGATGTGCACCCGCATGCCGCTGCAGGCATACTGGCCGAGCAACAGCCGCAGAGTGGCCAGCGCGCGTACCGGAAGTTCCGGCCCGGGGCCGCTACGTTCAAGATCGACTTCGCGGTGGACGGGGGCGTGCCGTGGCGAGACCCGGAAGTAGGCCTTGCAGGCACCGTCCACCTCGGAGGCAACTCTGCGGAGATCATCGCCACCGAGCGACAGGTCGCCTCCGGGCAGATGCCAGAGAGGCCTTTTGTGCTTGTCGGGCAGCAGGCCGTTGCTGACCCTACCCGAGCGAACGGCTCGATCGTTCCAATCTATGCCTACGCTCATGTGCCGAATGGCTACACGGGGGACGCGACAGAGCACATTCTCGCCCAGATCGAACGCTTTGCTCCCGGGTTCCGGGACCGGATCGTTGGGCTGAGCGTGCGCACTCCGGCCCAGACCGCGGCCGAGAACCCGAACTTCGTTGGCGGCGATATTCTCACCGGCGCCAAATCACCACTGCAGTTTCTTCTCGGCCCCAAGCTGAGCGCCCATCCGTACGATACCGGCGTCCCCGGCGTCTACCTGTGCTCGGCAGCAACGCCGCCCGGCCCCGGCATTCACGGCATGGGCGGATACAACTCGGCGCAGCGCGCGCTCCGGTACTTGACTCTTCATGCCGCAGGAAGAAGGGAGGTCTCCATATCTTGACCACACCAGGATTCACGGACGGTGATCAGCAGATGCGCGAGCTCGTGGCGCAAGTAGGGCGCAAGCTGCAAGAAATGGGTCCACAAATCGGCGACGACATGACAGAGCTGCTCTCAACACCTGTATTGGGATTGGATCAAGACCCCACTCGTCGAGATGCTTCATGCGAGCATCGACGGAAACGTCCGGACCCTGGGCGGGAACCGTAGCTCCCCCCGTCCTGCTCGCCACCTTAAATGGCCGGCAGAAAGAGCCGACAGGTGACCGAGCGGTGGATCTTTATGGACGACTTGCTCTGGGCGAAAACCCTGCCCAGGTTGACGGAAAACGACCGCAAAGTGCACCCACTGCCCTCATTGCCCAATCACCGCGCCTGCGAAAACCGAGCATCACGAACACCCTCAACGCAACATTGTCTATAAAGGAAGATGGAAGAAACCAGTGAAAGCAGCAGTCATACGTAGTTGGGGCGGTCCGGAACAATTTTCCGTTGAAGCGGTGCCCGATCCGGAACCCGGACCGGGCGAGGTAATCGTCGAACTTCATGCCAGCGCCTTGAACTGGCACGACGTCCTCGTCCGGCAAACCGGCCGGGGGTTCACAACGCCTAGCATTCTCGGCATCGACGGGGCCGGAATCCGCCAGGATACGGGAGAGAAGACTGTCATCTTCCCGGGGCTGAATTGGGGAAAGAATGCGGCAGCGCCCGGAAAGGATTTCTCTATCCTCGGTGACAGTACAGACGGAACCTACGCCCAACTTGTTGCAGTTCCCGTCGAAAACCTGTTCCCGATGCCCCAACACCTCTCGTGGGCCGAGGCGGCAGCGCTTCCCTGTGCGGGGCTCACCGCCTACCGGGCACTCTTCAAACGGGCCAAGTTGCGGCCGGGTGAGACCGTGTTGGTCATTGGCGCCGGCAGCGGCGTCTCCACTTTCGCCATCATGTTCGCTGCTACGGCCGAAGCCCGTGTGCTGGCAACGTCATCGAGTCGGGACAAGCTCGACTCTGTCCGTGCCATCGGTGTGGATAAGGGATTTCTCTACACAGACCCCGATTGGGTCCAGCAGGTACTCGAAGCCACCGGCGGCGGCGTGGACGTCATCATCAACGGTGCCGGCGCCAACCTGCGCGACTCCATGGCATGCCTGAAACCAGGAGGACGGATTGCCGTATTCGGCGCATCTGCAGGAACCACAGCTACAATCGACATCCCGGACCTCTATTGGGGCCACGTGTCGGTTCTCGGTACGACACTTGGAAGCCCCGATGACTTCGGACACATGCTCGAAATGATCGACAAGTACCAGATCCGCCCGATAATCGACTCCCTCTATTCCCTGACGGAAATCGTGGAGGCACACCGCCATCTCGAATCCAGAAACCATCTCGGGAAGCTCGTCCTGAGCCTCAGATAAGACGCTCCAAACCGCGAAGGAAATATCCGAGCAATCCGTGATAGCGCCGCTCGTCCCATCCTTCCGCGGCCCAGGTCGTTCCCGTCAATAGCTGGGCGGGACAACAGAATCTGGTCCCCAACGCGTAGTCGAAGTACTTGCCAGCGTTAGTCGCCGTTCAGGCACCCACATTGTGGGGCTCTCGCATGTAGCGAGGCTTGCTGTTGGCGATAGAGCCTTGGGCGGCTCCAGCCTATGAGGCAAACCGCGCCTTCCGCAGCGTCCTTTGACGCGGGCGTGCGCTATGCCAGTTTTTCCCGGATGATGGGGTTATTTGTTTTCCGTTCTAGGCTGTCGTAGCGGTGCCTTGGGCCGCCGCTCACTAGTTCATGGGGTGCGGTAGTGACGTCGACATGACTTATTGGAGACTCTGTCGGATATTTCTCGTGAAAGCGTGCTCTTCCTGAGCCATGGCGTCGGCGCCCGGTTTATACAGCCAAAGAGCATACGGCGGCATGGGCCAACCCGGGCCGGGGCCATGCCGCCTCGATCTTCAAAGTAGACACGGGGCTCACAGGCGACGCCTTCGGGTTCAGTCTGGGAGGTTCGGCCCACCGATGATCGGCACGATCTGTGCTGTTCTAGTCTTCGTCCCTCTCGGAGCCCTTGCCCCCTTGGACCGACAGCTCGCACACCGGCGACGGCGTCAGCCCACTGCGCTGCTCTTCAAATTCGCCTCGGCCTGGACAGGTTTACCGCACGATGTCAGCACCAACAGCAGAGCGGCGAACAACACCGACAGGAGATGCTGTGGTCGTCCTTGTCGCCGCATACTGGCCACCTGCAACCGGTAGATCGTGACCAACTGTATACGCCGAGTCTGCAACGGCGTCTAGAGCGTGTGGCGCCATTTAGAAGGCAGACCAGAGCCGCCTATACCAGCCTTGCGTCAAGCTGTGTCTTGGTCGCTGCATCCAGAGTATGCGCGTTGCCCGACTCAATCTTTGGGGGCATGCGTGCCAGCCCGCCCAGTGCGGCTTCCAGTTTCTGCAAGGAATGTGAAGGCGCTCCACGGCCTCGAAACCAATCGGCACTCCTGCCTGTGTCGGGCAGCAAACGCGGGCTGACGCTTCTGTCCCGCTCTGAACACAGCACGTCCCTCGCAGGACAGGCATACCAATTCCTGGCGAGTTGCTCTCTGCTCTTCCGGAGTAAGACCTGCAAATTGTGTTGCCGTCCATTCGGTGCCGTCCAGAACGCTTTTTGCCATATACAAGGGGCCTCCTCGTGTATTGCTAAATGAAACTTCGAGTGCCTCGCGAGGCCGTACAGGTCACCACACTGGGCACTATGGGTCTCGGTTCTTCATCTCGTACCCCGTGTGGTCGCGGATCCAATCGGATGTCCAAATGCCATGGACCCGCTGGTATCGTGCAGCGAGTCCATGACGAAACATCGGGACTGCTACTTCGAGCTGGGTCGTCCGGGGATATGGCTCAGGATGGACTTTGAGAAGCCGCCATCGACACAGATATCTTGCCCGGTGACGTAGCCCGACAAAGGGCTAACAAGAAATTCGATCACGTTTGCGATGTCCATAGGATCCCCAATTCTTGCCAGCGGGATAATATCCTCCCTTGCCTTCTTGATTTTGGGATCTTCATACATTTTTTCCGTCATCCGTGTTTGAGTCATGCCAGGGGAGACCACATTGACACGGATGCCGTCGGGCGCCCACTCCAATGCCAGAGTCTGCGCCAACATCGTCAACGCAGCTTTGCTTGGGCTATACGCACCTGATCCCGCATGGGGTTGTTGGCCGGACATGGAGGAGGTGAAACAGGCGGCGCCATGGCTGTCCTTCAAGTGCGGGTAACTCGCTTTGGCAAGAAGCCATGGGCCGCGGAGGTTCACGGAGAACATTCCGTCCCAGTCCTCAACGGACAGGTCGCATATGGCTCCGGGGTTGGCGATTCCGGCGTTGGCTACCAACGCGTCCAGGCCACCGAATTCTGCTACAGCAGCTCCGACCAGCTGGCTTGGCACATCCGGATCCCCGAGATCACCTGCCAAGGCGATGGCAGTGCCTCCGATTGCCTGGATTGAACCAACAACCTGCTCTTGGCTGCTGTTCGGTTCGTGTCCGCATACGGCAATCATCGGGTGCACCCCACGTGCAAGAGCCGCCTCTGCGAGTCTCAGGGATGCCGCTGCGCCGATACCGCTGCTTCCGCCACTGACCAAAGCCCTCATTTGCACAAACTCCTCTTTAGGGTTGATTCGCATTGAAAATTCACTACCAACAATTTGTAGAGCTGGATGTCCGGCGGAGCTAACTCTCCAGTTCCCAGCCGTGGTTCTTGAGGTCTTGCATCGCCTTCGCAAATTCTTGTACGGGCTTTTCCTCGCGGATGATCTCAAGTACGACGTTGTTAACTCCGCAGGTGTCCCTGACGACGCCGCCCAGCCCGTCCCAGTCGATGACGCCTGTGCCGATAGGGTCGTGACCCCAAGTATCCGTGCCGGTATCGGAAATATGCACGAGTCCTATGGATTCGTGGTGCTCACGGAGATTGGCCACGGGATCCTCTTCGATGTATGCGGCATTCGCCACGTCGTAGACGATCTTGACTGACGGGTCGTTAATTGTGCTGACAACACTTGCCAGGTCTTGAATGGTGGGGGTGAAGCAATACGGTGTGTTTTCAAAGAGCAGTCGTGTGCCACCCTGCTTGGCCAGTGGGATGAGACTTTCCAGGCTCTCATACATCCATCCGTAGGTGTTTTCAAGTGAGGGTGAAATCATCGGGCGGCGCGTGCCGGGTGATATGACAACCTCGGGTACGCCCCAGTCGGCAGCCAGCTCAATCACTGACTTGATGTGATCAATGCTTTTGCGACGCATGTTGGCGCCGGGGCTGGCCAGGTTAACGTCATATCCGCCAGCGTTCAAGGACCTGATTTTGGCGCCGTATTGGTTCAGTCTTGCTTTGATTGCCGTGCGCTCAGACTCTGGTAGTTCATCCGGCCAGCAGTGCGGAGAGCTGACTGGAACTTCGAACGTTTTGTACCCGTTGTCGACAAGTTCGGCTATCGCATCGATTGCCTTCGCTGACCAAAGATATGAAAACGTATTTATAATCATGCTGTTCACGTCGTAAAAGTCCTCTCAGTTCCGCGCCATGTAGAAGAAGGCTTCCCTTCATAACGCACTATGAATTTGCGCTGCGACCGAGCCGCCACAACTCCGCCGACCGTCTATTTGGAGTGCGTGGATACGTCGACCATCGACGTCGTGCCCGAAACCAGCTGCTTGCCTTCGAGTACCTCGGGGTCAGCCAGTGCCACCGTGGAACGGTCGCCGCGGTTGCCGGTCTCCGGCAGCGTGAAGTAGGCCACGAGGCAGAGGGCAACGACGACGATCATGTAGACCGCGACGAGCATCGGCTGCCCGGCACCAACGAATGCGGCGGCGATCAGCGGCGCAGTGCCACCGAAGACGGCAATCACGATCTGGTGCGCGAAGCCGATGCCCGATACACGGACGGATGCCGGAAACAGTTCGGCCTGGATGGTTGGATACACCGACTGCCAGATACCGAGAACTACCCACCCGGACGCCGATACCAGGACGTATACCCAGAAGCCCGGCTGGTTGAGGAGCAGGAGCAAGGGGTAGAAGAGAACGATCATGCCGATGGCGCCGATGATCGGGAAGATTTTGCGTCGGCCGAGTCGATCAGAGAGCGCGCCGCAAACAGGCACGATGATCACGAGCAAGGCGAGCCCGATGACGCTCCCGGCCAGGGTGGAGGCCAGGTCCCGCCCGGAGGTCAGCTTGGCGTAAGTGGGAAGGAACGTCGCCCAGGTGTAGTAGGCCACAGCCGGCGCCGAGAGGGCTGCTGCCTGAAGCAGGGCCTTCGGGTGTTCGCGAAGCAGGTCCATCAGGCGGGCTGCAGCGGACTTCTGATCGACGAGGGCCTCGGCCTCAAACTCGGGGGTTTCTTCTGCCCGCGCCCTCAGGATTAGGCCGACGATGCCGAGGAAGCCTCCCACGACGAATGGGATGCGCCAACCCCAGGCGGCGAGGTCGGCGGTCGAGAATGATGATGTCACCATTGCTGCGGCGCCGGTCGCGGCGAGGGTCGCGAGGCCGCTCGCCATGTTGGTGAAGGAGCCGAACAGACCCCTCCGGTTCGCAGGAGCGTGTTCGACCATGAATGCGATGGCGCTCTGTCCCTCACTGCCGGCCGAGATGCCTTGGAGGATGCGTGCAACCAGAAACAGAACCGGCGCTGCGTAGCCGATGGTCGCAAACGAAGGGGTGAGGCCGATGAGGAGCGAGCCGAGGGCCATCCCGGAGATGGACAGCGTAAGAATGACCCGGCGGCCAAAGCGGTCGGCCAAAGGAGAGATGATGATTCCGCTTAGTGGGCGTACAACGAACCCGACGGCGTAAGTGAGGAGTGCGGCGATCAGGGAGGCGAATGGGGAATCGCTTGGGAATATCTGCGACGAGAATACTGCCGCGAGCAGCCCGTAAATGTACCAGTCGTACCACTCAACGAAGTGGCCGATCGTGCCTGCCACCATGTTCAGGGTGCGGCGAGGATGCTTAGGCGTTTCGGGACGCCCCGAAGTGTCGGGACTCCCGACGGCCTCTTTTGAGGTCTTCATTGAACTCTCCATGTTTTCACGTTTGGTGCTGTGGTTGTAGTGCTTGTTCTGGGCACCTGGTGTGCGGGGCCGGGCCGCCTGCAAATGGGTCCGGCCGGATACCGGATGCCGAGAGCGGCGGTCGGTGCGGCGCAGGGGGTGCTGCTTGCTTTAAAGCGGAAGATCTTCCAAAGACCTCCAGGTCCCGGAATGAGATCGGTTGCTGAGATCGGTTGCATTCAACGATAGGGATGGCATGTGATGCTTGTCAATGCCCATTCCCTGCGCATCATCCAAGCCAATGCCACTGATACCCCACCTGCGGCCGCATCAATCGGCGGGGAGGGGAGCCTCGTTATTGAGGTCCTGAAACTGCACTCCGGACCAGGCGCATTCGAGGCTGCCATAAGTGGCCCAGTAGTCATCCCAGTGTGTAAGTTTCCACTGGTCGCGCTCAAGGCCACGACGGGTGAGCCGCGAACGCAGAACGTCCTGCGGCACCCGGACCCGTATCACTGTGATCTCGGGGGAGGGCCAGTCGAAGTCGGTTGCCGCCTGGGTCAGATAGTTCGGGTCGCCAAAATAGGCCCCGAAGGGGGCATCGAGGACTACGGAGCGGCCGAGGCGAAGGTTTACTCCTGCCACATCCATGAGAGTCTCGTACTCAAGGGGCAGCAGGTTGGCGCGATAGTAGTCGTTGGACTCGCGGTCGGTTGGGTCATGCCCCGTGGCAGTCAGTGCGAACTCGACAAAGCGGCCGCTCACCCGGTCCTTGTCAAGGTATGTCGCCTTATGCTTCTCAGCCGTTTGTTGGGCAATCGTCGTTTTTCCTGAGCCGGCGGGTCCAATGACGATGAAGACTTCCGGGGACATTATCGGCGGGCCTCTGCTACTGCAGCGAGGAAAGACCGGGCTGCTTCGGTGACGCGGGTAAAGTCGCCGTCCGGCTGCCATGCCTTTGTCACGTAGCTGCCCACGCCGACCCCTGCCACACCTGCGGCGAACCATTCGCCCACATTTTCCAGCGTTACACCACCTGCAGGCATGATGGGCAGATGTGCCAGTGGCGCCAGAACTGCTTTCGCATAGGCCACCCCGCCGGCTTCGGTGGGGAAGAGCTTGAGGATGTCAGCGCCTGCCTCGGCGGACTCGACGAATTCCGTCGGCGTGTACGCTCCGCTGATTGTTGGTACCTGGTATCGGTTTGCTGTGCGGATCATCGCGGGATTCAGCTGGGGGCTGACCAGGAACTCGGCGCCGGCGCGAATGCACTCGTACGCGGAGTGTTCATCGAGCACAGTCCCCGCCCCGACGGCCACGCCGCTTGGTCCGTGCTTTGCTGCCAGGCGGCGGATCACGTCTACGGCGCCGGGAATCGAAAGGGTGATTTCCAGTGCCCGGAAGCCTCCCTCGATGGCAGCCTCCGCGACCTTTTCGGCGATTTCGGCGCTCTCAAGTCGAACGATGAGGACGGCCCCGGACTCATCGATGGTCTGCAGGGTGCGAAGTTTCTTATACATGGTGGCCTCTCTCTGGCCGGGTGACGTCATTCTCTTGAGCCAACCCCGGCTCTGTTGATGTTTCGTTGACAAACTCTCCCACCATCCATAGTGTTATTGCAACCGATCTCAGCAACCGATCTCATACAAGGAGGTATCGCGGTTGACTCATGTACGAACAATCATTCTCGGCGCTTCCCATTGGCATGTTCCGCTCTGCGCACAGGCCATGGCCGAAGAGCACGAAGTCATCGCAGTAGGCGACGATGATGTCTCCCGTGTGCAGGTAAAGAGACTGGCCGACGGCTGGGGAGCGCCGGTTGAAGCTGACTGGCGGAAACTGGTGGATTTGCCCGACGTCGGGCTTGCATATGTGTTTGGTCCCCACGAGGGAATGGCAGAAAAGTGCATGGCCCTGATCGAGCGGGGCATTCCATTCGTGGTGGAAAAGCCATTGGGCACTTCGCTTGGCGAGCTTTCCACCGTGCGCCAAGCTGCCGAAGCAGCTGGTGTACCGGCCACTGTGCCCCTCGTCCAGCGCGGCGGACCCACAGAGAAGTGGTTGGCCAAGGCCGGCAGGCCCACCTACCAGCGAGCCTCATTCATTGCTGGCCCTCCGGGCCGGTATCTCGCCAATGCCAATCCGTGGATGCTGGACCCGGTCAAGGCCGGGGGCGGCTGCCTCGCGAACCTGGGCCCGCATTTTGTTGACCTGTTCCTCAGAGGGTGCGAGGAGTCTGCAGCGCAGGTGGATTCCCGACTCTCATCGGTTCTTCACGGCCAAGCTATCGAGGACCATGCCAGCCTGATCATCACCACGCCGGAAGGACGCGAAGCGATTGTGGAGGTGGGCTACGCATTCCCTGGTTCGCCGCTGAAGCGGTATTGCAGCTTTACCTCGGTCGGTGACACTGGATTCGCCACCGTTGATTCCGATGGCACAGCTACTTTCACGGCCCTGGACGGAACCACGGACGTCGACAAGATCAACGTGGACAGCGACCCTCTCTACGATCCATTTGTGCGCAGCGTCGCCCGGACACTGGAAGATGGATTCCGGGGCCTGCCAACGCTGGCCCAACTCGAAGATGTCATGCGCCCCATTTGGCAGGCCTATGACGACCAGTACGGAGGAAGAGAACATGCCTGACTTGAGTATCGACGTCGTCGCAAAAGCCGCCGGTGTCCATCGGTCAACGGTCTCCCGGGCCTTCTCACGCCCAGAGGCGGTGAAGAGCGAAACACGCGAGCACATCCTTCGGGTCGCCGAGGGGCTCGGCTACACGATGAGCCCGCTCGCACAGGCGCTGCGCCGGAAGACCAGCACCATCATTCCGCTGATCGTGCCCGATATCACCAACCCCTTCTTCGCGGAACTTGCCAAAACGATGACACAGGCAGCAGACGAGCGCGGCTACCAATTGATGCTTTGCGTCACCAACGGGGATCCGGCCAAAACCGATGGATATTTCACGGCCATGCAGGCCATGTACGCCCCGTTCGGGATCGTTGCTCCGTCGACAAAGGTAGATACCGGGGCGCTGAAGCGCTTCGCCTTCGGCCACAAGGTTGTGGTGATCGACCGCGTGGAGGGCGACACCTCCGTGCCCACCGTCACGGTTGACAGCCGCCGAGGCATCATGCTCGCACTGGAGCACCTGCATGGTCTGGGGCACACCCAGATCGGTTACGTATCCGGCATCGCGGGCACGCACACCGCTCAGGATCGGATGGACGCCTACTTGGAACTCACGGCCCAGAGCGGTAGCACACCTATAGTGCTGGACAGCGGGTCTGATCTTGATGCGGGCACCCGCGGGGCCGAGCATTTCCTGGACATGGACAATCCGCCAACGGCTATCATCGCGGCCAACGACATGGTGGCTTTTGCCGTGATCTCGGCGCTGGGTAGCCGCGGCGTGCGGGTGCCGGAAGACGTCTCGGTGGTCGGATTCGACGGTCTGGCTCTTGGTTCCCGGTTCAACCCTGCCCTGACAACGGTCCGCCAGCCGATCGCTGACATGGGGCACATTGCCATCGAACTGGCTGAAAAACAAAATCTGGACGGATCGGTGGATCATATCGTCCTTGAGCCTGAGCTTTTGGTCCGGGCTTCCACCTCGGGGCCGCGCAAATGAGCGGGGTACAGGAGCAGAGGCTCCGGCGTCTGCCGGGACTCCAGCACACAGACCACGTCGGGTTGACGGTTCCAAACCTCGAAGAAGGCATCCGCTTCTTCGTCGACGTCCTCGGAGCCGAAGAGTTATATCGCTCCGAACGCGGGCCCGACGAAGAATTCATGCCCACAAACTTCGAAGTCCCTGCAGATGCCAAGCTCACACTCGCGATGCTGCGCCTGCCACCAAACCTCAACATCGAACTTTTCGAATGGAGCAGCGCCGAACGGCGAGAAACGCAGCCGCGGCACTGCGACGCCGGTGGCCACCACTTGTGCTTCGTCGTGGACGACGTAGACGAAGCGATCGCAGTGCTGCAGGAAACACCCGGGGTACGCGTGCTCGGTGAGCGCAAGGAAGTCGCCGGCGACAGCCCCCGAGTAGCCGGCAACCGCTGGACCTACTTCATCACCCCTTGGGGATTGCTGATGGAAATCGTGGATCGATCCCGCGTCGCAGCCCCACCCCGGCTGGTCGGTCCTGCGGACTGGACAGCACCTCCAAACACTCCAGAAAGGACATAAACAATGCGGCTAGCCGGTCACACACTAGGCACCCCGGACCACACGGTTCCCCAAGCAATTGATCTATTCCGAGCCGCAGGGCTCGATGCCGCCGAAGTCATCTACCAGAATGACTACAAATCCGGATTGCCTTTAGGTGACCGTCGTGCCGCGATGGAGGCACTGAAAGCGGCTGAAAACGCAGGGCTTCCCATCGTAGGTCTGACGCCCTACACAACCGCCATCAACTCCCTCGACGACGCTGAATGGCGCACAGCTGTCGATGAATTCCGTGGCGCCATAGAAACCGCACACCTGCTTGGCGCCGACCGGGTCCGTGTCTATGCTGGCTCGTGGCACCCCGGGGACAACGACCACGATGCGCGGTGGGGACAACTGCGTAGGGCGTTGGAGACCCTTGCACCCGAAGCAGGCCAGGCCGGTGTTCGCCTATGCGTGGAAAACCACTTCGGCACCATGACCCAGACCGCAGCGGACACCGCTGCCCTTGTCCGGGAAATAGCCCATCCGGCCGTTCGCGTCCTCTATGATCAGGCGAACCTGACATTCACGCACGATGAAACCTACGAACAGGCCTTCGCCGTCCAAGGCGACCTTATCGGTCACGTCCACGTGAAGGATCTTGTCTTCACAGATCCCAACGCGGCCTTCCGCGCCACAGAAACAGCCAGGGTCAACGCCTCAGAGCGGGCAGTCCGTTCACGCGTCGTCGGAAGCGGCGTCGTTCCGTGGTCCCAGATCCTGGCTGCGTTGCTGCAGCACGGCTATGACGATGTGCTGAGCATCGAGCTCGAATACCGTTGGCACCCTCAAGACCTCCCCGCGCCCGAGGACGGATTCAGGGAATCCGTATCCGTTCTGCGCTCAATGCTCACCGATCTTGCTGAAGTAAGGAACGCCTGATGAACAACAACCGCCTCCGTGTCGGCGTCATCGGCGCCGGTAACATTGGCACCATCGCCCAACTGCCCACCCTCGTACAACGCGACGACGTGGAATTGGCCGCTCTGGTGTCCCGGCGCGAAGATCCGAGCAGCCTGGTCCGACGCTGGGGCTTCAACGCCGCCTACAAATCGGTGGAGGACATGCTTGCTGCGCAGGAGCTGGATGCCGTCTTCGTGCTGACGCCACGATCCGAGCATGCCCATGCCGTCCAGCTCTGCCTCAGCCGCGACGTGGACGTGTTCTGCGAGAAGCCACTGGCTCCAGCGACCGGTGAAGCAGAACGCCTGGCAGATCTCGCCGACGAGCGGGGACGGATACTGATGGTTGACTTCAACCGCCGTTATGCGCCCGTCTACACGGCCGGCCGGGAAGCTTTTGGCGACAAGGGTGCTACCTTCTGCGTTGCTCAAAAGAACCGCCCAGGATCCGAATACCGGGCGACATTCGAGAATGCAATTCACATGGTCGATCTCCTTCGCTGGTACTGCGGAGGCGAACCAGAACAGGTCGCCGCCCACGCCGCAGGTGAGGACCCCTGGGAAGAAGACGGCGTCGCAGCGACCATCCGCTTCAGCACCGGCAACACCGGCGTCCTGATGGCCGCCCGTACAGCGGGGGCATGGAACGAGAAGCTGGACGCCTATGGTGACGGCAAATCCGTCGAAGTCAGGGCACCTGAAGCGGTGTCCACCACCATCAACGGCATCACGACATCGCGGGAGCTGAGCGCCGAAGCGTACGGCTGGGCCACTGCGACAGACACCCTCGGGTTCTCTGCCGCCGTTCACCACTTCCTGGACCGGGTCGCTGACAGGGCACAGCCGCTTACCTCGGGCCGCGAAGCTGTTCACACCCAGCGCCTGCTGGACCAGATTCTCGCAGCCGCCGGTTTACCGACAGAAGAACAAGCCGGGCGGGAATGGGCCAGCCACGCAGTCAACGCAAGCTAACAGCAGAGAGACGGCCATTCCGGGGGCGTCTCACTGCGCTTGCAGGCATCCTGCTGGTGGCTTTCAGCGCCAGAGAAGCGGTGTCGGCAGTGTCCCCGCTCCTTGGCCAAATAAGCGCCGACCTTCCCTTCGACGCGGTAAGCACAGGGATCCTTGGGATGCTGCCGACGGCCGCCTTCGCAGTGATGGGTTTCTTTGCGTTGCCGCTCCTGCGGCGTATCCAGCTCGAACACCTTCTACTGATTGCCATCCTGCTGACAACATGTGGTCAGGTCGGCCGCGCAGCGGGATGGAATGTGTTGGCATTCCTGGTGTTCACCTGCATCGCCATGCTCGGGATTGGCCTGGTCAATGTCGTGGCTCCGCCTGTGTTGATGAAGTACTTTCCCGACAGAATCGGGATTCTCGCAGCGCTCCATGTCACGCTCCTAGGTGTCAGCACGGCCGTGGCCGCCCAATTTGCCATTCCTTTGGGAAATCTTCATGGGTGGCGGTTCTCCACAGGAATTTGGGCTGTCCTCAGTACGCTTGCCGCGATCCCTTGGCTGATTCTTCTTCGTTTAGCCAACCGGACCGTTGCCCACTCCGGGACCTCACTAGCCAACGATAGGCCGTCGACCCCTGCGAACTTGGTCAAACCCTGGAGATCATCGATCGGCTGGGGCACTGCCTTGATCTTTGCTGGTTGCTCCAGCAATACTTTTGCAGCGCTCGCTTGGCTTCCTGTTGTTCTCGTCGACAGGGGAATGGGACAGGAAGCTGCTGGCTCCATGCTGGCTCTCTATTCGATCCTCGCGTTGCCGGTCGCCCTGACTGTGCCCCTGGTTGTCGTAAGAATGCCCCGCCCCCTACCTATGGCGATCCTGTTTGTCGTCGCCTTTGCCATGGGGTACGGGGGCATCATCTTCGCTCCGCCAGCCACTGCAGCGGTTTGGGTTGTCTTGGCGGGACTAGGCCAAGGCGCATATTCCTTTGCGTTCACCATTATCAATAAGCGAACACGCACGCAATCCGGCTCAGGAAGTTTATCCGCGTTCGCCCAAGGAGCCGGCTACGCACTCGCAAGCGCAGGCCCATTCCTTTTCGCGCTCCTGCACCGTCCAAGGGACGGCTGGCTGCCCTCGTTCGGCATGCTCGGTGCCTGGCTCGTAGTGCTTGTGGCAGGGGCAATTATGGTCAATAGGCCACGCATGCTGGAAGATCAATTGCCGGTTCCAAAGCCCGCTCCGAAAACAAAAGTAAAGGGTCTCTAACACCCCTTTCTTACGACACCAAGATATGCCGATGGTCCATCAATCCGATCGCATTGGCTTATTGAATGCACTCAAAGGAGAGATTTCATGAGTAACTCTTTCACCCCCGGTCGGGCCTTCGCGGGGTCTGTCTCATGACGACGGCGGCACGGGCCCCGCGCGTGGCGGTGGTCGGAGCGGCGGGCTGGGCCGGGTCCCGGCATGCACGGGCATTCGCCAATGCGGGTGCCAATGTCACCCACCTCGTGGACAAGGACGAGCGTGCGTTGGCCTTGGCCCAGGAGTTCGGTGCACTCTTGGTGCCCGGTGCCCAGAAGCTCCATTCTGATCAGCTGGACCTGGTGGTTGTGGCTTTACCTACAACTCTGCAACCGGCCATCTGTGCGGATCTGCTGAACAAGGGATTCCGGGTGCTGACGGAAAAGCCGGTGGCGGCGGACGCAGAAGGTGCTGCCATTCTTGGCGCCGCCTCGGGAGTGGACGAACGACTCATGGTGGGGTACACACTCCACCAGCATCCGTGTGCTCCACTCGTCTCCCAGTGGGTCAGGGACAACAATGTGATCGCCGTCAATGTTCGATCGGTTGCCCATAAGCAGAACGTCGATTCATGGCGTGCTGATCCGAAAGAGGGAGGCGTCGCGGTAGTCAATGGCATTCACGCCATCGAACTGGTCTCATCGTGGTTTGAGGGTGCCCCGAAAGTCCTGGCCACCAGCGCCAGCAGCAGCCTCTACGGGTCTCCGGTACCGGAACATGTCGTTTCCACACTGGAATTTCCCTCTGGAGTGGTGTTCACCATGCAGAGCTATTGGTCGCCCTGGCAGGAGCCCCAGGGCCTGAATCAAGGCGATTGGAGCCTTACCATCGATGTCCTTGCCACCGCGGGGCGGTTCCTGTGGTCCAACGATTCCCTTCGCATGTGGGACCGTGACGGCGGCCAGTACGAAAAGACTTTTGCCCCCTCCGATCTATTCCTCCGGCAGGCAGAATCTGCGCTGAGGTTCTACACGGGCGAAACGCCTGCCGTTACATTCGCCCAGGCACTCCGCGCCACAGAAATCGCCGATGCAGTCCGGGCAGGGGCAGCCTCTGGCGCCAAAGAGGTGATAAGCCCCTAGCAGCACCAAACACGAACAAACGGCAATCGCCCGGACTGAGCAATATCGAGTAAGGAAATGACCATGAAGCAAGCACCTCACGCTCCGACCATGGGAGCACCGCTGTTAAGCCGCGCCGAGAGCGGAGCGAACCGATGAGCCTCAAAGACCAGGTGGTTCTGGTAACCGGGTCAAGCGGAGGAATCGGCGACGCCGCGGTCAGCGCACTCACAGCAGCAGGAGCAATCGTTATCGGCGCCGACCGTTCCGCCAAGGAGGACCAGTCACTGGAGGCGTTCTACCCCCTGGACATCACCGCGCAAGAGCAATGCGCAGCAGTCATACAGGACATCCAAGCCAAGTACGGCCGCGTAGATGTCCTCGTCCACGCGGCCGGAGTGCTCGGCCCCACCCCGGACATCATGGACACAACCACTGAAGAGTTCGACTCCATCCTGAGGATCAACACGACGGCGACTTTCACGATGGTACGCGAGACCTCGAAATCCATGCTTGAGACAGGCACAGCCGGCGCGATCGTGGTCCTGTCCTCAGTAGCGGCCAAAGAAGCACGCCTCAACTATCTGCCCTATAACGCGAGCAAGCTCGCCGTCCTTCACATCATGTGGTCCTTTGCCGAATTGCTCGGACCCGACGGCATCTCCGTGAACGCGATCGCACCAGGGCCCGTGAACACACCCATGTGGGCACAATTCGCCCGGGACTCCGGCCCGGACGCGGCCGCCAACCGTGCGAAGCGGGCAGCACAACTGCCGATGCGTCGCTTTGCCGAGCCCGAAGAAGTTGCCCGCGCCATCCTGTTCCTGTCCGACCCCGACAACCGTTACATCACGGGAGTGTCCCTCGATGTGGCCGGCGGAGCACATTTGGGAATAGGAAGCTGACACATCATGCGACATCACCACACTGCTCTGCACGTTGCGGACCTCGAGCGCAGCGCCCGGTTCTACGAGAAAGGGCTGGGCTTTACGCGTTTGAATGAGTGGACGTCGGGCCCCTACGTCGGCGAACTTTACGGCCGTCCTAACGTCAAGGTCAAGGCAATGATGCTCACTGCCGGTGACGGATCCTTTCGGCTGGAACTCGCCCATGCTGAGCCTCTACTGCCGGCTGTCAATCCATCAGAGGCGCAACCGGGCACGGCTCACCTTGCCTTCACAGATATCGACGTGCGAGAGGTGTACGCCAGGATAACAGCGCTTGGTTACAGCGCGGTGTCCGAACCCGTTGCACCGACTTCAGGTCCCATCGCAGGCGGGTGGCTGGTTTACCTCCTCGATCCGGACGGAAATCGCGTAGAGCTGATTCAGTCACCCGACTGGCGCTCGAGCGAAGACTCATAAGTCACTCACTTCGGAATCATCAGCAACACCGCAGGCCCCGTAACCGCTGGAGGCGGTTACGGGGCCTGCTTGTTGAGTTGTCGGACCTTGCGGCTGAACGGTTGCTTCAGCTACCCCTTGACACCGCCGGACGTCATGCCGGCAACAAACCAGCGCTGGAACGCCAGGAAGATTGAGAGAACGGGGATGAACGCAACCACGATGAATGCGGCGAAGAGTCCCCAGAAGCTACCGAAGCCGGTGGTTATGTATCGCACTATGCCGTTCTGAACGGTCTTCATATCTTCTGTGGTGGCAAGGACGGTGCCCACAAGGAAGTCGTTCCAAACGAAAACGAAGATGAAGATGGCTACGGCAGCGATACCGGGGCGGATGAGTGGGAGGATGATGCGCCACAGGATCTGCAAACGGGAGCAGCCATCGATTGCCGCCGCTTCCTCGATTTCGACCGGTATGTTCTCGATGAAATTGCGCAGAAACAGGATGGTTTGTCCACAGATGATCGCTGTGTAGACGATGATCAGCATCGGGTAGGTGTTGATCAAGGCGGTCTTGACGAACATGGAGTACAGCGCGATAAATACCACGATCGCCGGGACCATGGACAGGACCAGAATCCCGGTCATCAAAGTTTCCATGCGGCGGCTCCGGTACCTCGTGGCTACATACGCCGCCGGGATACAAATGGCCAGTGCAAGGAGGATAGAGCCGCCGGCATAGATGAGGGAGTTCACGAAGAAGCGGATGTTGGTCGATGTCAGGAGACCAACATAGCCCTCGGGGGAGAAGGGGGCAGGTATCCACCTTGGTGGGAATTCCAGGGTGCCCGAAGCGGTCTTCAGCGATGTGGAGACAATCCATGCGACGGGAGGCAGAACCACAGCGGCGGAGAGAAGGATGTATGCCCAAGCAGGGACTGCCCGCATGAAACTGCCCAAGCGTCGCTGGCGGCGGGGGGTTGTGATGCTCACAGGCTTTCCTTCCGTCGGAAGCGAATGGCGACGAGAGTCAGGACGATGTTTACAGCGAAAAGCAGGATTGCCGTTGCTGAAGCTCCGGATAGATCAAACTTGTCGAACATCTGGTTGTAGACGCGCATGGACAACGTTTCCGTAGACCCGATGGGGCCTCCTCGTGTGGTGACCAGGATGATGGTGACCATCTGCACATAGAGCATGAGGAGAACTACCACGACGGAGACGATGGTGTTGCGCAAGTAGGGGAGCGTGATGTTCACAAATCCGTGCCAGGCTCCGCCACCGTCGACTTTGAGGCTTTCGCGGAGCTCTTCAGGAATCGTTTGAAGGGCGCCCAGGAAGAGGAGCATGGCTTGCGGGTACGACCACCAGGCCGTCATCAGAGTTACTGCAACAAGCGCACTGGCAGGTGATGAGAAGACATCGGTGGGACCGAACCCGAGGGACTTGGTGATGGCGGAGGCTGGACCGTAGTTGGGGTTGAGGAACCAAAGCCAGATTGTTCCGGCTGTGGCCTGTGACATCAGCCATGGCAGCAGGAAGAGGCTCCGGACGGAGCGCTTGAAGCGGTGGAGGTTGTTCAGCACGATCGCCGACAGAAGCCCGGCCGGCAAGGCAATGGCCAAGGCACCGAGCGAAAATACCAGGGTCGTCCAAATGCGGCTCGGCAGGTCGGAGTCTGAGAACAGCCGGACGAAGGAATTCAGGCCGGAGAATTTGCCGATCTGGTAATAAGTCGTCTCGTGGAGGGCCGTCCATGCTGTGTAGATGAGTGGCCCCACAAAAACAAAGAGGAAGACGGCGCTGACCGGGACCACGTAAAGCCATACCATGCGGTCCCTACGGATGCGGCGAACAGTTGGGGTGCCTGAGGGGGAAGCCGCGGTCTTGCGTGGGCTGCGGGTGGGGCTTTCTGTTGACATTATCTGTTCCTTCCCAGGGGAGCCTGATTTCTCAGGCTCCCCTGATATCGGGCGGCTATTTCTTGTTGGCCGCATCCTGCGCGGAACGGATAAAGTCGTTGCCTGATGAGCCGTTGAGAGTCAGTTTCTGCCCGGCTTGGGAGAGGCCCGTGGCAAGGGCGGTCCACGTGTTGGAATATGTGCGTGGCTCACTGTTGGTCTTGACGTAGGCTGCGATGTCGTTGACGGTCTTTGCCTCAGGGGTGGAGAAGAACGGTTGCTGGTAGGTGGCTGCGCGGGTGGGTACCTCACCACCCGTTGCCATGAGGGCACCGGCTTCCGGCCCGGTCATGTACTCGATAAACTTCCAGGCGGCCTCGGTGTTCTTGCTGCCATTGCCTATGCCCAGGGTCCACCCGATGGTGGTGCCCGTCGTGTCTCCGGTGCTTGCTTTCGGCAAGGCCGTCCACTTGAGGTCCTTGTTCTGCGTGCCGAAGGAAACCGCTCGTTCCGTGCCCAAAACCGCCATGGCGACCGTGCCGCTCGCCATACCGTCAGCTACGGTGCCGTACGTGTCTGAGACGACGTTGCTACCCAGCGCCTTTGCGTCCCTGAGCTTGGCCAGGAAGTTGCCAAACTCGTTGCCTTTGGCCGTGGCGAAATCAGCTTGTCCATCTTTGTTCCAGATTTCCTGGTCAACCTGCGACATGAAGCAATTGAAGAAAGTGCTGATGATGGCTGAGTTGTCCGTGTCCGAGAAACCGGTCCCGAAGCCGGTGTATCCAGCGGCAGCAGCCTTTTGGGCAACCTGGACAACCTGGTCGTACGTGGTGGGAACGGTCGCACCGATCTGGTCAAGGATCTTTTGGTTGTAGTAGAGGGCGCAGGTTCGGTATTCGTACGGCACCGCAACAGTCTTGCCGTCCGGACCAGCGAGAGTGTCCGTTGGACGCAGCCAGTCGGTGACCTTTGAAGCAGCATCAGGCAGCGGGGAGTAGACGCCGGCGGAGGCCATCTGGGGAACGACTGGAGTGAACATCTTGAAGACGTCAGGAGCCTGACCGGCTGCCGCAGCTTGCGGGAGCCGGTTCAACATATCGCCCAGCGAAACAACGGAGAGGTTGATCTTGATGTCCGGATTGGCCGCCTCAAACTTGGCAATGTTTTCCTTGAGAGCCTTTGAGCGTGGGTTATTTTGGCTGGGATCAAGGAAGTCCCAATAGTTCAGCGTCACGGGCCCTTTGGGCTCCGATGCTGAGGGGGAGCAGCCACTGAGGGCAAGGCCGGCTACGACGGCTGTGACGAGTGCCAAGCCCCATCGCTTGTTGATCATGAATTTCTCCTGTGGACTGAGTTGCTAATGCGGGAGCGAGCCGTGCTCAAACGACGCCTACTGGACGCGGGCCACCGTCGGTAGGGAGGAACCGGTTGGTCATCGAGTCTCTCCTCTGAGATCGGTTGCATTTATGAAAATCTATAGTGAGATCGGTTGCTGAGATCGGTTGCAACAAACTTAGAGCCGAAGGAAGGCTCTGTCAAGGAAACAAGTGCTATGGATTTTAAACGTCCAAATGTCACGGAGAACCGGGCCGTGGCAGGTGGTCGGCTGAGGAGGGTCTGGATGTAATGCTCGACGGCGGCAGCATGCTCTGTTGGGCAGGTGACGGGGGAGGGCGATCAGGTTTGGTGGTGTCGCGTCGGTCCCGGCTGCTTAGGTGCCGTGGCGTTTGGGCCTTCGTTTCCTGGCAGGAGCGATGGATTCACGCCGTATGATCTGGGTGTCCAACGCGGCGGCTAATGGCGCTTTGGGTGGGTTCCGGGTTTGTCGGATGAGGCCCATCATGCTTCTGGCACCCACGGCTGCCTGATCCATACGAACCGTGGAAAGTGACGGGACGAGGAAGGAAGACTCTTCCATGTCATCCCAGCCGACAACGCTGATGTCCTCGGGGACTTTGAAACCACTGTCATGGAGTGCCCGGATCACGCCGATTGCCATCTGGTCATTGGCGGCGACAACGGCTGTGACCTGCTCAAGGGCGGCGATGCGTTTGCCGGCCGCGTAGCCGGAACCCAGGGTCCAGTCGCCGGACTCGATGCCATGGGAGGTTGCGCCAACTTCGATGATGGCCTCGGAGTAGGCGGCGGCGCGTCTACGGGCCGCGGTCCAATCGTATGGGCCAGCAACATGGAAGAAGTCGCTATGACCCAGCGAGGCAAGGTGCCGCACGATGGCTCCGATAGGTGAGCCATCGGCAAGGGTGCCTCGTGCGGGCAGTACGTCGTCATCGTCGCCGGCTACAACCAGTGGTGGTTGGCTAACTAACGGGTCGGAGACAGACCTTGGCGATGGCGCGAAGGAAAGGACTCCGGCGACGTCCCCACCGGAGAGCAACCGGCGGAATTGCGAGTCTGCAGCCTCAGGATGTCGGTCCAGGATGACAGTCTCCACGCGGTATCCATGGGCCTGCGCGGCAGCTTTTGCGCCGGAGATCATTTTGGGTGGGACATGAATCGAGTGTTCCGGAACAACGACAAATATCTTGTCGGGCTCTCCTGACCGGAGCGCACGGGCGGCGAGATTTGGAGTGTAGTGGAGCTCCGCCAATGCTTTTGCGACTCGCTCTGCAGTGGCCGGCCGGAGGGCGCTGCCGCCCTTGATGTATCGGGAAACCGTCTGGTGTGACACGCCTGCAACTGAGGCCACGTCGTATAGGGTCGGTCGCCGTTGCTTCGAATCGTGTAAGGAGGCCGGCATGGGTGACAAAATCCGTTCAGTGCTGAACCGAAATCGGCGTGGCTTGATCCACGAGTCCGGGCGCCGCGCTCGTTTTGCGGGGTACCAATTGGGGTGCAATCACGTAGTGCGCCGGTTGGGTCCTGCCTCCGATGCGCTCGAGGAGGAGCCTGGTGCTGTTGGCTCCCGTGAGCTGCCCGGATTGATCCACGGTAGTTAGCGAGATCCGACCGATGGCGGAAACGTAGATGTTGTCGTACCCGGCAACAGTGAGATCCTCCGGGACCCGAAGTCCCCGCTCTTCGGCGGCGCGCAGGACACCGAGCGCCGCGATGTCGGCTCCGGCGAAAATTGCGGTGGGGCGGTCATCTCCAGAGAACGCCTGGATCGCTGCCTCGTAGCCGCCGATTTCCGAGTAGGTGGTTTCCACGACCTTCGGGACAAGTCCGTGGCGCGTCATGGCTTGTTCGTAGCCATGCCTACGGGCAGTATGCGACAAAACGAAGGGCTCCAGCCCACCAGAAGGCATGCTCGTATGGACGATTCTTTCATGGCCGAGGGAGACTAAATGGTCAACCATCAGCCGGGCCCCCTGGTACTCGTCGTCAACGACGGTGTCAAAATTGGCGGCAGTGCCATGCCGTGCCACAACCACTGTCGGGATTTTGGCGCCCAGCTCCTCAAGCCAGTCTGCCTCCATCCAGGGGGCGACAATAATGAGACCGTCCACCTGCCGGTCCATCAGTGCTTCTATACTTCGCTTCTGCCGGGCGGGGGAGAGCCCGCCCGCGATGAGTACCTCTTGGTAGGGCGTACCCTCAAGGGCGTCGGTAATTCCCTGAACCACTTCAGGCTGGAACGGCGAACTCATTTCCACGATCATGACCCCGATCGTGTACGACTTTCCACGCATTGCCCTGGCGCCGGCGTGCGGCCGATAACCCAGCTTGTCGATGGCAGCCGTGACGCGCTCCCGCATTTGCGGACTAACCCCGGAGGCGCCCCGGATGACTTTTGACACCGCGGAGAACGACACGCCTGCTTCGCTGGCAACGTCTTGAAGAGTTGCCCGGCGTGGTTTTTCCGGGGATGTGGTTTGTTTGGGTGTCACCCTCGACCCCTCCTGTCTGAGTTCATAGCTAGGCCAGTGTATCGCGTCGGACAACGTTGCACTATAGGCAGACAAGCTTGGCAGTCGATGGTCGGTGCATCAGGAGGCAAAAAATCAAAAATCGGCGCCCCCAAAGGCTTCTGAAGGTATTGCTGTGAGTTGAACAATAAAAGTCTCTTGACGGTCTCAGGAGTCTGGCTTACTGTTCTTACGGACAACGTTGCACGCTTTGGGTTCCATGTCACCGACTAGAGAATTTGGCGGCCGTTGCTGGCAGCGTTCCTGCCCTCAACAACAAAGGAGTTATTCATGCGACGCACACGACGACGTGCCCTAGTCGCCCTTGCGGCACCCTTGGCCGTGGGGCTTGTAGCCTTGACAGGCTGCACGAGCGGTGGCCAGGCGGGCGGTACGAATGGAAGTTCGACCAGCAAAGACATCCTGACCCTCGGTATGACCGCTGACATTCAGGGCTGGGACCCGCATGTTCAGCCCAGCTATCAGGGGTGGAGCGCAGACGCCGTATGGGATTCCCTGCTGCGATGCGACAAGAACGGCAAGCCGGAGGCATCTCTGGCCGACAAATGGGAATTCAGCGCCGATCAGAAGACGGCTACGCTCCACGTCCGCGACGGTGTGAAATTCTCGGACGGAACCGCCGTTGATGCTGCCGCGGTGAAGGCTAACGCTGAGTACTATGCCACGGCCGGTGGAGCCTCTAGCCGCTGGGCCGGAATCACCGTCACGACCCCCGACACGCAGACTGTAGCCATCTCCTGGCCTGCCCCGAATCCGCTTCTGGCCCTGCGCATGTGCGAGTCCAAGATCGCTACCCCTGCATCCATCCAAAGCAAGAAGTTTGATGCGCCAGTCGGTTCCGGTCCCTACACCCTGGATGTTGCCAACACCACCCGCGGCTCCGTCTACACCTTCACCAAGAACGACTCGTTCTGGGACAGCAGCCGTTTCCCGTACAAGAAGCTTGTCCTGAAGGTCCTGGAAGATGAGACAGCGGCGGTCAACGCCCTGAAGACCGAGCAGATCGATGGCACTATCGTTTCCTCAGCAACGCTTGAGGAAGCAAAGGGTGCTGGTGAGAACATTCAGACGCTGAAGGGCAGCAGCACCACGCGCCTGCTGATCACCGACCACCTCGGCGAGAAGATCCCGGCACTGGGAAACCTGGATGTCCGCAAGGCCATGAACATGGTCTTCGACCGTGACGCGATCTCCCAGAAGCTTTACTTGGGGCATGCATCGCCGGCCTACCAGATCTTCCGTGAAGGAAGCGACGCGTACATCCCTGACATGAAGGACCCGTACCCTTTCAACGTTGACGAAGCCAAGAAGCTGATGGCCAAGGCCGGATACGCCGACGGGTTCACGTTGCAGATCCCAACCATGACCGGTCAGGGCCACGAGACCCTGATGCCGTACATCACCCAGCAGCTGGCACAGATCAACATCAAGGTCGAACAGGTTGCGCTGTCCGGACCGAACGCCATCTCGGAGCTTCTCAGCGGCAAGTTCCCAGTACCGCTGTGGCAGCTGGGCAACTATGGCGAATCCCTTCAGGACATCAGCGACTACATCCTTAAGGACGGCATCTGGAACGTTTCGCACCAGCCGGATGCCAAGGTTGACGCGCTTTGGAACACGGTCTTGACCGGCTCCGAAACCGAACGCAAGCAGGCTGAGCAGGACCTGAACAAGTACGTCACCGAGCAGGCCTGGTTCGTTCCTATGGCCTTCATGGACCGCTTCTACGCGTCCAATCCCAAGGTTGACGTCCAGGAGTCAAGCGACTTCTCCGGTCTGCACCCGCTCCTGCGCGACTTCAAGTAACCGAACATAAGAGACCCAGCGACCACGATGATGTTATCTCTACTCAAACGCCTTCTCCGCTCCGCGGCGATCCTCTTCCTTGTCAGCTTTGCAGCGTTCTGTCTCATGTTTGGCAACGGCACGGGCACTGCCAGGGCTATCCTGGGCTACCAGGCAACAGAGGCTGATGTTCAACGCAAAGTGGTCGATCTTGGCCTCGATCGCCCATTGCTTGTGCAGTTCGGCGACTGGCTGGTCCATGCGGTCACCGGCAACCTCGGCGAATCGTTCTTCACGGGACAAACTGTGACGTCCGCTCTTTCGACGAGGGTGCCGGTGACGCTAACCCTGATCATTCTTACCCTGATCTTCACCTTGATTCTTAGTGTCCTTTTGGGCGTGGCAGCAGCCGTCTACGGCGGCTGGCTGGATAAGGTATTACAGTTCATCTCTGTTCTGGGTGCGGCAGTGCCGCCGTTCATCATTGCCATTGCCCTGGTTTTCACGTTCGCAATATCCGTCCGCATGTTCCCGGCGACGGGTTATGTTTCCCCTGACCGTAGCTTCACCGGGTGGATACTCTCCATAACACTCCCGGTTGTAGCCCTGCTGATAGGGTCGGTAGCCAGCGCCGCCAGCCAGTTCCGTGGCGCTGTCCTGGATGCCCTCTCCAAGGACTTCGTCCGAACGCTGCGGGCACGGGGACTCAAAGAGTCGCACGTGGTTTTCAGGCACGTTCTTAGAAACGCCGGAGGGCCGGGCCTGACCGTCCTGAGCCTTCAAACACTGGGGCTCCTCGGCGGAGCAATCTTCGTCGAACAGGTCATGGCTCTTCCCGGTATGGGGCAGATGACTGTTCAGTCCGCTCAGCAAGCTGACGTGCCCATGGTGATGGGATCTGTCGTGGTGACCATCATCATCGTGTTGTGCGTGAACTTCCTCGGCGATCTCGCCAACTCCGTGTTGAACCCGAAAGCGAGGACGCGATGAGCGCCGACGCGACCATGATAGATACTGCCGCAGCGGTTCCAGCTAAGGGCCGCTCCGTCCTGCGAAGACTGCTGACCAACCCGCAGGGCATGATCTGCATCGTCTTTCTGCTGCTGGTCATCCTGTTCGGAGTACTCAGCCCCCTGCTGGCTCCTTACCAGCCTAACCAAGCAGACCTGAACGCCGTGAACGCCGCGCCCTTCTCGGAAGGACACCTGCTCGGTGCCGACCGCGCCGGCCGTGACATCCTCTCCCAGCTCATGTGGGGGACCAATGGGACACTGCTGGGATCGGTGCTGGTCTTGGTGATATCCGTTCTACTGGGCGTTACCACCGGCCTCCTTTCCGGCTTCTACCGGGGCAGGTTCGAAGCCGTCGCCGGCTTCATCACGGACCTCATCATGTCGCTGCCCAGCATCGTCCTGCTGATTGCCCTGTTTACGCTTACCGGGCCCAACGTCATGGTTGCCATGGCAGTCTTCGGTGTCCTGGTCGCCCCGACGTATTACCGCCTGGTCCGCTCGGTCGTTCTCGGCGTCCGGACGGAGCTATACATCGATGCGGCCAAAGTTGTCGGACTCTCTGATCAACGCATCATTGGGCGTCACGTGCTGTGGGCCGTCAGGGCCCCGGTCGTCATCCAGAGTTCCTTCGTCGCAGCGGCAGGCATCGCCATACAGGCCGGGTTGGAATTCCTCGGGCTCGGCGATCCGGAACAGCCGTCCTGGGGTGGCATTCTGGATAACGCGAACAGCAACATCTACAACAACAGGTTTGGTGTGCTGTGGCCGGCTCTGCTGATCAGCCTCACCATTCTTGCCCTCGTTCTTTTGGGGAATGTGCTGCGCGATGTCCTACAATCCTCGGCCCACAATAAAACCTTGAAGAGGTCCCGCCGACGTGCACTGCTAAACGGAGCCCAGACGGCGCGCACAACGTCCTCCCCGGCCAAATCTGAAGAAGCACTCCTATCCATCCGTGGGTTGAAGGTGGGCTACCCGGACGGCCCGGACCGCGTCCGCACAGTCGTACACGGGGTCGACCTGGACGTTCGCCGCGGTGAAATCCACGGACTCGTTGGCGAGTCAGGATCCGGGAAATCCCAGATGGCCTTCTCAACGCTCGGCATCCTCCCCAAGGAAGCCCTCGTCCTCGGCGGCAGCATCTATCTGGAGGGCGAAGACCTACTGGCGGATGACAAAGCACTCAAGAACGCGCGCGGCCGGCGCATCGGTTATATCCCGCAGGAGCCCATGTCCAATCTGGACCCCTCATTCACTATCGGCGCCCAGCTCGTCTACGGTCTCCGGGCCGTCAAGAAGATCAGCGACAAGCAAGCCAAAGCACAGCTGATCGCACTTTTGACACGCGTTGGCATCCGCAACCCCGAAAACGTCATGCGCCTCTACCCGCACGAAATATCCGGAGGGATGGCACAGCGAGTCCTGATCTGCGGTGCCGTTGCCGGGGACCCCGACCTGATCGTGGCCGATGAACCAACCACAGCCCTCGATGTCACCGTGCAGGCGGAGGTCCTTGAACTCCTCCGCGAGCTCAGCACCGAACGCGGCCTGGCCATGATCCTTGTCACCCACAACCTGGGTGTGGTCGCAGATCTTTGCGACACCGTAAGTGTCATGAAGAACGGGCGGATCGTAGAACGAAACGACGTCGAATCCTTGTTCAGCGACCCCAAACAGGATTACACAAAAGTGCTGCTGGAATCCTCGCGCAGCGTAGAACTGATGGAGGCGTAAAGCATGACTACTCCCATACTTCAGGTCGAAAATCTCGTGGTGACCTATACGGGGCGGGGCGGGCTTTCCAAGAAGGTCATCGATAATGTGAGCCTGGAACTGAACGCCGGCGAAACTTTGAGCCTGGTAGGTGAATCCGGATCAGGCAAGACAACCATTGGCCGCGCCATTCTCGGGCTCGCACCCGTCACTGAAGGTTCCATCAAGTTCCGTGGCGACACCATCAGCAACATCTCCCGCTCCCAGCGGCGGAAGGTGGCCCTCGGTATCCAAGTGGTCTTCCAAGACCCTTACTCGTCGTTGAACCCGTCCATGACGGTCGAGGACATCCTGGTGGAGCCCATGGCCGCCGCCGGTGCCGCCGGTGGCCGCCAGCGGGTGAGGGAGCTGCTCGATTCTGTTGGCTTGCCCAGCGACTCGGGCAGCCGTTACCCGAAAGAGTTCTCCGGTGGGCAGCGCCAGCGTATTGCCATCGCACGGGCACTGGCTCTGGATCCTTCTGTCATCATCTGCGACGAACCCACTAGCGCACTGGACGTTACCACTCAGGCCCGTGTTCTTACCCTGTTCAAGGAATTGCAGGAAAAGACCGGGGTTGCGTACTTGTTCATCAGCCACGACCTGGGAGTCGTGAACTCCATCAGCGACCGAATCGCCGTGCTGTATCAGGGATCGGTGGTTGAAATCGGCGAAGCTGATCAGGTTGCCCGTGCACCACGCCACGAGTACACCCGCAGCCTGCAAATGGCAGCGCCAGTGGCAGACCCGAAAAAGCAACGCGAACGCCGAGCCGCCCGCCTCCAGTTCCTTGCAGCTGAAAAAGCCGCGGAATTTCCCAGAGGCGCGCCTGCACAGCTCTGACCCTCTCGCTTAATCAGCTGACCCTTCGTCATAGGGACCAGCGCCCGATACAACACCGTCTGGAGACACTGATGGCATACGCTGCCGCTCCCCAAGGCCTTCGCTTTGAACAACGAACTGAAACCTCACCCGTTATTGGACTGGGTACAGGAACCCCGCGACTGTCTTGGTTTGTGCCTGTCGCCGATGCCGGATACACACAGTCCGCCTACGAAGTCGAGGTCACCCGCGGTGAAGGAGCAGAGGTCTACCGTGTCCAGAGCAACGACCAGGTGCTGGTCCCATGGCCTGCGCCGGAGCTGAGGTCCAGGGAGTCCGCAGTCGTTCGGGTACGCGTCAGCGATGGCGAGGATTGGAGTGACTGGAGCGAAGCCTCAACGGCCGAAACCGGTCTGCTCAATCCATCGGACTGGCGGGCTAACTTCGTCAGCCCCGTTGAAATAGGCGCGAACGGGATGCCCGCACCCATCCTCTCGGGCGTCGTGAACCTGCCTGCAGATATCACCAGGGCACGTCTGTACGCCACGGCCCACGGTATCTACATCCCCACCGTGAACGGTCAGCGTATCGACGACACTGTGCTGGCGCCGGGCTGGACCTCGTACGAGAACCGTCTTCGCTACCAGACTTATGACGTCACGTCGCTGCTGCGCAAAGGCTCGAACAACCTGGACATGCTGCTGGGCAACGGCTGGTACCGTGGGCGGCTGGGCTTCGAAAACAAGAGCGCCATCTATGGCGAGCGCCTCGCCGTCCTGGCACAACTGGAAGTCTCCACAGCGGACGGCGGCGTCCACGTCCTGCTGTCCGACGGTTCCTGGACTGCCCACAACAGCAATATCCTCGCCGACGATCTTTACGACGGCCAGAGCACCGACCTGCGCGACCAAGCAGTCACCGTCGTTCCCCGCAGCGCTGTAGAAGTCATTTCAGCGGATCATTCTCTGCTCGTTGCCCCCGAAGGCCCGGCGATCCGTCCAACCGAGGTGCTCCCGGCAGTGTCCGTCTTCACTTCGCGTTCCGGAAAGACGCTGGTCGACTTCGGGCAGAACCTCGTTGGATGGGTCCGGCTTCGGACCCACGGCCTGCCGGAGGGCAGCGAAGTGGTCATCCAGCACGCCGAAGTTCTTGAAAACGACGAGCTCTGCACCGAGCCGTTGCGTACGGCGAAAGCCACCGACACCTTCGTAGTGGCAGGGGCTGCGGAAGAAACGCTGGAACCCTCTTTGACCCTGCACGGCTTCCGCTACGCCCAAGTCAGCGGCGTCCCGGACCTGAAAGTCGATGATATTGAGGCCGTCGTCATCGGTTCGGACCTGAAACGCATCGGCTGGTTCTCGTCCTCGAACGAGCTGCTAAATAGGTTCCACGAGAACGTCAACTGGAGCATCCGCGGAAACTTTGTCGATGTGCCAACTGACTGTCCCCAACGTGACGAAAGGCTTGGATGGACTGGCGACATCCAAATCTTCGCTCCCACAGCGTCGTTCCTTTACGACGTTGGCGGGTTCCTTGGGTCCTGGCTCCGCGACCTTGCCGCGGAGCAGCTCCCGGACGGTTCCGTACCTCACGTTGTCCCGGACGTCATCCACTCGGATTTCACGAACACCCCAACGGCTGCCTGGGGAGATGCGGCTGTACTCATTCCGTGGACGTTGTACCAAAGGACAGGCAACCGCCTGATCCTCGAACAGCAGTATTCGAGTGCATGCAAATATGTCGATAAGGTTGCCTCACTGGCCGGTGATGACATGTTGTGGACAGGTGGTTTTCAATACGGAGATTGGCTCGATCCCAGCGCCCCTCCGGAAGACGCGGCGCGGGCCAAAACGGATCCGGATGTCGTTGCTACGGCGCACTTGGCGCGTTCTGCAGAGGTACTGGCTAACACCGCCGCCGTGCTCGGTCACGACGAGGACTCCGCCAGTTATCACAAGCTCGCCGAAGAGGTGCGCGCCGCTTTTGCCCGCTCCTACGTGACCCCTTCAGGCAGGATCCTTTCCGACACCCAAACGGCGTATGCAATGGCCCTCGAATGGGCCCTGCTGCCCAGTGAAGACCAGCGTCAAGAGGCGGGGCGCCGGCTCGCGGATCTGGTTCGTGTCAGTGGATTCCGGATCAGTACCGGTTTCGTTGGCACACCGCTCGTTTGTGATGCCCTGACGGACGCCGGTGAAGTGGACGTTGCCTACCGTTTGCTCCTCCAAACCGGGTGCCCGTCCTGGCTTTACCCCGTCACGATGGGTGCCACCACCGTCTGGGAACGGTGGGACAGCCTGCGACCTGATGGCAGCGTCAATCCTGGCGGTATGACCTCGTTCAACCATTACGCGCTGGGGGCGGTGGCGGACTGGCTTCACCGGACCGTCGCCGGACTGGCACCTGCCGCGCCGGGGTACCGACGGATCATTGTCCAACCACGCGCGACGGCGGCCCTCACCTCGGCAGCTGCAAGGCACCTCACTCCTTATGGTGAAGCATCGGTTCAGTGGCGGCGGGTAGGGGGAAAACTGATCCTCGACGTTGCCGTGCCGGTCGGTACTACCGCCGTCGTTCATGTCCCCGGCACCAAGGTACCCGAGGCGGTTCCGCATGGAACCCACACGTGGACCGTTGCCGATCCCACTCCGAACATCGATGAGGGCAACGCCCTCACCATCCGCGAACTCCTGGATCGTCAACCGCTCACCTGGTCGGCCGTGGTTGACGCCGCGGTCGAAACAGGCATTGCCCCCGAGGGTGAGGCCCAGACCGCTGACAAACTCGCCAGGTATCTGGACGAACCCGTCGGCAACCTGGGATATGCTCTGGCTCCCGAACCGTGGATCAGCCGTAGCGTTCCCCTGCGCGAAAAAGTAGAGCAAATCCTGAAAGGCTCTACGTCATGACAGCTACGTCAACGCTGACGGGCGCGGACGGCAAGCAGATGACGAATTCTGCCACTCAGCCGATTCTGAGCGGGTTCTACCCGGACCCGACCATCTGCAGGGTGGGGGATGACTACTACCTGTCGACGTCCAGCTTCGAGTACTTTCCCGGTGCGCCCATCTTCCACAGCACCGACTTGGTGAACTGGACCCAGCAAGGCCACATCCTTGACCGCCGTAGCCAGTTCCGTCTGGGGGACCCGCGTCCTTCGACCGGCATCTATGGGTCCACCCTTCGGGAGCACGACGGGATTTTTTGGTTCATCACCACCAATGTCAGCGATTACGGTGCCGGGCAGGTGTTGGTCCAGGCAACAGACCCGGCAGGGCCATGGAGCGACCCGGTGTTCATCGGCGAAGCGATCGGCATCGACCCGGACCTGTGCTGGGACGAGAACGGCGACTGTTACCTGAGCTGGAAGGCCATGAGCTTCACCGAGGGTGAAATCGGTATCCTGCAAGCACGTCTTGATGCGAGCACCGGAAAGCTCCGCGATGCGCCGTATCCGATATGGCAAGGTAGCGGAATGGGTGCCGTCGAGGCCCCCCACCTCTACCGAAACGGCAGTTACTGGTACCTCCTTCTGGCGGAGGGAGGCACCGAGCGGGGCCACTGCGTAACGGCTGCACGCAGCCTGCATCCTTCGGGGCCTTTTGAAGCTTGTCCGAATAACCCGATTTTCACGCACCGCAGCTCTATCGACCCCGTCCAGAACGTCGGTCACGCTGACCTTGTCCAGACGCCCGAAGGCGCTTGGGCTGCCGTGTACCTTGGCGTCCGGCCACGCGGATCCACGCCTGGATTTCATGTCCTGGGCCGCGAAACGTTCGTCGCAGGCATCGATTGGATGGGCGGGTGGCCGGTCTTCGACGAGGATCGCTTCTGTGTCCCCGCTGTTGACACAGCCTTCTCGGATGATTTCTCTGATGCGCGCCTCCACCAGCGCTGGGTGGTTCCCTCGGGCGAGCCCGAAAGCATTGTGTCCAAAGCGCCCGACGGCGGTATTGGGCTCTCGAGGTTGGCGGACGGATCTATGGGGCTTCTTTGCGCCAGGGTGCGCGACCTGAGATGGAGTGCCGAGACCGTAATCTCCGGCTCAGGAAGCTTTCTCCTACGTATCGACGACCGCAACTGCTATGGACTGACGGTCGAAGCCGGACGCGTCAGCGGCTGGGTTCACCTTGGTGGGATCCACCACGAACTGGGCTCAACTGAAGCTGGAGCGGAAACCACCCTGCGTATTGAGAGTGCGCCGCCATTATCACCGCCAGTCCCGTTGGGGCATGGAGGTCCCGACGAGATCGTGCTGTCTGTTGTTCAAGAGGGTCGTGAGCACCTGCTGGGCCGGTTCGACGGCCGCTATTTGTCCACGGAGGTTGCGTCCGGTTTCACCGGACGCATGCTGGCCATTCAAGGCTCTCAGGGCCAGGGGACCTTCCTGTCGATGCGTTACACCCCATACACTCCACAAACGTAGGAAACTTTTCCATGCCTTTCACGAAAGAAGCACCGCTCGTAGACATCCTGGCCGATCCCAACGCCGCCCGCGTGTTGGACAACCACCTGCCGGGTTTCGCTACGTGGAACGACTGGTCCCTCAGTCCCTTGGCAACACTGGACGAAGTGGCCCATTGGGCCCGTGGAGTGGGCGAGCAGACGCCTGACCTCACCGAGCTATGGGCGGATATGGCCGCCGTCGAATCGTCTCCCCGAAGGAGCGCCGCACTTCAGCGCCCCGCGCCTCGGACTTCAACCGGGGTGCAATCAAGCCGCCATGCGCAGCATCCTGTCACGAGCATTGCCATCCGATCCCAGCAATGGGGAGTCGCTGAGATTGTTCTGGACGGGCCCTCAACCGGAAATCCGTTCACGGACGTTGAACTGGAAGCTAGGTTCCGCTCCGGCAATGACGCAGTGCGAGTTGGAGGTTTCTACGACGGGGAAGGTCTGTATCGCATACGGTTCATGCCTCCAAGGCCTGGTCTCTGGGAATTCACTGTGCGGTCCAACGCCGATGAGCTCGACGGAGCCACGGGCACCGTCGAAGCCACGGGGCCGGAGGAAGGCAACCGGGGCCCTGTGCGGGTTCGTGACACGTTCCACTTTGCGTACGCAGACGGCACACCATATCTGCCTTTGGGAACCACCGCCTACGCCTGGACCAACCAAAGCGCGGAATTACAGGATCAAACTCTGCATACGCTTGCGGAAAGCCCTTTTACAAAAATCCGCATGTGCGTGTTCCCGAAGTCATACTCGTACAACGCGAATGAGCCCGAGAACTACGCCTTCGAGAAGAACCCTGATGGCAGCTGGGATTTCAGCCGGTTCAACCTCGCTTTCTTCCACAACCTCGAACATCGAATTAACGATCTTCAAGCGCTGGGGATAGAAGCAGACCTGATCCTCTTCCACCCTTATGACAGGTGGGGGTTCTCAGCCATGCCGTCATGGGCGGATGACCTCTACCTGCGATATGTCGTTCGGCGCCTGGGAGCAACCCGCAACGTCTGGTGGTCACTGGCAAACGAGTACGACTTCATGCAAACCAAGACTGAGCAGGATTGGGAACGGTTCGCCGCAATAGTGGGGGAAGAGGACCACACCGGACATCTTCTGTCCATTCACAACGGGACCAGGTTCTACGACTATTCAAGGCCTTGGATTACCCACTGCAGCATTCAGCGAACGGACAACTACCTTACGGCCGAGAACACGGACGTGTGGCGTGAAAAGTGGGGCAAACCTGTCGTTATCGACGAAGTCGGCTATGAAGGCGACGTCGCCGAAGGATGGGGAAATATCAGCCCCCAGGAACTGATCCGTCGCTGCTGGGAAGGAGCTGTAAGGGGTGGCTACGTCAACCACGGCGAAACATACCTCGACGAGGAAGACGTTATCTGGTGGGCCAAGGGCGGCATTCTCAAAGGCCAGTCACCGGAGCGGATAGGATTTCTGCGTCGCCTCATTGCCGAAGCGCCCACCGGACGGTGGGATCCGCTGCCTGGGGACTGGGATTCCCGCACTGGCGGCGACGATGACCATCGGATCATCTACCTGGGCATGGGCCGGCCCGGCTTCCGCTCCGTCTTGCTTCCCGCGGGATGGCAGTGGCACGTCGACGTCATCGATACCTGGAACATGGAAATCACCACGATGCCCGATGCGGCTGAAGGCCGGATAAAAGTGGAGCTGCCCGGGCGCGAGTACATGGCAATCCGGATACGTCGGGCCTCAGTTACAACCAACTGAATTACGGGCCCAACGGGCCACTGATCCGCATTCTTCGCGGCAGGAAACATCAATCTTGTGAGGAAACAGGATGACTTCTTCCGTGAAACCGGGCGTTACGGGCCGGCACTTACCAGCCAATTCCGGCGAACGACTACCAGTTGTTGGTCTGCTGACGCTTTCCGGGGCAATGTTCATTTCGATGGCCACGGAGTTCCTGCCCAGCGGACTCATCCCGCAGATCTCGGCAGACTTCGGCCGGTCGGCATCCGACGTTGGAAATATGGTGACCGTCTTCGCCCTGACTGTCATCCTCACCGCGGCGCCGCTGGCGATCCTTACCCGCCGGATGCCACGCAAGACCATGGTGCTGATCTCCTTCGCCCTCATCGGCGCGGGAAACGTCGTCTTGGTGCTTGCGCCCAGTTTCGAGTTCCTGCTGGGCGCACGAATTCTGGGAGCGGTTGGACATGGAGCGTTCTGGACCGTCGTCTCCGCTTACCCGGCCTACCTGGTCCGGCCAACCCAGCTTGCCAAGGCCATGGCCATCACAGCGGCAGGCGGGTCAGTTGCCGGCGTCATCGGCACCCCGCTCGGCAATGCCTTGGGTCAGATCTTCGGATGGCGGTCAGCCTTCGCAGTCCTTGCCGGGCTGGTCATCGTTTTAATGCTGCTGATGGTGTGGATGCTTCCTGCCGTCCACCCTCACGGCGCTGACACGAAGCCACCAAAGACCGGCCCGGTGGGGCGTGACAAGAGCATTCCCGCTATTTTGATCATTTCCGTGCTGATCCTCATGGTGGTGTCCGCACAGATCAGCTTTGGAACGTACACCGTCGTTTGGCTGCTGGACGTTGTGAATCTCGCACCCGCGGGCGTACCCGTGATTCTCTTCGTCTCAGGGATTGCCAGCGCGGTGGGTGTGGCCGTGACTGGTGCCTTCTACAGGAAGTTCCCCACCGGGATGTTCCTGGCATCGTTAGCCACCCAAGTCGGCATTCTGTGCGCCATCCCCGTGGCCGCAACCATGAACTCCCAAATTCCCGTCTGGATCCTGATCACCGTCATGGGAGCCGTCTTTGGGGGCATCCCGGTCATGCTCCAAACCCGCATGATGCAGTCAGCATCCGTCGGCGCTCGCAATGTGGCGGCAGCCCTGCAGACCACAGCCTTCAACGTGGGTATCGGCGGCGGGGCTTTCATGGGTGGAGCCGTGATCGACCACCTCTCGCTGACAGTTTTGCCTTTCTGGGCGGCCATCTGCATGTGTGTGGCTCTAATCGCCGCAGTCATCTGGGAAATTTACATCAAACGACGCCCGAAAAAACCGGGTAAGAAAGAGAAGGAAGCCATCGATGGCGTACATGAGTGAATTCACGCAAGCCCGACTGATCTTTGACTACGAAGCGGGGAGGGCAGCGTTGTCTGAAGCCTTGCCGGATTTCGCGAGCCACCCCGAAAACTACGGTGGGGCTATTGATCTGCCCATTGGGGCTTTGGCCACGGTCTTCCGAGTAAAGGAAGCGGCACAAGAGAAGTTGTGGCTAAAGCTCTCCACCATTGAGGTACCCGATCGCGTCGAACTGCCGCCGATCGAGCCCAACCCCGGATATGAAGGGCCGGAGGTTGCCATTGCATCGGCGCGGATCATTCTTCCCGCGAGTGGGCGAGTTAACGAGACCGTTGAAATGGTCCTGGAGGGACCCTCGCATGGTAACCCGTTTACCGACGTTGAACTCCAAGCGTACTTCTCCTTGAACGGCGAAGAATTCCGTGTAGGAGGCTTCTACGACGGCAACGGTCGGTACGTTGTCCGCTTCCTCCCGGATACAGCGGGGGCGTGGCAGTTCCGGACGGAATCCACGGCACGTTCTTTGGACGGGCACACAGGTACTTTCAGCGTCGAACCAAGCCACGCACGCGGAGCCGTGCGGGTGGCAGACACGTACCACTTCTCATACGCCAACGGCGAGGTTTTCCGGCCGGTGGGGACCACTCTGTATGCATGGACCCACCAAGGCCCTGAGCTGCAAAAGAAAACCCTGGCGACGCTGTCCACTAGTCCCTTCACCAAAGTCCGCATGTGCGTCTTCCCGAAGGCGTTTATCTTCAACGACAACGAGCCCGATCTTTACCCCTTTGAGGGTGAAAGCGGGAACTGGGACACCACCCGCTTTGACCCCGCGTTCTTTCAGCACTTCGAAAACCGCATCCGCGACCTTGGAAAGCTGGGCATCGAAGCAGACGTTATCCTTTTCCACCCCTACGATCGGTGGGGTTTCCAGGATCTGGGAGCCGCAGCGGACGACCGGTATCTTCGCTATGTAGTCCGACGGCTGGCAGCACTTCCGAATGTGTGGTGGTCCCTGGCTAACGAGTACGACTTCATGACCACAAAGATGCCGGAGAACTGGGAACGCTACGCGAAGATCGTCACCGAAGAGGACCACGCAAGGCACCTGATATCCATCCACAACGGCACCCGGATATACGACTATTCGGCTTCGTGGGCTACCCACTGCAGTCTGCAGAAGGTGGACTACTACAAGACGGCAGAATTGGTGGAAGACCTTCGGGAAAAGTGGGGCAAGCCGGTCATCCTGGACGAAATCGGCTATGAAGGCGACCTCGAATACGAATGGGGAAGCATTTCCGCTGAAGAAGTCGTTCGCCGGGTGTGGGAGACCACTCTGCGCGGCGGTTATCACACGCACGGGGAGACCTACTACCATCCCGAAGATCAACTCTGGTGGGCCAAGGGCGGCGAACTGGTAGGCAAGAGCGCAGACAGGATCGCCTTCCTCGACAAGTTGGTGGCTGAATCGCCGACCGGACGCTTGGAACCATTGCCGCTGACAAACCCCACGCCTTCCGGTGGCGTGGCAGGCGAATACGAAATTCACTACAACGGTTTTAGCCAGTACCGGTACATCACCTTGGGAATCCCTGAAGGCCGCAAGGCAGTCATTGACGTGATCGACACGTGGGCAATGACCATCGAGACGCTGCCAGGAAACTACTCAGGCCGGGCGCGGGTTGAGCTGCCGGTTCGTCCGTATATGGCTGTGCGCGTTCGCGTACAGCAGGAATCGCTGTGACAAACAATCGTGAACGGCTCTTTGCAGCCTCCGAAGTCCTTGAAGCAGGTGCCTGGCGGGCGGAATTACGCCACGATGAAATCGCTGACATCAGCTACGCCGGCGTTCCAGTGCTGCGGGGAATTCGTGCAGTAGTCCGGGACCGGGACTGGCAAACGCTGGTCCCGGTCCTCCGTGGCATTGAACGGATTCCGGCCAAGGAGGGCACTTCTTTGCTGCTGGATCTTGAATTCGACGGGTACGGCTACCGTTATTCCGGGACGTTGGGAATCGCCTTTTCGGCCGATTCCCTCGAGGTGGTCTTCGACGGGGTATCGCCCGCCGATTTCCAGAGCAACCGCATAGGGTTGGTTGTGCTTCACAGGCCCGATGACGCAGGAAGGGAAGTTCTCATCGGGGGGAGCTCCGGTGACCACACGCCGTCGATGTTCCCGGTGGATATCAGTCCGCACCAGCCGTTCCAGAACATTGCCACCATGCGGTGGCAGCGTGACGGAACTGACTTCAAGCTGGCATTTACCGGCGATATTTTCGAGACGGAAGACCAACGCAACTGGACCGACGCCTCCTTCAAAACGTACAGCCGGCCACTGGCTCTGCCATTCCCGATGGACGTCCCTGCGGGAAGCCGGCTGCACCAAAGCGTGAGGCTGACGGCACTGAGTGGTCAGTATCCCGCGCCGGAAAGCAGCGGGGCTGAGGACCTGGTCATCACCGCAGACATCGAGTCCGTTGTGCCGGCGTTGTCCTTGCCTGTCGCCTCCATATCTGAACCGCATGCAGAAACCGGGTTCCTTGAAGGTGTCGAGTCCTTGCTGGTTGAACTTGTTGCTGGAGCGCCAAGAGTGGCGCAGCTTGGCAGGTATGCCACAGATATGGCCGAGGCCCTTCAAGTGCCTTTGGATGTCCGGCTCAGCGCCGAAACACCCAATGAAGTACCGGATTTGCTGCAACTTGTTCCTACCCGGAACATTGCAAGACTCGGTGTTTTCCATTCAACCCGCCACATTACGGAACCGGACCTTTGGAAAGCTCTGAAATCCGCTGCGGACGATGCAGGTTTGACCGCCTCGCTCATCGCAGGTGCCCGGTCTCATTTCACCGAGCTCAATCGCAATGCCCATATCGTGCCGGCTGATGCCGAGGCGCTGGCTTACAGCATCACCCCGCAGATGCACGCGACAGAGGTTCACCATCTGGTGGAAAGTCTTCCGATGCAGCGGCTGACGGCGCAAAATGCCCTGCGAATCTCAGGAGGCCGTCCGCTTCACGTGGGCCCGGTCACGCTCAAACCCCGGTTCAACGCGGTGGCCACTTCCACAGGCGCGGAAAGAGGCTCCACAGAAGCGCCGATAGATCCGCTTCAATTGGACCCATTTGCGGCGGCCTGGGTTCTGGGCAGCATCGCGGCTCTTAGCATTCCCGGCGTCCAAAGCATCAGTTACTTTGAATCGGAAGGACCTCGGGGCATCAGTACACCAACCGGATTGACGGATGCAGGGAAGGTCCTCGCCGCCATCGCGGCACTTCGTGGCCACAACGTCCTCAAGGTCCTGGGAGTCCGTTCGGGGCTGGTCCTGTACCCGGTCCAGGCGGACGACGAAATCGTACTCTTCGCCGCAAACCTGACACAGAAACTCATGACCGGGAAGGTGCGGCTGCCCGGCGGCAGCACCGCCGAGATTGCCCTCGAACCATGGTCAGCCATCATCCAAGACATCAAGACAGAAGGAAGAACCACATGAACAGCAACCGACTCTTCGGGAAAAAAGCTCTTGTCACCGGGGCGGGTTCCGGAATTGGACTGGCGGTCGCCCAACGATTCGCAGCAGAAGGGGCCAAGGTGTACTTCGCCGACATAAACGTTGACGCGGCAGCGAAGGCGGCGGCAGAAGCGGGGACCAAACGTGCAGTCCCGGTACGGGTGGACGTCTCGGACGAAACCAGCGTCACTGAGGCGTTCAGCCTTGCAAGTAAGGACGAGCCCCTGGACATCGTCGTAGCCAACGCCGGGGTTCAACTGTTTGGGCAAGACGCAAAGGTCGGCGATCTGGACCTTGAAGTCTGGGAACGCACCATGGCCATCAACCAGCGCGGCGCCTTTCTGACACTTAAGCACGCTGTCCGCGCCATGGAGAATCGGGGAGGATCGATCATCGTCACCGGAAGCCCGACGGCGGTCGTAGCTTGCGGTCAGACATTCACGGCATACACCAGCTCCAAAGCCGGAGTTCACGGGCTGGCGCGTGTGGTCGCAGCGGATTACGCGGCCGAGGGAATCCGGGTCAACATTGTGGTCCCGGGGTACACAGAAACTCCGCTCGTCCAGACGATCGCTGATGACCCAGAGAGTAGGGCCGGATTGGTGAACGCCACCATGCTTGGCCGGGCCGGCACGGCGGCCGACGTCGAAGGCATTATGGTTTACCTGGCCAGCGACGATTCAGCATACGCAACCGGGGGCATCTTCACTGTCGATGGAGGCTTGACAGCCCTCTGATCGGTCCCTGCAGATTTCTGAGACGGTCCTCGCCAATCCTTTGGCGGGGACCTTCAGTTTTGTCGAGGCACTAAAAGCCGACAGTCCGGAGGAAAGCGGTGCTGACCGTGCACGACTATGACCGGGGTCCAGCCAGCAGCTGTACCCCGGTCATAGTCGGGCGTCTCCTTCGGGTCAGGACCTGGGTCTCTTAACCGCCCGGCGTCACGACGACCTGGACGCGGTCGAGGTTTTGGGCCAAGGCGAACGTGGCTGACGGGTCTCCGGTGCGCTCAGAAGAGACACGTAGCGCCACCAGGTAAGTGCCTGGCTTTGCGAATGTCGCGTCGGTCTGCAGCGTGACGACGTTCCCGATCTGGGTGAGTGGTGCATTGGTGTAAACGCCGTCGCCGTCCAGATCCCATTCGGCCTTCACAACCGCGCCGGCCCCTGGCGGAACCTGCGCCTTCGCGTTGAGTTTGATCGACTGGCCGGCCTTGATCGTGGTGGACTCATTTCCTTGGACCGTCAGGTCTACAGTGGGCTGAATTCCACGCCGGGCAGCTGCATTATCAGGCACAGAAACCTGGGCATCGTTGATCTTGTAGTCCGTGGATGCTGGTGGCTGCACCCCGTTTTCGGACCAAGCCGCTAGATCGCGGAGGGCTTGTTCTGCCATGCCGTACCAATTGACCAAATGCTTGGCCCGTTCCCCGGAGACAGGCGCGTTCTGGTGGTCAGCGTGATCGTTGTAGTAGATCCGATAGCTATCAGACGCGGCGTTGCCCAGGCTGGCCTCAACGCGCTTCCTGTACCAGTCTGCGTGCAGAGGCAGGGCGTCGGTGTCGTAGAGATTGTCCACCACGATGACTTTTCCATTGATGGAGCCGTCGAAGGCTGTGTTGCCCGAGACAAAGCCGTAGAAGCCTGGATCCTTCACGGGCCTCTGCGGATACAGAGGGGTGCCGTCAGCTTTGAGGAATTGCTGCAGTCCGACCCAGCCTTCGCTAGCGGGAGGTGTTTGGTAGCGGTAATAGAAGCGGTTTGCGATGTTCCAACGGTTGTCGACTGTGTCGCCCATCTTCGCCAGTTCAGCCCGGACCCGGACTCCCAACGGGGAGGTCTCAGTGCCCAGGTACCCCGGGGCGTTCCAGAAGTCGTTGGCGTAGCTCGGGTCGAATGACAAAGGAGCGCTGGAGTCCAGGCCATTGGGATACTGATCGGAGCGTCCGAGGAGGTAGTCGGGGAACTCCCAGCCCTTCCATGGGATCCCGAGTGCGTGGACTTCTTTCAGCATGGCCTGCTCGGCGGCATCAAGGCTGGCATAGGGGTTTCCGCTGCCACCTGGGAGAAGTGCGTTGCGGATCTGCTCGGACTTGTCGCCAAGAATCAGTTCAGCGGCTGACCGGCCCAGGAAGTTGTAGCTGGTGGGTTGGGGGACACCTTGGACCATCGGTACAAATCCCTGCCACACACCGGTGCTGTTCTCCGTCGCTCCGATGGTCTGGTAGGAGCCGCCACTGGGGCCGTAAAGATATCCCGAAATCTTCCGGTCGCTTCCGTAGTATTTCGCAGCCAGTGTTTCGGCGAACTTCGCGGCCGCGGCTGTGTGCCGGTAGCCCAGAGCCAGAGACTTGTTGCCCGCCTGAACTGCGTAACCGCCGCTGGAAAGTGCGAAGCCTACGGCACGGTCATCGGCTTGGGAGGTGTCCTCCTCGGGGGTGAATGCCGTTGGGTACGTGTACTGGAAGAAGCGCCCCTCCCATTTGCCAAGATCCTGTTTGGCGTGGAAGTAGACGTTGAATTGGATGTTGGTGCCCTCGAAATGCGCGCGAATCCTGTGGTGGGCGACAGGAGCTGTTTCATCTGTTTCGCTGTCGATGACGGGTTTGGTGTAGAGAGGGTCGATGCAGTCTGCGGTGATCTGCATGGCGCCGGCAACGGTGGCGCAGTCGGGTGCGGCTGCCTTTGCCGGGACTGCGCTTCCAAGGCCGGTTCCGAGCAGCAGCGTTGCTGCCAAGAGGCCGATCCTTCCGTGACGAGCAAGAACGGGATTGATAATCATGGTCCTCCTTCATTGGGGGTCCCCAGGGTGCACGCGGACTGTCATTGTCTGCAGCGGATAGTGGGGGAAACGCACGCGATGGAACGTTTCAGAGGAGATTACCCCGACATCCTAAGGCGGTCAACCGGTTGACAACAACGAAGGTTTTGCTTCTTAAGCAGAGGCTGGCATCCCCGCCCCTTCACCATGGGGCAAGCGAAAGTACCGGCAACCATCTTGCGGTTGCCGGGTACCTTCGGCTATCTCAGGTGCCCCTGTTATTTGTTGATTTTGGGGACTCCAGGCGTCCTGCCACTCGATGACCGGCCGGTGGTCTTGGAACTGGATTTCGAGCCATACATGACGGGCGGACGATGTGTCAGGAGCGCCGGCCTGAACGATCTCGTTAATCTCCGGATCGGGTGTTCCACCGGTGAACTGGGCTTCCGTGGCATCCCATGCCCGCTGGATCATGTCGTCAGGCATATCGGGAAGCCATCTGTCGGCAAGTGCGATGTGACGTCCATTTTCGAGCGTGAAGACCGAAGATATTTGGGAATGGAAGGAGGTGCCGGTTGCGTCGTTTCGGTGAGGATCCCCCAGAACGGTCCAGGGTCCGTGGTAGTCGTCGGCGACTGCGATTTCGGAACGATTGGGGAAATACCAGCTGGTTCCTGAGGTGATGAGGTAATGGCGGCCGTCATGGCGAAAATAGGCCGGCGCTTCACGGACGAAGGGAGGGTGGGGGTGCGGGAAATGGGAGCTGAAGGTCCCCGTAACGTCGGTGAGGTCGTCGGTCAGGTCCGCGCAGATGAGTTCGGAGTGGACCCGTTCAAAGAAGTAATAGCCGCGCCCGGTTTCAGGATCCACCACCAGGTCGAAGTCGCCGGCACTCATTCCTAAAGGTTCGAAGCCTGGTCGCACAAGGTTGTAGGGTCCCTGGAAGTGCTCAGCCTGGTACACCCAGGAGCGTTGCTTGCCGTCAGTGTGCATCACTTTCATCCAGCAGACGAAGTTTCCCGTCCTGGGGTGCCGCACGATGTGCGGCCGGTCCATCATGGCTTCCGGATGCAGTGGAGAGTCAGGTACGTCCGGCTCTGCCGGAATGATGGTCCCAACGTCGTGCCAGGTTGTTAGGTCGGAGGAGCGGTACCCCCGAACTCCGCTGTGCCATCGACCGGTCGTTGGCGTGGACTTGGATTTATCTTCGCCATACCAGTAGTACTGTCCGTCCACGGCGATGATGGAGCCTCCATGGATATGTATTCGGTTGCCTTTGGCGTCGAACATGATTTCGCCCGGGCGGATGGTCGCGGTCATAGGAGTCAGGCCTTGTCTGTGAGGGGTAGTTGACGGTGTTTGCATGCTTGCGCTAGCTGGCGTAGAAGGAACGGTTCCTGCCGTCGATTAGTGCATTCGAATCTATGCATATCGAGCTCTTTAATCGGATGTCTGCAGAAGAAGCGCCTACGAGGATGTCCACATCACCCGCTTCGACCTTCCACTGCATCTGAGCGTCGAGGAAGGCCAGCTGAGACGTCTCAACGTGAAAAACTACGTGAGTTTGCTGTCCCGGTTCCAGCGTCACCCGGCGGAAGCCGATGAGTTCCACTACAGGGCGGGAGACGGAAGCGAATCTGTCACTCGCGTACAACTGAACGACTTCGGTCCCGGCTCGCTCACCCGTGTTGGTGATGGCAAAGGAAACATCGAACCCGTCATCGGCCATGACCCGCTCCTTCGGCATCGAGAGTTCCGTGTAGTCGAAGGTCGTGTAGGACAATCCGTGTCCAAAGACGTACCGGGGCGTGTGCGGCGAGTCGACGTAGTCGGGAAATCCTATGCTTTCGCCTTGGTGCCAGGAGGAGCCATGGGGATGGTTGTAGTAAACCGGGACTTGGCCGGCGTTCCGCGCAATGCTGACTGGAAGTCGGCCACTGGGAGATTGTTCGCCAAGCAAGACATCAACGATGGCCTCCGCACCGCCTTCTGCGGGGCTCCATGCTTCCAAAAGCGCAGCCAGGTATTTGTCCGCTGCGTCGCTCGACACCGGGCGGCCGTCCAAGTGAATCCCGACCATCGGCTTGCCCAGCTGCGACAGCTTTACAATGAGCTGTTCCTGGCAGGGCGGAAGGTTGATATTCGTAGCGTCGATTCCTTCGCCCATCGAAGCGATGGATGCCGTGCCGTGCTTGCCTCCGAGCGTTAAGAGTATGACGTCGGCTTCTGAAGCCAGGGCAAGGGCTTCCTCATGCCCGGATTCATCAGCCCCGGCAATGGGATACCCGTAAGCCCACATCACATCTGTTTCGGGCATTCGCTCAACGAGCTCGTCGAGGACGCTGCGGATTCCCGGCTTTTGCTGCTGCAGCAGTTCCTCGAATGCTGGGCCGTCAGAAGCTTCGATCGTTGTACCCGGAACAGTATCGGTAATAGTCCTCAGGGCGTCGCCGCTGGTGGTCAGTCCTGCCATAGAAGCGTTGACGGCCAGCTTTCCTTCCGCCATCGAATAGTGGGTGTAACCGCCGAAGAAGAACCTTGCCGTGGTGGCATGGCAACCTATAACAGCCAGCCGTCTAACGTCCCGCCGCAGGGGAAGGGCGCCGTCATTCGTGAGCAACACCAGTGACTCACGTGCTGACTGGAGGGAGACGGCTGTATCGGAGGACACGCTGAATGCGGTGTCCCGTTCGGCGGGATCGGGGGCAAACGGATGCTCGAAGAGTCCCATGCGGAATTTGGCTTGGAGTACCTGATGGACGGCCCGGTCCAGCAGCGCAATGTCAGCGCGTCCCTCGGCAAACCACGCTCTAAGTTCCGGCCCGAAGCCTTGGGGTACGTGGAGCTCAACGTCCAGGCCAGCGCGCAGGGCGGCCAGCCCTGCCTCCGCCGGGGACTTTGCGACACGCTGTACGGAGAGAAGGTTCCCAACGGCGCCGTAGTCGGACACGACCAGTCCGTCGAAACCCATTTGCTCCCTCAACACCGTCTTAAGGAGCCGGACGGACGCTGTGACTGGTTCCCCGCCCACCGAGTTGTACGACGGCATCACGCCCCGCAATCCCGCTTCTGAAATAGCGGCCTGGAAAGGCTTGGCGTAGATCTCCATGAGTGTGCGGTCCGGTATATTGCAGTGCGCGCCGTGGATCCCGCCCTCGGTGTGATGCGAACCAACAAAGTGCTTTGCTACCGCCTCAGTACGCCGGCCAGCATGGTCTTGGCTCTGTATCCCTTGCGTGTAAGCGACGCCAAGTGCGGAGGCAAGGGCGGGATCTTCACCGTAGGTTTCGCCCTGCCGTCCCATTCGCGGGTCGCGGGAAATGTCCAGAACGGGCGCCAGAGTGTGGGTGATGCCCACCGCACGTTCCTGTTTGCCTACGATCTCTCCGATCCTGCGTTCCACATCAACGTTCCAGCCCGCCGCCCGTGCCAGACCGGAGGGAAAGCTCGTTGCGCCGGGCAGGTAGGCACCGCACAGGCCCTCCATATGGAAAATCGCAGGGATACCGTGCCGCGAATGCTTCATCGCCTCGGACTGTATCTGCCGCTGGAACGCGGTCACGTCGTTCAGTGAAAGTGCTGAACGGGCCTCAAGGCACGACACTTCACCAATACCAAAGGGAAATCGCCCGGCAACGTCGTCGGTGTTGGTGATGTCAGTCGGGAAGTAGCAGGAAACTTGAGCCAGCTTCTCGTCGAGGCTTAATTGCTGAAGTAGAAGGTCAGCACGCTGCGCGGGAGAAAGGGCGCTCTCCAGCCAGGGTTTCGCGATATGTGCACTCATGGAAGTCCTCAATCCACAGTCGTTCAACCGGTTGAGGGAAACTCGGGAGCCCAACCGGACGGTGGGGTTTCCCCGCCGCGCCGGACGACAGAGCGCCGGACTTCTACGTGAAACGCTGCGCTTGCGTGCAACGTTATACGCAAGGATATAGATTCATTCATCAGAACGCAATGGAAATGTGGGCTGCGGGCACTGACGCTATGGGAGAACGGGGGCTTGGGGATTCCTGCGACCGTGATGGCTGTAGTGTGACCGCCGTCGTTGCTTCCTTCAGGCTGAGAAGCTACGCTTTAGTGCAACGTTGCACGGCTTGAACGTCGTCACATACCTAGGAGACACAAATTAGCGCTCTTGATTACTCCCAAGGCTTCGGCCCTGACGTTTCCTACAATCAGGTCCTCATGCACCCCGTCGGTCGCACCATTCTGGAGCGCTGGAATGCACTTCCTCGTGACGAGGCCGAGCGATATGAACTCGCATCAGTTCCTGTGGAGTTGGCACTAAGGACTGCGCCCGCGCTAATTAACGATCCGGACGGGCAAGTCGCTGCCCTCTCTGAACTGGCGCAAGCAACACCGACAGACCCCTCGATGTACCGGCGGCCTGACGAGCATCCCTTAGCAGTTCCCGTGCACATCCCCGGGGTCCGTACCGCTGGCACGTTCCCGACTCGGGTTGAAACATTCGGTCGATTCGAACTGGAAGTAGAGGGGCCCCGCGACGACGTTCAACCATATTTGGAAGTTGTCTTCTCGGCTGTGATTACAGGCCCCTCCGGCCAGTCAAGCGTCGAAGGCTTCCATGACGGCAATGGCATCTACCGGCTCCGTTACATGCCCCTCGAGCCGGGAACATACAGCTTTGTTACCTTGAGCAATGCAGAGAGTCTCCGCGGCCACGAAGGGGAATTCTCCGTGACCGCCCCAGCCGCGGGCAGCCGCGGCCCAGTTAGAGCGGATGGCCGCCACTTCCGCTACGAGGATGGAACGGTATACCGCCCGGTGGGGACGACTGCCTATGCTTGGCTCCATCAAAGCCGGGAGCGGCGCGACCGCACCATGGCAACCATCCGCAACTCTGGCTTCAACAAGTTGCGTATGTGCCTCTTCCCCAAGTGGTTCGCATACAACGAAGCTGAACCAGAACGTTCCCCGTTCGAAAGAAGAAGCGACAGTACCTTCGATTTCGCCCGACCAGACATCACATTTTGGAGAGAAGTTGAGGCCCGTGTAGAAGAACTTGCCTCCCTCGGTATTGAGGCCGACCTGGTGCTATTCCACCCCTATGACCGGTGGGATTTTGAAAACATGGGGTCGGCCAACGACGACCGTTACGTGCGTTACGCAGTTGCCCGCTTGGCCTCATACGCCAACATCTGGTGGTCCCTCGCGAACGAACACGATGTGATGGTGTTCAAAACCGCCTCGGACTGGGAGCGCTTGGGCCAATTGGTTCAGACACATGATCCAGCTCAGCACCTGCGGTCGATCCACCACTGCTTGGAATTCTACGATCACGGCCGGGAATGGATCACCCACGCAAGCATTCAGAGTGCCGAGGTTGAACGCACGGCTGAATGGCACGAGCGGTGGGGGAAACCGGTGGTCATTGATGAGTGCGGGTATGAAGGCGACCTGCAATACACCTGGGGCGACATTACGGCCGAGGAGCTCACTCGCCGTCACTGGGCCGCTGCCATCAGAGGAGGCTACGCCGGGCATGGCGAAACATACGCCCATCCTGAGAATGAATTGTGGTGGTCCGCCGGAGGCGACCTCCGCGGCAAAAGTCCTGCCCGGATTTTCTTCCTAAAAGACATTATGGATGCTGGGCCTGACGCTGGTTGGGAACCGGCTGCTGGAGCCTGGGACTACCCAACCGCGGGCGTAGATAACACCGTGTTCATTTCGTACCTCGGCCTCACCCAAGCCAGACATCACCTTTTTCTGCTCGATCCGACACGCTCATACACTGTGGACGTCATCGACACCTGGGGCATGACATCGACGACCGTGGCCCAAGGGGCAAGGGGCCGCATTGACGTGCCTTTGCCCGGTAAACCCTACATAGCCGTCCGTTTCGTCGCTGAGCCGTGAGCAAGAACGCGTGATCGGAGTCTGGCTCTCAATGGCGGGGGCAACATGCTCTCACTCATCCAGTTTTAGAACGAGGATGCCGGCGTAGGATGCCCATATGGGACTCATCATTGCGCTCTTGGTCATTTGGCTCATTCTGTCCATCATCGGATTTGTCGTCAAAGGGCTGGTATGGCTAGCCATCATCGGGCTTATCTTGTTTGTTGCCACAGGCGTATGGGGATGGGTGAAGCGACGGGGACGGGCATAGCTCCTGCGTACATCGAAGCGACGGCGTTGCACGAAAGCAAGACTGGATCCCGGAAGAATCAGCGCGAGCTGTAAGGACTTTAAACCAAGGAGGTGCGGTGGTGTAGAAGCCACCGCACCTCCTACAAGAACTTAGTGCTTGACGGTGTCCAGCTTGAGCATTTTGGCGATGACGCCGTCCAGTTCGGAGTCGTCGAAGATCTTCTTCCAGTCTTCCTTGATGATGGTGTCCTTGCCGTACTGGATGGCGATTTCGCAGGCCTCGGAGAACGGGTTGGATCCGCGCAGGGCGTTGGTCAGTGCGATTTGTACGTGGCCGAACAGCATGGCCTTGGCAGCTTCCTCGGGGACGCCGGCGGTGTGCACGGTCTCGTGGAGTGCTTCTTTGAGCAGCGTGCCGATCATGCAGGCCACGGTCTCCACCAGGGTGGGTTCCAGGATGGCGAGTTGCTTGACGGTGACCCAGTGGACGTCGATAACCGGTGCGTAGATGGTGCGGATAACTGCTTCGGCTGTGTCGCGGGTGGCCGCGGGGGCGTCCTCATCGATCGCGGAAACAACGTTCTGCGGTGCGCCCTGTCCGCCAAAGGTATCGGCCCATTCTTCCTTAGTGGTGCGCTCCAGGAACACCGACGGGTGGCACGGGTGCGCAACGGCCTGGACCACGTCGTCACGCTTGGCCAGCAGGCCGGCGTAGGCAGCGGCCGGGTCAAGCGTGAGGAGGATCGCGCCGGACTTCATCTGCGGGACTACGCCCTCGGAGACGATGCCCAGGACGGTGTCCGGGACGGCGAGGATGACCACGTCGGCGGTCTTGACGGCGTCGTCAGTGCCGGTGATTTCGCGGCCTTCGGCGCGGACACGTTCCTGGCCTGCGGGGGAGTTCTCGCTGTAGAAGACGTTGTGGCTGGACTTCTGGAGGTTCGCGGAAACGCGCATCCCCATCTTGCCACCTGCTCCGACAACGGCGACCGTCAATTGTTCTGCTGACATTTCATTTGCTCCTTAGGAAATCGAGGCTTTGTTGGGTCCACTGGTTTTCGAGGCGGATCGTTTCCGCTTCGGAGTCCTGCCACGGCAGCCAGTGTTCGACGATCTGGTTGATGTTTCTTTCTTTGGGCCGGATCTTCCTGACCATGTAGTCGTAGTCCAGAAGACCCTCGCCCAGGGGTGCGCCCGAGTACGTGAACCCGACCCATCCCTGCTTCCGACTGAACGCAAAGTCTTTGATGTGCATGTTCAGGACGTAAGGCTCGACGGCGTCAATCACCTCGCGGGGCATCTCAAGCGCCGCGACGGTATTGGCGGGGTCGCTGCAAATGCCGATGTACGGGCTGTTGACGATTCTGATGACATCGAGAATCCGTTCGGTGGGGACCTGTTCGTAAGTCTCTATCGCGATCCGCACCCCGGCTGCCTCGAACCCGGGAAGGACTTCGGCGAAGATCCCTGCCGCTTCGTCAGTGTCCGGCGAGTGGCCGGGCACATTGAACATGGTCCGGAGCAGGTCTGAGCCCAGGATGCCTGCGATGTGCAGGAACTTCCGCAGGTGCTCCGGGCGGATCCCCTTGGTCCCGAGTTCCAGGGTGATCCCCAGCTCGTCCGCCGTTGCCCGGATGGCGGCGAGGTCGTCGTCGTTCATGTCTTCCAGCGGTGCGTAATCGCAGATCTGGAAGAGGTCCACGCCCAGATCTGCGGATTTCCGCAGCGTGTCATGGATGGTCAGGGGTTCGCTGACCTGGTCTGAGAGCTGCCAGAAGAACGCGTAGCTGCTTAAACCTATGCGACCGGTACCGTTGCTCATGCCGCCACCGCCTCGCTTGTGGCCAGGCGGGCCGCAGTTTCGTCCAGGATGGTCTTCAGCGCTTGTGGATCGTGGGCAAACCGGCCCAGGAACAAGCCCGCGACGGCGGGGTCCAGTTCGGTGATCAGGCCGGGTCCGGCGCTTCCGCCGTAGATGACCTGGCTGTCCGACTGGCCGGGCAAAGAGCGGAGGTGCTCGTCCAAGCCACGAACCACGGCGCTGATGTGTCCGGGTGTGGCTGGTTCCGGTGCGCCGATGGCCCATTGTGGCTCGTAGGCCACGATGGTTCGGCGGGTCGGACCCAGGCTTGCGGCCCTGTTGAGTGAGGCGTCGATGTCCGCGGTGCACTGTGCAATGGCTTCCTCGGGGGACCCCGCATTCAGTTCGCCAACACAGAGCACAGGGGTCAGGCCGTTGCGGTAGGCTGCGGCGGTTTTGGGGCCGATGATCCGATCGTCTTCGCCGAATAGCCGGCGACGTTCGGCATGGCCTACCTCAACGTAGCGGCCGCCGAGTTCTGCTACGGTCTTGCCGCCGACTTCGCCGGTATAGGCGCCTTCGTCTTCCCAGAAGATGTCCTGCGCGCCGGTACCTACGCCGGCCGCGCCCAGAAGCCGGGTTGCCTCCGGGAGGACCGGGAGGATCGGCAGGACGAACAGCTCGATGTCACCGCTGACCACGGCCGGGTGCTTAAAGCCGATCGTGGCGACGTCGCGGCAGTAGTCGATGGAGCGCTGATAGCCGAAGTACATCTTCAGGCTCACGCCGATTACTGCTTTGCGGTGCGATGACTTAGCAGGAAGTGACACCTTCGTAGTCCTTAATCAGCGTGACCTTTTCGGCCGAGGCGGAAGCTTCGTCAAAGGTGTAGGTGAGCCATTCCTTGGCCAGTCGGCGCGCGAGCTCCAGGCCCACAACGCGCTGGCCGAAGGTAAGGACCTGGGCGTTGTTGGAAAGGACTGAACGTTCCACGGAGAAGGAATCGTGGGCGGTGACAGCACGGATGCCCGGGACCTTATTGGCGGCGATGGCCACGCCTAGGCCCGTGCCGCAGACAAGGAGCGCGCGGTCGGCATTTCCGGCCGCGATCAGTTCAGCGGCAGCGATCGCCACGGACGGATAGGGAGTGTGGCTTGTAGCGTCCACTCCGACGTCGGTGACGGACTCCACCAGTTCGTTCGCCTCAAGGTCGGCTTTCAGGGCTTCCTTGTACTCGAATCCGGCGTCGTCCGATCCGATGACCAGGCGCAGTTTGGCGCTCATGCGTTCTCCTTAACAGTGTTCTTCTCGACGTCGTTTTCGACGTTGTTTTCGACGAGGGTGTTGTGGATGGCCCGGACAATCAGGGCCATCGAAACGGCTCCGGCGTCGGGTGTTCCCAGGCTCTTTTCAGCGTGTGGTCTGGCTCGACCCATCAGGGGGAGCAGGTTTGCCGTGGCCTCTGCGGATTGTTCGGCGGTTGCTGTGGCGGCGCCCCAAGCTTGATGCAGGGAGCTCCCGCCGTTCACGGCAGCGGTGAGCGCGTCACTGAACGGCGCCAACACATCCACCAGGGTCTTGTCGCCCACTTTGGCTTTGCCGAAGTCCATGATGGAGCGCTTCGCTTCGGCGACGCCCGCGGCCACTGTTTCTGCACTCGGACGGTCAACGTCCCCGATCGAACGCCCGACTGCGCGCAGGGCCATGCCCCACAGCGCGCCTGAGGTGCCGCCAGCCTTGTCGGCCCAGGCGTCCGCGGCCAGGTTCAAGACCGTTCCGGCGCCGGCCCCGCGTTCGACGGCGTCTGCCGCGGCAACGACAGCGGCGTGGAGTCCGCGTTCCATGCCGATGCCGTGGTCGCCGTCGCCGGCGATCGCGTCGATGCGGCCCAGTTCAGCGACGTTGGCGTCCACCACGGACTTGGCAGCTTCGAGTGCGGCGAGAACGGCGGGGGCGCTTTGGCGGGATTCGTCCGAGGCATCCGGGATCACGGACTGCACCTCCGCGGCCTGGGTGAGCTTTTCGGCGTCGAGCGCTTGGGCACTCACTGCACCACGCCGGAAGGCCGGGGCGTCAGCGGGAGCGAGCCAGAGTTCCTCCAGCTCGGCATCCAGCCAGAAGAGGGTCAGGGAGGTTCCGGCCATGTCGAAACTCGTAACGAGTTCGCCCACCTGCGGGTCGACTGCTTCGATGCCTGCTTCGGCGAGTAGTTGGGCTACGCGACGGTAGACCACGAAGAGTTCCTCGTATTTAACGCTGCCGAGTCCATTGAGGATCGGCACCACGCGTGCGCCCTGCACGATGAGGCCGTCGGGGACCTCGCTGAGGAGGTCCTTGACCAGCAGCTCGGCGAGCTGGTCCGCCGTCGGGATGTCCGCTTCGCCGATGCCTGGTTCGCCATGGATACCCATGCCCACCGCCATGCGTCCTGCCGGGACGGTGAAGAGCGGCTGCGGTGCCCCCGGCAGCGTGCACCCCGTGAAAGCGACGCCGAAGGAGCGTGTGCGCTCGTTGGCGCGCCGGACGGTCTCCATGACGCCGTCCATGTCGTAGCCAGCCTCGGCGGCGGCCGCGGCCACTTTGAAAACGGTGAGGTCGCCGGCGATGCCCCGGCGCTTGTGCCGTTCTGCCAGGGGCGCGGAAGAGATGTCATCGATGACGGCGATGCTGCGGCAGTCGATGCCTTCGGCGCGGAGCTTGTCCTGTGCCTGGGTGAAGTGGAGGACATCGCCGGCGTAGTTGCCGTATCCCAGGAGCACGCCGCCGCCGTTGTCCGCGGCCTTGGCCACGTTGTAGACCTGCTGGGCAGAGGGGGAAGCGAAAAGGTTTCCCAATGCGGCGCCGTGGGCCAGGCCTTGGCCAACCAGACCTGCGAACGCGGGGTAGTGGCCCGATCCGCCGCCGATGACCAACGCGACCGTGCCGGGAGTGCTGCGGGTGTTGCGGGCGACACCGCCGGAGACGCGCCGTACCCAACGGCCGTGCGAGGCGACGAATCCTTCGATCATCTCGTCAGCGAAAGCTGCGGGTTCATTGAACAAACGGGTCATGCGGGGGCTCCTGGAGCTATGGATGGAAAGTCGGTGCCTTCCGGCGGGTTTGTGTACAGCAGATGCCCTGACCAGACGTCGCCAGAGGGCAACTGCCGTACACAAACTCCAAGGGGATGGTTAGGGTTCTGCGTGGTGTCCAGCGCCCTGGGGATCCAGGGCCTCGGCGGGGATGCCTTCAGAAGCCTTGCGCTGACGGCTGAGGGTGACCATAAGGATCGAGGAGAGCAACATGAAGCCTCCGACGACGAACATGGGAACCGTGTAGCCCCCTGTCAGGTCCTTGAGCCAGCCCGTGATGTAGCCGGCGCTGAAGCCTGCAAGGTTGCCCACTGTGTTGATGAGTGCGATGCCTGCCGCAGCTGCTGCACCGGTGAGGAACTGTGTTGGCACTGTCCAGAAGTTGGGTAGCGCCGCGAAGATGGACATGGCGGTGATGGTGATGACGGCGATGGTTGCTGCCGGGGATCCAGCGAACAGCGCCAGCGGGATGCTGATGCCGCCAATGAGCGCTGGGAGTGCGATGTGCCAGGTCCGCACGCCGCGCTTGGTGGCGTCCTTGGACCAGAAGTACAGCGCGAAAGCAGCCGGCAGATATGGGATGGCCGTGATCAGGCCCTTTTGGAAGACATCGAACTTGGTGCCGTAGAGGCCTTCGAAGCCGGCGATGATCGTCGGCAGGAAGAAGCCCAGCGCGTAGAGGCCGTAGATGAAGCCAAAGTAGATCAGGGAGAGCATCCAGACCCGGCCGTTGCCGAACACGGTGCGCACGCTGACGTGCTTGTTGCTGGCTGCGGTTTCCTTCTTTTCCTTTTCAAGGGCGCCGGTCAGCCAGGTCTTTTCCTCGGACGTCAGCCACTTGGCCTTGGTGGGGGAGTCGGCCAGGTAGAACCAGGCGGCGATGCCGATGACAATCGCGGGGATGGCAACGCCGAAGAACATGAACCGCCAGCCCTCAAGGCCGAAGAACACGCCGTGCTGCTGGATCAGGGCGCCTGCAAGCGGGGCGCCAATGACGGTGGTGAGGGGCTGTGCCAAGTAGAAGAGGGCAAGGATCTTGCTGCGGTGCTTCGAGGGAACCCAGAGGCTCAGGAAGAGGATGGCGCCGGGGAAGAATCCGGCTTCTGCCACGCCCAGGATGAAGCGCAGGATGTAAAGCTGCTCCACATTTCCCACCCAGGTGAAGAGGAGGGAAACGATGCCCCAGCTGACCATGATGCGGGCAAGCCAGCGGCGGGCGCCGAACTTGTGCAGGGCCAGGTTGCTGGGGACTTCAAGAAGGATGTAGCCGATAAAGAAGACTCCGGAGGCGAAGCCGAATTGGGCCGCCGAGAGGGCCAGATCGTTGTTCATGCCGTTGGGGCCGGCGAACGAGATGGCTGTGCGGTCCAGGTAGTTGATGAAGAACATCAGGGCGACGAACGGCACCAGCCGGATAGCTACCTTCTTGATTGCGGATTTTTCGACCACCGATTGTGTGGTGTCCACATTGACTCCTAGATGTTGGTATCCCTGCGGCTCCTGCATTGGATCCGCTGGGCTGATTCGTGTCCTTGCCGGGTACGGGTCGGCGTTGGGGAAGCTTGTGATTTAAACCATAGGGCGGGATCGTAAATTGGTCAACCGGTTGACATATTTCTCTTCGCATCCGTAACCGAAGGATTGGTCATCCGGTTGCTACGCTGTGAAGGTGTCAGCGAACTCCGCCGCAGCAGCGGCCCATATGACGGCGGCTCTTGCCCCCATGGAGCAAGGCTCCGTTGTTTCTGAGGTAGCGGAGCGGCTGCTCGCCTACTTCACGAGCGGCGATATCGCGCCGGGTACGCGCCTACCCGCTGAGCGCCAACTCGCGACTTCCCTTGGCGTCGGCCGTTCAGCTGTGCGCGAGGCACTGGCCGCACTGGAGATACTCGGCATCGTCGTTGTACGACCCGGTTCGGGAACGTACCTGCGCGACGGCGTCTCCGAACTGTTGCCTCGAACGCTCAGCTGGGGACTCATGCTTGGCGAGCCCAGGACCCGCGAGCTGGTCGAACTGCGGAGCGGGCTGGAGGTTCAGGCTGTGGAACTAGCGGCGCTCCGAGTCACGGAAGAGGCATTGGGACGTATGCGAGCCAACCTCGACGCCATGGAAAAGAACCTGGACAACCTCACAGCTTTCGTTGAGGCCGACGCGTTGTTCCACCGCGAGATCGCCAAGGCCTCCGGGAACACGGTCCTCGAAGAGCTCCTGCAGAGCATCCGCTCGCTATTGCGGATCTGGGTTGACCGGGCACTGACGGATGAAGGCCATGCAGAAGCCGCGCTCAAGGAACACGCGGCCATCCTTAAGGCACTTGAAACACGTGACCCTGCGGCTGTCTCAAAGACGATGCGCGCCCACATGGAAACCGCATCTCGACGCCTGCTCGCGGGCTTCGACGCCGCCCAGTAAGACAGTGGCCGGCCTCTATGGCTTCCCACCGCTCTGATTACGGCATATCCAGGCGGGCTTTGTGGCCGGTGTCTCTGTTGGTGTTCCAGCCGGCGATAATGCCGGCTCCGAGCACGTGGTCGCTGAGTCTTGCGAAGCGGTAGTCGGGGTCGGTGTCGAGGGCGAGTTGGAGGCGGTCGATGCGGAGGGTGGCGCCGACCTTGTCATTGTCGAGGGTGACGCAGACGAGGCTTTCTTGTGGCCAGAACCGGAGGGTCTGCCCGATGAAGCTAAGCAGGTCCGCGGGGTCCTTGATGGTGAGAGCATTCATGGCCCTGGCTCCTCGTGCGTTCTTGACCGTTGTTGACGGGGCCCGTTCTGCTGGGCCTCCAGACATCCATGGACGCTTGACCTGCCCTCACCATGACCGGATTGCGCCGATTTTGGGGATCGAGCGTGCGAGACGATTGTTGTGCCAGCGTCGCGGACGCAGCGTAACCATTGAGCTGCGCCATTGTCGGTTTACATCCCTCGGCGTGGGGAAGTTAGTCCGGAGCGCAAGGGGTACCGTTTTGGTACCGTGGGTTCATGGCTATGAATCTGAGCGTCCCTGATGAGCTCGATCGTCGGCTGGAGAAGCTGGCCGCTGAAGAACACACGTCCAAGTCCGCGCTTCTCTTGCAGGGGGCCGAGTTGGTTTTGCAGCGCCATGCTCGTAGGCGCGAGATTACTGAGGGTCTGGATTTTGTCATGAGCCATGATGCTGAGTTGCTCACTCGCCTTGAGGACGCGTGACCGCCTACCTGGAAATTGAAGACGCGCTTCAAGTTGTAGATCGCTATGGCTTCCAGATCCGCGACGTCGGCTTGTTGGCGTCGGCATTGACCAGGCCGGCGACAACCGTAAGGGGCGCGGAAGCTTATCCGGAACTAGCGGTGAAGGCGGCTGCTTTGCTTGAGTCGGTCGCGCGGTTCCATCCACTGCTTGATGGGAACAAACGGACTGCGTGGACGATTATGGTGCTCCTGCTATGGATCAACGGCTACCGTCATAACTTCACAACTGACGAGGGCTTCAGACTAGTGGTGGGTGTCGCCGCCGGGTGCGGCCTGTTTAGTTTGGGTGGGGGTATGCCCACGGATCCGTTTAGATGGCGGCGTCGTTCAACCCAGAGGTCTGAATCCGATGGCTGCGGCTATCGATCGATGCGACTATGTACAAAGCCTTCTTCGAAGACATCAACCAAGGTGCCGACGGCGGCTTCTAGGTGGAGCTTGTCCGGGCGCAGGGGTCTGCCCAGCGGATGGGATCCTCCGGTGTGCGTGGCCTACTCACCGTCTTCTGGACGGACGAGTCGGATCCGCTTGGCGATCAGGTTACCGGGGCTGGATTCCGATGCCTTCGCTGCGCTGTGGTGCATTCGCTGTCGCCGCGGCGGCGCATCTCCACGAACGGTTCGAACAGGTCGTTTGGGGTGCAGTCCAGAATATCGCAGAGCGACGCGAAGGTCCTGGCCGGGATGCGCTCCGGCGCGGCAGTACCAGTCGGTAGACCAGGTCAGCTTCCCCGCTGAACACTAGATTTCGAAAAGTGTCAGGGTCGGCTGCAGTTGCAACCGGCCCTGACACCACTGTTCAGTTGATCTTGTTACTTGAGGTCGAAGCGGTCCAGCTCCATGACCTTGGCCCACGCGGCCACGAAGTCGTTGACGAACTTCTCTCTGGCGTCTTCGCTGGCGTAGACCTCGGAAAGGGCGCGCAGCTGGGAGTTGGACCCGAATGCCAGGTCCACCGGGGTGGCCGTCCACTTCAGCTCGCCGGTGGCGACGTCGGTGATCTCATAGACGTTCTCCTCCGACTCCGACGCCCTCCACTTGGTGCCCGGCAAGAGCAGGTTGACGAAGAAGTCGTTGCTCAGGACCTGTGGCTTGTCTGTCAGCATGCCGTGGCTGGAACCGCCCACGTTGGTGCCCAGCGCGCGCATGCCGCCTACCAGCGCCGTCATCTCCGGTGCGGTGAGGTCCAGCATGTAGGCCTTGTCCAGCAGGAGGCTCTCGGGCGGGAGCTTCGAGCCGGGCCGCAGGTAGTTGCGGAACCCGTCAGCTTTGGGCTGCAGGTACTGGAAAGATTCGACGTCGGTCTGCTCCTGGGCGGCATCCGTGCGTCCCGGCCGGAATGGCACCGTGATGGGGAATCCGGCGTCGGCAGCGGCCTTTTCCACCGCGGCGGCACCGCCGAGGACGATCAGGTCTGCAAGGGAGACCTTCTTGCCGCCAGCCTGCGCAGAGTTGAACTCCTCCTGCACACGTTCGAGCACCGGAAGAACGGTTGCCAGCTGCTCCGGTTCGGAGGCTTCCCAGCTGCGCTGCGGCTCCAAGCGGATCCTTGCACCGTTGGCGCCGCCGCGCCGGTCCGTTTTGCGGTAGGTGGCTGCCGAGGCCCAGGCCGTACCCGCGAGCTGGGGGATGGTCAGCCCGGAGCCCAACAGCTGGGCCTTCAGCGAAGCGATATCGTGCTCGTCGATCAGTTCATGGTCGACGGCGGGAACGGGATCCTGCCACAGCTGGGCTTCCGGAACCCACGGCCCCAGCATGTGGGGGCCAACGGGTCCCATGTCGCGGTGCAGCAGCTTGTACCAGGCCTTGGCGAACGCCAGGGCGAACTCGTCCGGGTTCTTGAGGAAGCGGCGACCGATTTCCTCGTAGACGGGGTCGAAGCGCAGTGACAGGTCCGTCGTCAGCATTGTGGGTCGGTTCTTTTTCTCCGGGTCGTGCGCGTCCGGGATGATCTTCGGAGCATCCTTGGCAACCCACTGGTGAGCACCGCCAGGGCTCTTGACCAGTTCCCACTCGTACTCGAACAGGATCTCCAGGAAGCGGTTGCTCCACTGAGTCGGCATGTCCGTCCAGGTCACCTCGAGGCCCGAGGTGATGGTGTCCGCGCCCTTGCCACTGCCGTAGGTGCTGAGCCAGCCCAGGCCCTGCGCCTCCAGGTTGGCGGCCTCCGGTTCGGGGCCCACATGCGCATCGGCGGGGCCGGCGCCATGGGTCTTGCCGAACGTGTGGCCGCCGGCGATCAGCGCGAAGGTCTCCTCGTCGTTCATCGCCATGCGCTTGAACGTCTCCCGGATGAAGGCGGCAGCAGCTACCGGGTCCGGGTTGCCCATGGGGCCTTCGGGGTTGACGTAGATCAGGCCCATTTCAGTGGAACCGACGTCCTCGGACATCTGGCCTTCACCAACGTAACGCTCATCACCGAGCCAGGCGTCTTCGGGGCCCCAGAAGATCTGCTCGGGCTCCCACACGTCCTCGCGGCCAAAGGCAAAGCCGAAGGTCTCGAAGCCCATCGATTCCAAGGCGACGTTGCCGGCCAGGACCAGCAGGTCGGCCCAGGAGAGCTTCTGGCCGTACTTCTGCTTGACCGGCCACAGCAGTCGCCGAGCCTTGTCCAGGTTGGCGTTGTCCGGCCAGCTGTTGAGCGGCGCGAACCGCTGGCTGCCGTCTCCCGCTCCACCGCGGCCGTCATGGACGCGGTAGGTGCCGGCCGCGTGCCAGCTCAGGCGGATCATCAGGCCACCGTAGTGGCCGAAGTCCGCCGGCCACCAATCCTGCGAGGTAGTCAGGACCTCGGTGATGTCACGCTTCAGAGCCTCGAGGTCGAGCTTCTGGAATTCCTCCCGGTAGCTGAACGACGGGTCCAGCGGATTGCTTGACTTGCCGTGCGTGTGCAGCACGGAAAGGTCCAGCTGGTTGGGCCACCAGTCCTGGTTGGTCCGCGGCCGGTGGCCTTTGGGCCGGGGGGAATCGATTGCCGGGTTTTCACTTTCGCTGCCCTGGTCCGTGGCACTGCCATGGGCCACCGGGCATCCGCCCTCCACCTTCGGGTTCAAGCCCTGCGCGCTCCCGGGAGTGGGGACTGGGGGATGCTCTTGGGGATCGGTCATTTTTTCTTCCTTTCATCTGGCCGAGGCCGCCGTCGGCTCGGGCCGGTTCAAAGTTTCCTATTGCACCGTAAACGTGCGTCGGGGAAGAGCCCATCGGGAGGGACCGTCCGGTGCCTGCCGCACCGAGAAGTCTTGTGTGACAACGACCCCCGCGTGCTGTTCCGCAATGATCATCAAGTCTCGCCTTAGGCAACAGCGTGGGGCTAGGGTTGGTTTGTTGTCAAACATATTCTTTGCTCGCTACGGGTCTCTCGTCGAAGCTTCTTCACGTTTCCGTCACATACATGACACTGTTGCATACCAACGTTGCAGTGTCTTCTGGGCGCACCCTGGGAACTCAGGGAGCTTGGCGAGGTGTTTCATCGTTCTGCGGGGCGGAGTGTGGCCGGATTCTGGGTTGTTCGACGGATTCGTGGGAGTCATGCCCCGGAGGCTGCGCCCTCATCGAATCAGGAGGGTCCCAGCGGGCTGAAAGCGTGAGATTGAGCCGGACGATCTGCAGATGTGGCGGCACCTATTTATTGGCGCCGGCCCGAGTGTGCGGAGAACGGTTGTCCGTTCCTCCGTGGGAGATCGAGCAAAAAAGTGGTGTGGACAATGTGAACATTTTCCACCTTGGACTGGCTCGTACACCATCGTATTGGCCCGGATTCCTCATGTTCCTGCCACTTCCCAGTGTTCACGCGGGCCGGAATCCCGTTCGAGTCCACCTCGGGCACGGCATAGCCCCTCGTCAGAGGGGTTTTTGCTTTTTACGTGTGTACAAAGCTTGACATTTGTCTCTGATTTGGAGGCCCGGTTGGTGCCTGGCCGCCGGGTGCGGCCAGTTCAGTTTGGGTGGGAGAGCGGGTTCCGGATTTCTTGCTCACACAGCTTCATTGGAGCGTGGAGACATGATGGAACTCATCGATCGCCAGTACCGTCAAAACGCTTTCGGTGGGTGCTTCTTGAGGGCAAACCGAGGCGTCGCATGCGTGCACACCAGGGTTGCATCCGGGCCATTCAGGAAGTCGATGGACGTCCGATGTTAACGAGGACGACGGCGGGAGTCACCTCCCGCCGTCGTGAGCCGTTCGGCTTGCCGCCTCGCATTGTTGGCGCGGGCGCTCAGCCTTCAAGCTTGGAATGCTCGCCCAGACGGTGCCATGAACGGTTGTGGTAGACCAGAGCGTCACCGGGTTCGCCCGCGTGGACGTCACGCATCACGCGAGACTCCAGGGCGTGAACGGCGATGATTGTGGAGGTCCCTACCTCCATACGATTGATGACGGCGCAGCGCACCCAGGCGCGGACATCGTTATACACGGCTTCGCCGGTTGCAAGGGCCGACCATCGGTGCGTCTGGTCAAAGCGGTCGACGCCGGGGGTCGCGCCAAACTTCGCCAAGTCGACGTCGTGTGCGTCCAGCAGGTGCACGACGACGGTTTCGGCGCGCGAGAGCACCACGGACGCGGAGGACAGTGCCGAGACCGAGAAAATCAGCAACGGAGGTTCCGCACTCACTGACACGACCGACGATACCGTCAGTGCCACCGGTCCTTCGCCGGCATCAGCCGTGATAACGGCGACACCTCCCGGGTGGCCACGGAACAGTGCTTTGAATTCGTCGGCCGAGAGGGAGGACGGGAAGCTTTGCTTCGGAGCCTCGAGCCAGGTGTCTGCGGGGTAGGCGTGAAACATCGTTAGGACACCCTGGGGGCGGAGCGGGCGAGTTCCTCGCGAATGATGTTCGTCCCTGCGCTGAGAGCACTCAGCTTGGCCAGTGCGACGTCCCGGGGGAACGGTGCCATGCCGCAGTTGGAGCTGGCGATGAGCTTGTCCGCATCGACGAACTGCAGGGCCTTGCGGAGGGTGTTGGCGACGTCCTCCGGGGTCTCGATGGTCTCGCTTGCGACGTCGATTGCCCCGAGCATGACTTTCTTGCCGCGGAGGAGCTCGATGAGGTCCATGGGCACGTGGGAGTTCTGGGATTCCAGCGAGATGATGTCGATGCTGGAGCTCTGAAGCAGCGGGAACGTTTCCTCGTACTGCCGCCACTGTGAGCCGAGCGTCGCCTTCCAGTCATTATTCGCCTTGATCCCGTAGCCGTAGCAGATATGCACGGCGGTCTCCGCGCGCAGTCCTTCGGCCGCTCTCTCAAGCGCGGCCACGCCCCAGTCCTTGACCTCATCGAGGAAGACATTGAACGCGGGCTCGTCGAACTGGATGATGTCCACCCCGGCTGCCTCTAGTTCTTTCGCCTCCTGGTTCAGGATCGCGGCGAACTCCCAGGCCAGCTTCTCGCGGCTCTTGTAGTGGTCATCGTAGAGTGTGTCCACCATCGTCATTGGACCGGGAAGAGTCCATTTGATCGGCCGGTCGGTGGTCGCGCGGAGGAACTTTGCGTCTTCGACGAAAACCGGCCGCTCGCGGCGCACCGGTCCGACGACGGTCGGCACGCTCGCGTCGTAGCGATCGCGGATGCGCACGGTCTTGCGCTGTTCAAAGTCGACCCCGCTGAGATGCTCAATGAAGGTCGTGACGAAGTGCTGGCGGGTTTGCTCGCCGTCGCTGACGATGTCGATGCCGCGTCGGCTCTGCTCGTGGATTGCGATGCGCAGCGCATCCTGCTTGCCCTCGAGCAGCGCATCTCCCTCCAGCTTCCACGGGGACCAAAGAGTCTCCGGCTGTGCGAGCCACGATGGTTTCGGCAGGCTTCCGACAACGGTGGTGGGCAAAAGTGTGTTCATGATTGACGATTCTCCGTGGGTCAGTTGACGAGAGCGGGGTATTTGGCGGTCCACTGGTCCAATAGATCCTTGTGGGGCGTGATGAAGTGTTCCTCCGTGTACTTCGCCTGCGTGACCGCGAGCTGACTGCGCTCGACGCGGTCGTAAGCGATCTGGGTCCGCGAGTAATCCTGCTCTCCCAGGCTCGGCTGGTAGACGTGGGCGGCGGCGGAGTTAGCGTTGTAGATCTCCGGGCGGTAGATCTTCTGGAACGTCTCCATGGTGCTGATCGTGCCGATGAGCTGCAGGTTGGAGTAGTCGTTGAGCAGGTCGCCGCGGAAATAGAAGGCGAGCGGCGCAACGCTGCCGCGTGGCATGAAGTAACGAACCTGGAGCCCCATCTTTGCGAAGTACGCGTCCGTCAGCGAGAACTCGTCCTGCTGGTACTCGACGCCCAGGACCGGGTGACGGTTCTCCGTTCGCCGGTACGTCTTGCTCGTGGAGACGCTGATGCACACCACAGGCGACTGCGGGAAGCGTTCCTGGCATGCCGGGGAATCGAGGAATTGCTGGAACAGTTTGCCGTGAAGATCGCCGAAGTTCTCGGGAACGGTGGGCTTGCCTGACTCCGCTGCTGCCGCTGGCAGTACGACGCTGAAGTCGAAGTCACGGACGTAGGAGGAGAAGTTGTTCCCCACGATCCCTTGGTGGCGGACCCCGTTCAGCTGGTCGACGATCTGGATGTCGAGAACCTCGAACAGGGGGAACTGCTGATCCGTACCTTCGGCAGTGAACTCTATCTGCACGGAAACGATCTCAAGCTCGAGGGTGTAGCGGTCCCGGTCCGGGTTGTCCCAGCTTGCGAGATCGTTGAAGCGGCGCCGAATCATGGTCAAGGCGTTGCGGAGGTTCTCCTGGCGGTGCTCGCCCCGTGCCAGGTTGGCGAAATTCGTCGTGATCCGCGAGCCTTCCGACGGGGAGTAGTCCTCGTCGAAGGGGGTCGTGGTGATGCTGAAGGTGAAGTCGTCTGCCATGTGCTGCCAATCCGTTGATGGGCCGGAGACGGCCTTTCCGAAGGGGATGTATCCATGGTGCAGCCTTCCGGTGGGTATCAAGTAACTAGTGGTTACTATGCATTCATATAGAATCTTCCTATGGCTCAGATTTCGAGTGGATTGACCCTGCAGCAGCTCCGTTACTTCATAGAAGTTGCGGCTGAGGGGTCGATCTCCGCGGCCGCCGATCTTCTCTTCGTAGCGCAGCCGACAATGTCCGCCTCGATGAAGGACCTTGAGGCCCGGGTTGGCCGTGCGCTCCTGGTTCGCTCCGCCCGCGGAGTCACCCTTACCGCCGACGGGGTAGAGTTCCTCGGCTACGCGAGGCAGGTCGTCGAGCAGTTCGCTCTCCTCGAGCAGCGCTACCTTGGTAGGCCACCGCGGCGACGTCTTCTCGGGGTGTCAACGCAGCACTACTCGTTCGCGGTGGACGCCTTCGTCCGGATGGTCAAGGCCACTGATGTGGCCGAATACGAGTTCTCGCTGCGTGAGTCCCGTACTTGGGACATCATCGAGGATGTTCGGACGCTCCGCAGCGAGATAGGCATCCTCTACCGGAACGATTTCAACCGGAAGGTCATCGACAAGCTGCTCCGGGAATCCGGGCTCGCGTTCACTCCGCTTTTCCTCGCCGATCCGCACATTTTCATTTCACGGAACCACCCGCTCGCCTCAAAAGAGCGTGCGACTCTCGCCGATCTCGCCGGTTTGCCGCGGTTAACCTTCGATCAAGGTGCGAACAACTCCTTTTACTTCGCCGAGGAGATTCTCTCCACCTTGTCCAGTAAGCAGGAGATCCGGGTCTCTGACCGGGCCACGATCTTCAACCTCATGATCGGGCTCCACGGCTACACGATCTCGACGGGCATCATCAGCGGGCAGCTCGACCCGGAGATCGTCGCCATCCCGCTCGACGTTGACGAACGCATCGAGATCGGCTGGATCGGCCACGCCGCGATTCCGCTCACCGACCAAGCGCAACGCTATCTCAGGGAATTGCGGGCCGTCGTCGCTGAGTTCGGCGTAGCGCTACTCAACTGACTGCAGTTGAGCGGGCGGGTCTTTACCCCTTCGGTGATTGGACGTGTTCGTTGTAGCCGAGCGGGTTGCTGGTGTCGTACATGGCTGGGGCGGACGCCGTCGTTGGTGCCCTGGCGCGGGAACGGGCCGCACCCGGGAAGCAGTTCGAACTGGCCATCCACCTATATTCTGTCTGTGGACCCGTGAAAGAAACCCAGGGCTCCAACCGGAACGAACGGAGCGCCCCCGGTGTTGTTTGACGCATTGGAGCGGCAGATCGTGGCCGCCCTTCAGATCGATCCGCGCTGCCCTTGGCGCAAGATGGCTGCCGTGTTGGGGGAGGCTGAGCGAACGGTGGCACGCCGGGGCTCCCAACTGTTGGAGTCCGGAGCCGTTGCGGTGGTTGGCGTACGGCCAAAGCCTGCGGCTGTGCTCTTCGAGATGCGGTGCATTCCCGGAACGCTGAGGACGGCAGCGAAAGCACTGGCCCAGCGGAAAGACATCACATTCGTTTACACCACAACGGGCACTGGCGATTGCGTGGCCGAGATCATGACCGACCCCAGGCACATGGCTGACGTGCTGTCAGACGAGCTCCCCTCCACCATTGGCCTCAGGGATTCAACGAGCTACCCGGTGCTGCGATACTTCCGCACCATCCGGGGGTGGCGGCCGGAGATCCTCAGCGCGGACCGTGCCGAGGCGCTCCGATCACCACTCACCCTGGATTCGGGCATCCTGGAGGCCCAGAAGGAACTGAGCAGGCAGGACACCGAAATCGTGGAAGCGCTGTGCGCCGATGGTCGGATGAGCTTCGAGGCGCTGGGCCGCCGGGTGGGGGTGTCGGAGGCCACAGCCCGACGACGCACGGAATGGCTCCTTGCCAACAACCAGGTCCATTTGCGCGTGGTGATCGAACCGGCGGCCTTTGGCCTCGCTGTCGAAGCGCTCCTGTGGATCAGGGCGTCGCCGCTGCACGTCGAACAACTGGGCAAGAGCCTCGCCGAACTTCCGATGGTCCGCTACGCTGCGGCGATTGCCGGGGACTACCAGGTCATCGCGGATGTCACCGTTGGAGACATGTCGTCCCTCTACCGCTTCATCACGGCCTCGGGTTGGGTCCAGTACGCATCCGGCGTGGATGTCTCCGTCCTCCTGGACGCGCATAAGCGCGGCGGACGGTTCATGCGGACGTCGTCGTAAGGATTGGCACCTCGTTGGGGATGACGGGCGCGACGGCGGCGTACCCCGTCTGCTGCTCGAACGCCCGGCCCCAGCGGAGCAGCTGCATGTCCGTGTAGTGGTTGCTCGCCAGCTGGAGCCCGATCGGCAGCCCGGCGGCGCTGAACCCAGCGGGCACGCTGAGCACGGGCAGGCCGGTGGCGGACAGCACGCAGGCTGAGCGCATCCAGTCCAAATAGGTCTCCGAAGGAACCCCGGCGACCGAGGCCGGGTAGCGCAGCGTCGCATCGAACGGCAGAACCTGCGCGCAGGGGCTCGCGAAGAGGTCGTAGCGGCCGAAGAACGACTGCACGCCCGCTTCAAGACGCGTGCGTGCAGCAGCGGTTTCGATCAGGTCCCGGGCAGTCAGGGCGAGTCCCTTGTTCACGTTCCAGTGCACTTCAGGTTTGATCACGTCCCCTGCCCTTTCCAGGAGGGGTCCCAGCCCTGCGGCGAAATCCATGGCCCGTGTGTTCCCGAAGACCAGGTCGGCTTCGCTGAAGTCCGGAGTGGCTTCCTCCACGATCGCCCCCAGCTCCTCGAAAACCCTGAGCTGCCGTTCCAGGTGCTCCAGGATTTCGGGTTCCACCGGCACGCCAATGCCAAAGTCGCGGGACCAGCCGATCCGCACGCCACGCATGTCCGTTTCCAGCGACGAGCGGAATACCTCCGGGTCAAGCCCCGCCGGATGGGGGACGCGAGGATCCGGACCGGCCGTGACGGACATGAACAACGCAATGTCCTCCACGGTGCGCGCCATCGGACCGGTCCGCCCCAGCCACGCGTAAGCGTTGACGTCGGACGGCATGGGGATGACCGCCGTCGACGGCCTGAAACCCACCACGTTGCAAAACGAAGCCGGGATGCGGAGCGAGCCGCCCATGTCGCTTCCGTCGCCGATGCTCTGGACGCGGGAAGCAACGACGGCGGCAACCCCGCCGCTGCTTCCGCCGGCGCTCAGCGCGGGCGCGTATGGATTGGTGGTGGTTCCGAAGAGGTCGTTGAAGGTGTGTGATCCTGCGCCGAACTCCGGGACGTTCGACTTGCCGCTGCTGACCACGCCGGCCGCCTTGAGCCGCGCAATGATGAGGTCGTCGGCGTCGGGCACAAAGTCGCGCAAGGCGACCGAGCCCTGGGTGGTGCGCATCCCGGCGGTGTTGTTGGTGTCCTTGTGCGTCATGGGTAGTCCGTGCAATGGCGGCAGTTCGGCCCCGGAGGCGGTCAGTTGGTCGGCCTGGTGCGCCAGTGACTGTGCGCCCTCGGGGTCAATGGTCACCACGACATTGATCGCGGGATTGACGTCCGCGATCCGGTCCAGATGATCGGCCAGGGCTTCGCGCGCCGAGATGTCCTTCTTGCGGATCGCGGTGGTGAGTTCGACGGCGGACAGCTCGCCAATGGTCTCGGGCATGGTGCTCCTTTGCTGGATGTTCGCTGCCTGAAAGTGTGCCGAGTCACATGCCCTTGGTGGAAGCCTCGAGGGTCGGCGCGGTGCTGTTTGACCGTTTCGGCCAATCCAATGGCTGATTCCGTCAGCCATTGCGTGTGATCCGGCTCATAGCGGATGGTGTTCGTAACCCACTGGCCGATCTGGTCGATGGGTGTGGATTCGCCCCCGGAGCAGGAAACAGCCGTAACAAAGTGGTTCGGTTGTGGAGTGCGCGGGGCTTACACCGGAGGTTTCCATGCACCAACCCCTGGCACTTCAACCCCTCGCGTCCAACAGCGCAACCGACATCCTGGCCATCGCCAACAACCCGGTCCTGTGGATCTGCGTGGCCGGCGTCTTCGGCGTCATCATCATCCAGTCCGCCATCTTCATGAAGGCGGCACGTCGGGCGGCTCCCTCGGTGGAGATGAGCTCCCAGGACATCAAAACGTCGTTCCGTTCCGGCGCCGTCTCGGCGATCGGACCCTCCTTGGCCGTTTCGCTCGTGGCCATTGCGCTGCTTGGCCTGTTCGGAGCCCCGGCGGTGTTGTCCCGGATCGGCCTGATCGGTTCGGCCGCCTACGATGTCTCCGCTGCCGGTATCGCCGCAGGTTCCATGGGCGCCAAGCTTGGTGACGCCAGCTATACACAGAGCGTCTTCGCCGTTGCCTTCTTCGCCATGAGCATCGGTGGGGCCATGTGGATGCTGGCCACCCTGATCCTGACGCCGCTCCTGCGCAAGGGGGACGCCAAGATCCGCTCCGTGAACCCCGCCGCGATGGCAATCGTCCCCGCTGCTGCGCTGATCGGGGCTTTCTCTTGCCTCGGCCTTACGGAGCTCCCCAAGTCCTGGATCCATGTCCTCTCGTTCCTCGTCTCCGCCGCGGTCATGGGCCTTTGCCTGCTGCCCGCCAACAAGCTCGGCAAGAGCTGGCTGAGGGAATGGGGCCTTGGCTTCTCCATCGTCATCGGCCTCGGCGCGGCCTTCTTCGCCGCCGGCGCCTGAGCCCGTTTCCCGCAAGCACTGCTCCCGTAAGCACTGAGCTCCCGAGCACTGAGCAAGAGACAAGGAATATCCCCATGACTTCCACAACTTCTGCCGCCATCACTCCTACCACCGGCACGGCCATGGCCGAGTTCAATCGGACCACCTCCCGCTGGGGCCAAATCACCATGATCGCGGGTTTGCTGATCTCCGTGGCCGGACCGCTGTACCTCGTATTCGCCGGCGGCCTGGACATTGGACCCGCCCAACTCTGGATCGCCTTCGCCGCAGTGGCCGCTACGTTCGGGATCATCTGGATCGTCGAACCGCTGACCTACTTCCCGATCCTCGGCCCTGCGGCCATGTACCAGGCGTTCATGATCGGCAACATCTCCAACAAGCTCCTCCCCGCCGCGCTCATCGCCCAAACGAACATCGGCGCAAAGCCGGGCAGCAAGCGCGCCGAACTTGCCGCCGTCGTGGCTATCTGTGGTGCGGCGGTGGTCCACCTGACGTCGCTCGCCGTCTTCGTGGGACTGCTGGGCAGTTGGCTGATCAGCGTCATTCCGCCGTCGGTGCTGACGGTCACGCGGCTGTACGTCCTGCCCACCGTCCTGGGTGCGGTACTGGTTCAGGCCATCGTGTCAATGAAGCAGCCCCGCACCACCGTCTTCGCGCTACTGGTGTCGGCCGTCGTCGTCTTTGTTGTCCTGCCGATGGTGCCGTCGCTGGCCATGGTGTCCACCGCCATCGCCGTCGTCGGCACCATCCTCCTGGCATGGTTCTTCCGCGGGAAGCAGGTGGCAGCGGCCAAACCCATCCACATCGAGTAAACCCGAGTCGCACGGCAAACCCCCAGAACGCACCAGAAAGAAGATCACCATGACCCAAACCGCCACCGCCCTGGAACTCGACAGCGAACAGACCACCAAGCTCCATGCCCTGTACCGCCGCCTGCACGCCCACCCGGAACTGTCCATGCAGGAGCACGCCACCGCACAACTCATCGAAGAACAACTGGACGGTTTGGGGGTGGAACATTTCCGCTGCGGTGGCACGGGTGTTGTGGGCATCCTGCGCAACGGCGAGGGCCCCGTGGTTGCGTTCCGCGCAGACACCGACGGGTTGCCCATCGAGGAAGCGACGGGTTTGGAGTACGCCAGTACGGACAAGGGCATGCTGGACGGCGCCGAAGTTCCGGTGATGCACGGTTGCGGCCACGACACCCATGTGGCGAGCCTGCTGGGAGCCACCGAAATCCTCGCGGGCAACCGGGACGCGTGGGCGGGGACCTTGGTACTGATCTTCCAGCCCGGCGAAGAGACCGCGGCAGGTGCTTTGGCCATGCTCGACGACGGTCTGTGGGACAAGGCTCCACGGCCGGAAGTAGTGTACGGGCAGCACGTCATGCCCCGCCCGGTGGGTACCGTGTCCATCTCCAGCGGGCCGGTCGCGGCCATGGCGGATTCGCTCAGGGTTACTGTCCACGGCCAGCAGTCCCACGGGTCGCAGCCGCAGGACTCGATCGATCCCATCGTCATGGCCGCGCACATGGTTACGCGGCTGCAGACTATCGTGTCCCGTGAGCTGGACCCGCGGAAGTCCGCCGTCGTGACCGTTGGAACATTCCACGCCGGACTCAAGGAAAACATCATCCCGGCCTCGGCCGAGTTCACGCTCAACATCCGTACCTTCGACGACGACGTTCGTGGCCAGGTCCTTGGCGCCGTTCGTCGCATCATCGAGGCCGAAGCCGCCGCCTCCGGTGCGCCTACCCCGCAGATTGAGGAGATGTACCGCTTCCCGCAGTGCTTCAACGACCCCGACGCCGTTCCTTACGTTCTCGAGGCACTGCGCGGTGCGCTGGGGGCGGAGTCCGTTGAGGTCACCCCGCCGATGATGGGGAGCGAAGATTTCGGTCACCTGGGTACCGCGATTGGCGTGCCGTCCGTGTTCTGGATGTTCGGCGGAACGCCCGCCTCCGCCTTCGACGGACCCGGCGCTGTCCCCGTCAACCACTCACCCTTCTTCGCCCCCGAGCTGGAAGGTTCCCTCGCCGGCGGAGTCTCGGCCGCCGTCGCCGTCCTCCTGTCCCGCTTGGGCAACTGATCTTGGAGGAATGGCCATGACTTCAGCATTGACCGAAACCCGCGCCACGGAAGCACCGCAGTCTGTTCCACAAGAAGCGGGCGGCCCCCTGTCCGGCCGCCTCGTGGTGGACCTGAGTCGGGCCCTCGCGGGACCGCACGCCGCCATGATGATGGGTGACCTCGGTGCCAGGGTGATCAAGATCGAGAACCCTGGCACCGGGGACGACACCCGTGGTTGGGGCCCGCCCTTCGTTGGACCCGAAGACGATCCGCAGGCCACCTATTTCCTGTCCTGCAACCGCAACAAGGAATCCCTGGCGTTGGACCTCAAGAGCGCCGATGGCCGGACCACCCTGCGGCAACTCCTCGAGCGCGCCGACGTGGTGGTGGAAAACTTCCGCCCCGGTGTCCTGGAACGGCTCGGGTTCAGCACCGATGCCATGCACTCGATCAACCCCCGGCTGGTGATCCTGTCCATCACGGGCTTCGGCCATGACGGACCCGAATCCCACCGCAGCGGTTATGACCAGATCCTCCAGGGCGAGGCCGGGCTCATGTCGCTCACCGGCTCCGGACCCGAGGACCCCCAACGCGTCGGCGTACCCATCGCCGATCTCCTGTCCGGCATGTACGGCGCATACGGGGTGGTGGCCGCGCTGCTCGAACGCGAACGGACCGGTCAGGGCCAAGTGGTTCGGACGTCCTTGCTGGCGTCCCTCGTCGGGGTGCACGCCTTCCAGGGAACCAAAGTCACCGTGGCCGGGGAATCGCCTGAGGCCCAGGGAAACCACCACCCCTCCATCGCGCCCTACGGACTCTTCCGTTGCCGCAACGGGAGCGTGCAGATCAGCGTCGGCAGCGAAAAGCTCTGGGCAGCCTTCATGTCCACGTTTGGCCTTGATCCGGCAGCTGAGGGTCTTGCAAGCAACGCGGACCGGGTGCGTAACCGCTCGCGCGTTATCGACGTCGTGGAAGCGGCGTTCGCGGAGTACGACGCTGAGCCGCTCCTCGCGAAGCTCGCCGACGCGGGCATCCCCGCGGGCAAAGTCCGGTCTTTAAAGGAAGTCTACGAGTGGCCACAGCTCGCCTCACAGGGACTCCTGCTCGACGTCGAGCACCCGCTCCTGGGCCCGGTCACCTTGCCCGGCCCGCCGCTGCGCTTCTTCGACAACGTTGCCGGAGCCGAGTCCACCCGCCGCCTACACACGGCACCGCCGCTGCTCAACGAGCACGACGCAAGCATTCGTGAGTGGTTGTCCACAGGGGAGGAGGACTGAATGACCGCCATGGCCATGCGTCGCCGCCTCGGCGCCCGGGAACTGCTTGAGCACATGCTCGACGCCGGCACCTTCGTTTCGTGGGACAGTCCGGTGCGTGGGGTGGTGGGCCTTTCTGCCGCACCGGGATACGCCGCAGACCTGGAAGCCGCAGCGGAGAAATCCGGCAGCGACGAGTCAGTCCTCACCGGCGAGGGCAGGATACGGAACCATCGCGTCGCCGTCGTGGTCTCCGATTTCGCTTTCCTGGCCGGCTCGATCGGGCGGGATGCGGCACGAAGGCTCGTTGCCGCCGTCGAACGCGCAACCCAACTCGGCCTGCCGCTCGTGGCCATGCCCGCTTCCGGCGGGACCCGCATGCAGGAAGGAACCAGCGCCTTCCTGGCCATGGTGGAAATCGTTGCTGCCGTCCAAGCGCACCGCAATGCCGGGCTTCCGTACCTGGTCTACTTGCGGCACCCGACCACCGGCGGAGTCATGGCATCCTGGGGCTCGCTGGGGCACGTGACCGCAGCGGAGCCGGGCGCCCTGCTGGGGTTCCTTGGCCCGCGCGTTTACGAGGCACTGCATGGCGAAGCTTTCCCGCCCGGTGTCCAGACCGCCGAAAATCTGTTCGATCACGGGCACGTGGATGCCGTGGTTCCTCCCGAGGGGCTCAGCGAATACTTTGCCCGCGTGCTGGATCTGTTGCTGGCGCCGAGCAGTGGTTCATCGAGTGCTGCTGTTGCCGGGCTTGGGCAAGCGGCCGCGCCCGAAACCCAACAAACCGGCGCGTGGGACGCAGTGCAGCGGTCGCGCGATCCCTTGAGGCCCTCAACCGAGGAACTGCTCCGTGATGGTGCCGGCGACGTGGTTCTCCTGCGGGGTGCCGGTGACGGTGCCAAGGAGAACGGGATGCTCGTGGCCCTGGCCCGTTTCGGTAACACGTCCTGCGTGGTGGTCGGTCATCAGCGTCACGGTGCTTCGGGGAAATCCATGGGACCGGCCTCCCTAAGGGACGCCCGACGCGGAATCCGTCTTGCCAAAGACCTCAGGCTTCCCCTGGTGACCGTCATCGATACCCCCGGAGCAGCCCTATCCAAGGAAGCCGAAGAAGGCGGGCTCGCTGCGGAGATCGCCCGGGCGCTCTACGACCTCCTTGGATTGGGAACACCCACTCTGTCCGTCTTACTCGGCCAGGGGACCGGCGGTGGAGCCTTGGCCCTGTTGCCCGCGGACCGTACCCTTGCCGCCCGGAACGCCTGGCTTGCTCCCTTGCCTCCCGAAGGCGCGTCCGTCATCGTCCACCGGACCACGTCGCACGCCCCGGCGCTCGCAGAAAGCCAAGGCATCACGGCCGCTGCGCTCGCGGGCAGGGGAGTGGTGGACGTGGTGTTGGAGGAACGCCCCGATGCCGCCCAGGAACCCGTGGACTTCTGCCGACGCATGGGTGAGGTGATCGGCGTCGAACTTCAAGCGCTGGCCGGTTCGGGAGCGCTGGCCGGTTCGGGATTCCCACGGCTGCAGGCCCGCCGCGCGCGGTACCGCGCCCTGGTCTCGTAGCCCCGTGCGTTGAGGGGCCCGCTCTGCGTTCTAACCCGTGGCTTTGGGACGCAGAGCGGGCCCCGCAACAGGAGGTTTGTCAGGCGCTTGCCACGTCCTGGACCTCACCAACGTGACCACGTTGCTTGAAAGGGCAAAGACAACGACGGCGACTACTGAACCAAGAAGCGTGTCGAAGATGCGTGCTTCCAGAATGCCGTCGGTGTTTCCCGAGGCCAAGGCCCCTCCGATGAGTGCAAGCGGCGTAATGCCAAAACGGGAAGCAAGACTTGCACCACTCAACGACCGTCGCTATGGCTTGTCCGATGAGGTTCTTCGCTGATAGCTATGGGCGCAAGTCGCGCCACAGCCGACCGCCGAGCAGCTTGGCGGCGGTTACCGGACTTTCGCCGGGACCGGGTCCGTCTGGTTGGGAGCATCCTGATCGGACGCGGGCGCGTTGTCGGCGCCGTGCCCGATCCCTTTGTAGATTTCAGGTGAGCTCCACCTCAGGTAAAGACCGTAGGCAATGCCGAGGAAGCCGGGAATGATTGCGATCGCTGTGAGGATCCCAGGTAGTGCGGGGAGGTTCGTTGTTCCGATGAGGACTTCGAAATTGGTGAAGACCAGGACAAATATTGTGGCTAATCCCAGCGAGCTGATCGTAGGTGCGATGGCTCGCGTCCACAAGCTGTGTCCGAAATGGTTTGGTCGGAAATAACCTATGACGGCGAACGAGACCAAAGTCATCAGAAGAACCAGGCCCAGAGCGGCGACGTTGGAAAGCCACGTGAAAAGAGTGAGTACCGGGTACAAGACTCCGAGGTCGGAGTTGGCTCCGGCAACGGCGAACCCGGCCACCACGACGAGTGCGATCACGGATTGTGCAATTGAACCTGCCACTGGGGCATGGGTGCGCGGATTGACATACGCCAACTTGCGCGGCACGACGTTCTCCCTCGCGAGTGAGAAGAAGTAGCGGGCCACGGCATTGTGGAAGGCCAGCAGGGCAGCAAAGAGGCTGGTGATGAACAACAGCTGGGCAACGTCAGCCATCAGGCTGCCCATGTTTCCCGCCAGGAAGGAAAAAAGGACACCCGGACCAAGCTCGCGAGATTGAGCGACGATTTGGCTAGGGCCGATTCCGGTCATCATGGCCCAAGCCGAGAAGGCGTAAAATGCGGCAATCAAGATGACCGAAATGTAGGTGGCCCGGGCAATGGAACGTTGTGGATCCTTCGCTTCCTCGCTGTAGATTGCGGCAGATTCGAATCCCATAAAGCTTGCGACGCTGAAAGCCAAAACGACGCCGACGCCGTCAGTGAACAGGTCCCCCGCAGCCAACCCCAGCGTCGATACACCTTCGGGCTGTACCACAAACGATGCGATGTCGAATATGAGGACAACCAGGAACTCCAATCCCACCATCACTGCGACGACGCGTATGGAGAAGTCCACTTTGTTGATGCCGAGCCATGCGACAACCAGGAATGCCACACCCGCTGTCGCCCACCACGGCACTGCGGAACCTAGCTTTTCATTGATGAAGGATGATGAGGCAAACCCGAAAAGGCCATAAACGGCCACTTGGACAGCGTTGTAGGCAGTAAGTGCCAGGAAGGATGCGCCTACGCCCGTAGTCCGTCCCAGACCTTGTGCGATGTAGGCGTAGAAGGCCCCCGCGTTACGGATTCGTGCACTCATCGCCGAGTAGCCAACGGTGAACAACAGGAGACACATGCCCAAGACCACGAAAGATAGCGGTACGCCCAACACGCCTGTGACGGCGAAGTTGCTCGGATATCCGCCCGCAACCACGGTGAGCGGGGCAGAGGCGGCAATGGTCATGAAAACAAGTGCGGGAACGCCCAGGGTGCGACGGCTAAGGCCGGCCGCCAATGGGACGGGAGACTGCTTGGACATGGAGGATCCTCCGGATATGAAAGTTTGAACCGACACTCGAGCCCGGCTTGGGGTCATCAGGGGCTCGTGGAGTTGCCAGGGCGTGGATGTTGGCCGGAGCGTATTCGGCCTCAGCGGGAGATGGGATACCGCCAGTCAGAAGTTGTTCGGTGAGAACACCTGTGTTCTGCCGTGACGTATCACACAGAGTATGCCCGGGGAGGACCGACTGTCACTCGTTTTTCCACATATGTCGAAAAAAAATTTCACACGCATCAGGCTCTTGTGAACCAGAACACTGACCCGTATTCTCTACAGGCATAGAATAAAAAGACCGTCCGCGGTCCGTACTGAAGGCTCGAAATGACTCTTGCACCAACCCAAACTGCGTCCGCGTTCCGCTTGACCGATGCCGCTGAGATTCATGAGATACGTTCAATCCTGCACGGGGCGGGCCATCTCCAATCGCAGCATCGCATTGCGTACTTGGGTCTGATCGAACCCCCTCGCGGCGTGAAGGAACACGAGGAGGACCGGCGGTTCCGGGTGTTTATCCATGACATCTCCGGTGGGGCTCCCACAGATGTGCTTGTTTCCGTCACGCGTGGTGAGGTCCTGTCGGCGGTGGAGCTTGATACCAAAGTCTCCGGCGAGCTGCCGGTCATCGAGGAAGAATTTGAGCTGGTCGAGCAGCTTTTGGCTACGGACGAGCGGTGGTTGGCTGCTCTTGCCGCCCGTCGGTTGGAGGTTGAAAAGGTCCGCGTTGCCCCGCTTTCTGCGGGGGTGTTCGAGTACGAGGAAGAACGCGGCCGTCGGATCCTGCGGGGCCTGGCTTTCGTGCAGGATTTCCCGGAGGACAGCGCTTGGGCGCACCCGGTGGATGGGCTAGTGGCGTATGTGGATGTGGTCAACAAGGAAGTCACCCAGGTGATTGATCTTGGCGTCATGCCGATTCCTGAAGAGCATGGAAACTACACCGACCCTGAACTCACAGGCCCGCTCCGGACCACCCAAAAGCCCATCAGCATTACCCAACCCGAAGG